>NZ_JAKRFC010000015.1:0-113362 GCF_022348205.1 Epibacterium sp. MM17-32 | reverse complement strand
CATGCCGGTTCTGGAGTGCTGGAAGGCGAAACAGGTGTTCGTCTCCAAACGCGGTCAGGGCACCGGCTATTCCGGCATCGAGAACCCGCTGTTCTTCAAAGAAAACACCCGCATGTTCTACGGCGACGCAAAACAGTCCCTCAGCACGCTCCTCAATATCATCGAGTGAGCGGCGGGTGTGCGGGGAATACGATTGAAAGAAGAGGGAGCGGGTCGAGGAGGCCTGCGGACCTCAAACGAAGGGAGAAGACGATGAAGGATCTTCAGAGCAATACGAGAGTGGACGGCAGTCGGCTCTGGGACAGCCTGATGGAAATGGCGCAAGTTGGCCCCGGTCTGCGCGGCGGCAACAATCGCCAGACGCTGACGGATGCCGACAGGGACGGGCGCGATCTGTTCAAACGCTGGTGCGAGGAGGCTGGCATGACGGTTGGCGTTGACAGCATGGGCAATATGTTTGCCCGCCTTGAAGGGGCGGAGCCGGATCTCGACCCGGTGATGATGGGCAGCCATCTGGATACGCAGCCCACCGGCGGCAAATATGACGGTGTGCTGGGCGTTCTCGCGGGGCTGGAGGTGGTTCGCTCGATCCGCGATCAGGGCATCACGCCGCGTCGCCCGATTGTGGTGGTGAACTGGACCAACGAGGAAGGCACGCGGTTTGCACCGGCGATGCTGTCCTCGGGTGTGTTCGCCGGGGTGCATTCGCAGGACTGGGCCTATGCCCGCGAGGATGCAGAGGGCAAGACATTCGGCGAGGAACTTGCGCGGATTGGCTATGTCGGGGATGAGCCGGTCGGCACCCGCAAGATGCACGCGATGTTTGAGCTGCATATCGAACAGGGACCGATCCTCGAGGCAGAAGGCAAAGACATCGGCGTTGTGACCCATGGGCAAGGCTTGAACTGGTTGCAGGTGACGCTGACCGGGCAGGAGGCGCATACCGGTTCCACCCCGATGCCGATGCGGCGTAATGCCGGGCTTGGCGCGGCGAAAATCACCGATCTGGTGCATGAGATTGCCATGAGCCATCAGCCCGACGCCGTGGGGGCCGTGGGGCAGTGCGACTACTATCCCAACAGCCGTAATATCGTGCCGGGTAAAGTTGTCTTCACCATCGATTTCCGGTCGCCCAGTTTCGAGACCCAAGCCGATATGGAAGCGCGCCTGCGCGCAGGGGCCGCAAAGATCGCCGAAGATCTGGACCTGCAACTGGAGATCGAACAGGTCGGCCATTTTGATCCGGTCACCTTTGACGAGGGCTGCGTAAGCGCGGTGCGCAGGGCGGCAGAGAAGCTCGGCTATTCCCATCGCAACATCATCTCTGGCGCCGGGCATGACGCCTGCTGGATCAACAAGGTCGCGCCCACTGCGATGGTGATGTGCCCCTGTGTTGATGGCCTCAGCCACAACGAGGACGAAGACATCAGCCGCGAATGGGCCACCGCTGGCACCGATGTGCTGCTGCATGCCGTCCTCGAGACCGCAGAAATCGTGGAGTAAGACAATGAGCGCGAGAACTGTCATCAAGGGCGGCACCATTGTGACCGCTGACCGCAGCTATGACGCGGATGTGGCCATTGAAGGCGGCAAGATCGTCGAGATTGGCCAGAACCTGAGCGGCGGCAAAGTGCTGGATGCGGAGGGGTGTTATGTGATGCCGGGCGGGATTGATCCGCATGTGCATCTGGAGATGCCCTTTATGGGCACCCATTCGGCGGATGATTTTGAATCCGGCACCCGCGCGGGACTTGCAGGTGGTACCACCATGGTGGTCGATTTCTGCCTGCCCAGCCCCGGCCAGTCGATGCTGGAGGCGTTGGAGGCATGGCACGCGAAATCCAAACGCGCCTGTGCGGATTATTCTTTCCACATGGCGGTGACATGGTGGAGTGAGCAGATCTTTGATGAGATGCAGATGGTGGTCGACCATGGCATCAACTCCTTCAAACACTTCATGGCCTACAAGGGCGCGTTGATGGTGGAGGATGACGAGTTGTTCGACAGCTTCCGCCGCTGCGCGGCCATTGGGGCCTTGCCCATGGTGCACGCAGAAAACGGCGATGTTGTCGCGACCATGCAGCAGAAACTGCTGGCAGATGGCATCACCGGCCCCGAAGGCCACGGTATGTCGCGCCCGCCCGAGGTGGAGGGCGAGGCCACCAACCGCGCCATCATGATCGCCGATATGGCGGGGGTGCCGCTCTATGTGGTGCATACCTCTTGTGAGCAGGCCCATGAGGCGATCCGTCGGGCGCGTCAAAAGGGCATGCGGGTCTATGGCGAGCCGCTCATTCAGCATCTGGTGCTGGATGAAAGCGAGTACCGCAACCCAAGCTGGGACCACGCCGCACAGCGCGTGATGTCGCCACCGTTCCGCGACCAGGCCAATCAGCAAAGCCTCTGGGCGGGATTGCAGGCCGGGTCCTTGCAGGTGGTGGCCACGGATCACTGTGCCTTCAGCATTGAACAGAAACGCTACGGCATCGAGGATTTCACCAAGATCCCCAATGGTACCGGGGGGCTAGAGGACCGGATGCCGGTGCTGTGGACCGAAGGTGTGAACACGGGCCGTCTGACCCCGAATGAGTTTGTGGCAGCGATATCGACCAATATTGCCAAGATCCTCAACATCTACCCGCGGAAAGGCGCGGTGCTGGAAGGCGCGGATGCGGATCTGGTGGTCTGGGACCCTGAAAAGACCAAGGTGATCTCGGCTGAAACGCAGCAATCCGTGGTGGAGTACAACGTCTTTGAAGGGCGCGAGGTCAAAGGCCTGCCGCGCTACACCCTCAGCCGGGGCGAGATCGCGGTGGACAATGGCACCGTCTGCGCCACGGCAGGCCATGGCAAATTCGTCAAGCGCGCGCCCTATCCAGAGGTCAATAAAGCGCTGTCGAAATGGAAAGAAGTGACCGCGCCCCGCAAGGTGGTGCGTGATCCGGAAAACATGCCGGCCTGCGTCTGAGATTTTCCCCGGTCACTGGCCGGGGAATTTTCGTTTGCGCCCTTTGGAGGAAAGGGCCACAAATCCGAATAAAAGGGAGGAAATAAAGAAATGACCGATATAACAAGTGGGTATACCACGTCTCGGGACAGCGAACCGGGCCAGTTGAACCTCGCGGGGCTGGATCCGGAACTCTACAACGAAGACCAGTTGCCGACCACCGCAGCAGAGCGCACATGGAACTGGTTGTCCATTTCAGCACTTTGGGTGGGGATGGTGGTCTGTATCCCGACCTATCTGCTGGCGTCCTATCTGATCGGCGCAGGCATGAGCTGGGATCAGGCGGTGATGACCATTCTCGCCGCCAATGCGATCGTCCTGATCCCGATGGTTCTGGTGGGTCACGCAGGCACCAAATACGGCATCCCGTTTCCGGTGCTCTTGCGCTCGTCCTTCGGCCCGGCCGGGGCCAAGATCCCGGCGGTTGCCCGTGGCATCGTGGCCTGTGGCTGGTTTGGTATCCAGACATGGGTTGGCGGGTCTGCGATCTTTGTGATCCTCAACAAGCTCACCGGTGGGGCGCTTGCGGGGGAGGCACTGCCGTTCCTTGGGATCAGCCTTGGTGAATTTGTCTGCTTCCTCGCCTTCTGGGGCCTGCATCTCTACTTTATAAAGAACGGCACGGAGTCGATCCGCTGGCTGGAGACTTATGCAGCTCCGTTCCTGCTGGCGATGGGCCTTGCATTGCTGGCATGGGCCTATTCGGCGGCGGGCGGTTTTGGCGAGATGCTCTCCACCCCCAGCGCCTTTGATCCGGGTCAGCCCAAAGAGGGGCAGTTCTGGGCCGTGTTCTGGCCGAGCCTGACGGGCATGATCGGCTATTGGGCCACGCTTGCGCTCAATATTCCGGACTTCACCCGTCACGCGCGCAGCCAAAAGGACCAGCTGGTGGGTCAGATGGTGGGTCTGCCGATCCCAATGGCGCTCTTTGCCTTTATCGCGTCGGCTGTGACCTCGGCCACTGTGGTGATCTTTGGCGAGGCGATCTGGGATCCGGTGCAACTGTCGGAGCGCATGGGCGGCTCTGCGGTGATTATCGCGCTGTTTGCGCTGATCGTGGCGACGCTGACGACAAACCTTGCGGCCAATGTGGTGGCCCCGGCGCATGGGTTTGCCAACCTCGCGCCGAGCAAGATCAACCTCAAGCGCGGCGGCTATATCACCGCAGCCATCGGGATCGCCATGTTCCCATGGATTCTGGTGAACCATATCGTCGGCTGGCTGATTGCCTATTCGGCACTTCTGGGGCCGATCGCGGGTGTGATGCTGGCGGATTACTACCTTCTGCGCAAAACCCGGCTTGAGGTGGCTGACCTCTTTAAGGCCAACGGCATCTATTCGGGCCAGAACGGCACCAACTGGGCCGGTATTCTGGCGCTGGTGATTGGTATTCTGCCGAACCTGCCGGGCTTTTTGGCGGGCGTTGGCCTGACCGATGGGACCTCTGCGTTCTTTGCGACCATCTACACCTACGCGTGGTTTGTGGGGCTCTTTGTGGCGGGCGCGGCCTATCTGCTGCTGTCCAAAGTGATGAACAAGTAAACTCTGTCGCTCCGGGGGTGTCCCCGGAGCGCCTCCCGTCTGAGGACATAACCAAGGAGAGTTCTATGCCCAAAGCCTATTGGATCGCCCATGTTACCGTGACCCATCCCGACCCTTATGCGCTTTATGCCAAGGGGGCGACGGAGGCCTTCGCGAAACACGGTGCCCGCGTTTTGGCACGTGGCGGTGCGGTCGAACATCTGGAGGGCGAAGGCCATCCGCGCAACGTGGTGATCGAGTTTGACTCCATGGAGGCCGCGCTCGCCTGTTATAATTCGCCAGAGTATCAAGAGGCCAAGGCCCATCGCGAGGGGGCCGGGATCGCCAATATCATGATCCTTGAGGGCAGTTGATCCTCACCCCTCCAATCTCTGCACCCGGGGCCTCGCCCAGTGATAAAGCGCTCGATCACGGGCGCTTTTTTCATGGCGCGCTGCCAGTTGGCGATACGCAGGCCACAGCCGGTGATGCTCTTTCGCGGACCGGGGCGCCGACGCCTGTGACGGTGGGCCGTTATGCAACTGCGTCCAATCGGTTGCAAATATGATCTTGTTTTGAGGTCGCAGGCAGCAAATGATGCTCGATTAACGGCACGAGAAGGAATTCCTGCCATCAAGATCGGGTACGAGTCTAAGAGGAGTCCCCAATGAGATGGAGACGCTGACGGTGCTCCGGAGGCTTCACCCCCTCGTTCAGGCGTTGGGCAACCGAACCTATCTGCCCACCTGGATCGCGCTTCTGGTCGTGGTCCTCTCCTTTGTGTTTGCCGAAAACCAAAACCGTATCATCCACGAACAGCGCATTCGTGCGGATGTGCAAAGCGAGGCCGGTCTGATCCGATCCCGGCTCGAAGGGTATCTGAACGCCGACATCCAGCTGGTCAAAGGGCTGGTGGCGGTGATCGCCTCGCAGCCTGACATCACGCAGGAACGCTTCAGTGCGCTGGCGGCAGAGACGATCGGGACCAAGTCAGAAATCCTCAATATCGCGGTCGCACCGGACCTCGTGGTGACGATGGTGCATCCGCTGGAACCGAACCGGGCGGTGATCGGGTTGGATTATAACCGCAACGCGGCGCAGCGTGCGGTGGCGTTGCAGGTGCGCGACAGCGGCGATGTTGTGCTGGCGGGGCCGGTGGACCTCGTCCAGGGCGGCACCGGCTTTATCGTGCGGTTCCCGATTTTCACCGGAGAGGGCGCAGACCGGCGCTTTTGGGGGCTGGTGTCTGCGGTGATCGACGCCAACATGCTCTATGCCGCGACGGGCGTGTCTGATCCCAACGGCAATCTGGACATCACCCTGCGCGGGCGGGACGGCACCGGAGAAGCTGGCGCCGTGTTTTTTGGCGACTTGGGCGACAAAGATACCCGCGCGCAGGATCCGGTCTCCATGACGATTGTCCTGCCGACCGGCGAATGGCGGTTGGATGCCGTGCCGCGTGGAGGCTGGCCAACGGCACCCGACAATCTCTGGACCCTGCGTCTGATCCTGGTGATCGCCGGCATCCTGATCCTGGTGCCGACGTTCCTGGCCTGTCGCCTGTCGGCGGTGCGGCGCGGCGCGATCAAGATCCTGCGCAAGCGTGAGCGTGAACTGGAGCTGAAGCAGGCGGAACTCGAACAGCTCTCGGCGGTTGCCCAGAATGCCTCCGACAGCATCGTCCTTACCGATCCGCAGGCGCGGATCATCTGGGTGAACGACGCCTTTTGCAAGATGACCGGCTTTACCGTTGACGAGGCCATCGGATGCACGCCGGGCGAATTGCTGAACGGCCCCGAGACCGATCCGGAGACGATCCGGGCCATTGCGGCGCATTTGCAAAAGGGCGAACGCTATCGGACCGAGATTCTGAACTACACCAAGTCGGGCGAGACCATCTGGGTCGAGACACATCTGGTCCCCGTGCAGGACGATCAGGGCAACGTCAGCATGGTCATCGGCATCGAGCGCGATGTCACCCAGTCCAAGCGTCACGCGGCAGAGCTGGCGGATGCGAAACTGGCCGCCGAGCAGGCCGACCGGGCCAAGTCGGAATTCCTCGCCAACATGAGCCACGAAATCCGCACGCCGATGAATGGGATCATCGGCATGGCGGACCTGCTGTCGGACTCGGAGCTGCCGGAAGAAGAAGAGCAATACGTCGAGATCATTCGAACCTCGTCCCGGGCCTTGTTGAAAATCATCAATGATATCCTCGATCTGTCCCGGCTTGAGGAGGGCAAGCTCAAGCTTGCGGAGGTCGATTTCGATCTCGAAACCTGTATCGAGAATGCGGTGGATGTGCTGCGTCCTGCCGCGCAGGACAAGGGGTTGACCCTGAACATCGACTATGCGCCGGACCTGCCGAAATCGGTGCGCACGGATGACGGGCGGCTGCGGCAGGTTCTGGTGAATCTGGTCGGAAACGCGGTCAAGTTCACGTCCTCGGGCCGGGTGGATGTGCGGGTGATGGCGGCGCCGGGCGATCCCTACCGGCTGACGATCGATGTCGAAGACACCGGCATCGGCCTGTCTGATCTGCAGCTGAAGAACATATTCGAGAGATTTTCCCAGGCCGACGCAGCGACAACGCGCGCCTTTGGCGGTACGGGACTGGGGTTGACGATTTCGCGACATCTGGCCGACCAGATGGGCGGCGATATTACCGTCCGGTCGCGACTGGGCCGGGGCAGTTGTTTTTCGTTGCACATTCAATGCGCCCCACCGGCCGGCGCTCTGGAACAGGCCGAGGTGGCCTTGATGCCGGATCTGGATCTGTTGCGCGGGCGCAAGGTGCTGCTGGCAGAAGACAATCGCACCAATCGCCTGTTGATCCGCAAGTATCTGTCGGATCTGTCGATCGACCTGATCGAGGCGGAGAATGGACGCCAGGCGGTCGAGCTGTGCCAGCTCCATCAGCCGGACGTGGTTCTGATGGATATGTCGATGCCGGAAATGGACGGGATCACCGCTACACGGGCCATTCGGGGCCTCGCGATGGCTCAACCCCCGATCGTCGCGCTTACGGCCAACGCCTTTGCCAGCGACAAGGAAGCCTGTCTGGCTGCCGGTATGAATTGCTTCCTGTCGAAACCGATCAACAAGAAGCAGCTGTTGCAAAGCATGGCCGCCGTGATTGTCGAGCCTGGCGCCCTGAGCCACGTGGCATCTGCCTGAACCATAGACATCTGCAGCTGCGCGGTGACATGCCGTCGCATCTGGATGCGATCCTGGGGGCTTTTGAAACGAATGCGGCACGGCGGGCAACTCCCGCCGTGCCGCACAGAAAGCCGAAGGCCCGCGAGAGGGGCGGGCCTCGACCGTGTGCAGGATGCCCGATAAGGCGTCCGGGCGCGCGCCAGTTCAGGCGCGCGCGGATTGCGGGAGAACAAAGACGCCCGCATCGGGTGGCACGATGCCGGTGCGCAACGGGCATCCGTAGACCTCTGACAGACGCGCATCGGTAAGAACCTCTGCGACCGGCCCGGCCCCGGCAGACCGCCCCTGCGACATGACATGGACGTGATCGGCATACATGGCCGTCAGATTGAGATCATGCATGACGGCGACCACGCCGCCCCCTGCGGAGGCGAAGCCGCGGGCCAGCTCCATCACCGTCAGCTGATGCGCGATATCCAGGCTGGAGACCGGTTCATCCAGAAACAGCCAGCAGGGCGTCCCGTCGCGCATGGGCCGCCAGACCTGCGCGAGCACCCGCGCCAGCTGCACCCGTTGTTGTTCGCCGCCGGACAGCTCCTGATAGAAACGCCCGGCATAGCCATCGAGATCCACCCGGCTCAGGGCGTCAAAGGGCACATCCTGTGCGTTTGCATCCGGGCCGGCGGACAGGCCAAGCCGCACCACCTCCAGCACGGTGAACGGAAAGGCAAGGACGGTCGCCTGGGGCAGAACCCCGCGAATGCTGGCGATTTCCCACGGACGATAATCCTCTATCCGGCGCCCGTTCAGGGTGATGTCGCCGGAATAGGGCAATTCGCCGACCATCGCCTTGAGCAGCGTGGATTTTCCCGATCCGTTCGGGCCGACAATTGCCGAGAATGTGCCGGGGCGGGCATTGAAACAGACATCCTTCAGGATCTGTGTCTTGCCGATGGTGAGGTCGATGTGATCTGCGCGCAGGGTCATTGGTCCACAAGCCCCCGTCGTTTGAGCAGTATCCACAGGAAGACGGGCGCTCCGAGCACCGCAGTGACGATGCCGATCGGCAATTCCGCCGGTGCAATGATGGTTCTGCTGACGAGATCCGCACCCAGCAGCAAGGTTGCCCCCAGCAACGCCGCATTCGGCAGGAGCGTGCCATGATCCGGTCCGGTGGCCAGGCGGAGCACATGTGGCACCACGATGCCCACAAACCCGATGCCGCCGGTGGCGGCGACGGCGACGCCCGTTGCGGCCGCCACCGAGAAGATCGCCGCATTTTTCATGCGCTGGACCGGTATTCCCATGTGGGCTGCTGCCGCCTCGCCGAGGGCAAGGCAGTTCAACCCATGCGCCAGCCAGGTGGAGCCGAGGATGGCCAAGAGGATAACCGGCCCGGCAATCAGTGATTTTTCCCAGGTGGCCCCGGCCAGCGACCCCATCTGCCAGAAGGTCAGGTCCCGCAGTTGCTGATCGTCGGCCATGTAGACCAGGATGCCCGAGACTGCACCCGAGAGTGCACCAAGCGCGATGCCCGCCAGCAGCATTGTTGCCACAGAGGTGCGCCCGCCGCGCGTGGAGACGCGATAGAGGATCAAGGTGCTTCCCCAGCCGCCGATAAAGGCCGCGATCGGGGTCACGTAATGGCCGAACAGGCTCTGCACCCCCAGGGGCAGCAGGCTGCCCAGGATGATCGACACAATCGCGCCAAGCCCTGCGCCGGCGCCGACCCCGACCAGTCCGGGATCGGCAAGCGGGTTCCGGAACAAGCCCTGCATGACCGCGCCGGACACAGCCAGCGCGGCCCCGACCAGGATGCACAGGACGACGCGTGGCATTCGAATATCCCACAGCACGACCCGTTCCATTGTCGTCAATTCCGCGCCCGTGAGGAGTTTGCCAACCGCGCCCCAGAGGGACGTGCCCGACGCGCCGAAAGCGAGGTTCACGACGGTTGCCAGCCCCAGCAGCACCAGGAGAACCACGCTCAGTTGGCGGGCCAGCAGGCGGCGGTCGAAATCCCGTGCCCGCGGTGGGGGGCTGTGGGTGTCTGTATTGTCATAGGTCACCATGGGTCAAAGCGGCCCGTAGAGAGAGGTTGCCAGCTCCAGTGCGGCATCCGCAGTGCGCGGGCCGAAGCCCAACAGATACAGACCGTTCATCCGTACAACCGATCCGGAGGCAGCCGCCGGCGTGGGCTTGATGGACGGGAGCGCAAGCAGTTCCGCATTCGGGGCGCCGTGATCGCCGCCGCGATCCATCATCAGGATCACGTCCGGCGCGGCTTGCGAGACCGCTTCGTCGGTCATCAGCTTGTACCCCTCGAACCCGGTCAGCGCATTGACACCGCCCGCCATGCCGATGATGCCATCCGCAGCGGTATCGGTGCCGGAGGCCATGATCCGTCCGCCACGCGTCGACAGCACGAAGAGCACGCGCTTGCGGTCGGTGTCCGGGATGGAGGCCACTTTCTCTGCAACCGCATCAAGATCGTCGCGCAGCTTTGTGGCGAGGGCCTCGGCTTCGGCGGTTCTTCCCGTCGCCGCGCCGATTGTCGTGATCTTGTCCAAGATCCCCTGGGGGGTATAGCTGTCCGGGACCTCGACAAGCTCGACCTCCGCCTCTTTGAGCACCTCCAGGGTTTCGGCCGGGCCGGCCCCGGCTTCGGAGATGATCAGGTCGGGATTGACCGACAGCACGCCCTCCGGTGCCAGCGCCCGCATGTACCCGACATCGGGCAGGGTGGTTGCGGCCTCGGGATAGACGGATGTCGTGTCGCGCGCGATCAGCCTGTCTTCTGCGCCGAGCGCATAGATGATCTCGGTCACCGATCCGCCGATCGCCAGCACGCGATCTGCGGCGTGGAGGGTCAGGGGCGTCGTAAACAGGGCCAGGCTGAGGGCGATGGTGTGCAAGGGAAGACGCATCACAGTGTTTCCTTTTCTTTTGCGCGGGGGAGGGCGGCCACGAGGGTGTCCCAGGCGGGGCGGCTGTCCAGGTCTTCGGTTTTGCGGCCAAAGATCTGCAGGATGAGGCCACCGTCCGCATCAAATGCTTCGATCGAGGTCGCAGGGCCGCGCTGGGTCGGTTTGGTTACGGCATAGACTTCGGCGATATGATCCAGTCGCAGATGCAGGTTGAAGCGCGGGTCCATGACATTCTGCCACGGTCCCATGGCCTTCAGCCTGTCGATGGCGCCGCCGTGGATCTGGATGCAGCCACGGTTGCCGACAAAGAGCATCACCTCCGTTCCGCTGCCAGCCAGAGCTTGCAGCGCAGCATCAACAGCGCCGACGTCCAGAGCCTCTACGAAAGGTGCGCCGACGTGGCGGTAGGCGCCGAGCCGGTTCATTTTCAGTTTCGAAGTCAGGCGCAGGAACTGGTGGGTGTCGGTCATCTTCGCCCATTCGCTGCGCAAAAGCGCGATCTTATCGAGGTTGACCCTGGGCGCTTCGGCCGGTTTGCGCGGGCTCACGTCGCGCGTGTCCGACTGATCTCCGGTTGCGAGTTGCGCCACCACGTCGGACCAGGCGGCGTGGTTGGATGTGTCACGCAGGTGGATCTTGTGAACGGCGTCCCCGGCTGCATCAAAGATCTGGATCGAGCGTTTGACGCCGCTTTCGGTCTCCGTTTCCACGGCAAACGCGCTCACCCAATGGGAGGGAAACAGACGCAGATCAATTTCAGGCTGCAGAATCATCGCCGCATGCGGCCCGCTTTTGTAGTTACCATAGGAGCCGATGCGCTCATGCACGCAGGAAGCGTTGCGGGTGAGCGCCATCACTTCACCCAGATGCGCGATCTGAGGCATCAACGCGTCCGGATGGGCCGAGACAGCTGTCACCCCCTGGCCGACAAAAGCCGCCAGAAGTTGAGCTTCGGCAATATCATGAGAGTCGCAAAAATCGCGTGCGCGCAGGGTGTTGTGCGCCGCGCGCAAGGCGCGGATGTCGTCTGCGGAAGACGGGGGAGCGTGGGCCATCAAGGGTCCTCGTATTGAAGTGTTGGGATTGCTTGCTGGCACGCGCCGCCGTTCGGGCGCTGGGCTGACATTTCGGCTGCGCATATATTTACACAGCGCGATATTTCTTGACAGAATTAATAAATTATTTTAGGCGCGGCAAGTGTGAACACCCGGTGACGCCAACCTCGCCGGAAAAACAGAACGCAAGACACCAAGCCAGCCCCAAGGCGAGCATGCGGTATTCCTCTGCATCAGATCTATGGGGACGACATGAAAATCCATACAATGCGCCGGGCACTTCTGTGCTCCGCCTCGGGCATGGCCTTGGCCATGACTGCAACTGGCAGCACCGCTCAGGAGCTGAACGAGGGCGAGGGGTTCCTCGGCTATCTGGTCATCGGCAACAACAAGCGCGACGTTCAGACCGACACCGCCACCCCCAAAACCGTTCTCAACGCCGAAGAAATCCAGGACCGGCAGGCCGGCAGCGTGTCGGAACTGATCGATTCCGTGCCCGGCGTCACGCTGGTCAATGCGGGGACGCCGACGGGGGCAGGCATCAATATCCGCGGCTATGGTGCGGACGGGACCTACGGGTCCAACCAGAAAGTGCAGATCCAGCTTGATGGTGCCACGATGGGGTCGGAGGAACTCTATCGGATCGGGACGCAACTCTATACCGACCCGGCGCAGTTCCGCGAAGTTTCCGTGATCCGCGGCACGGTGGGGTCGTATGAATATGGTTCCGGCGTCATCGGTGGGGTGGTGAACCTGGAAACCATTGACGCCGCCGACCTGACCGATGGTGAAATCGGCCTCTCCGGGCGGCAGACCTTTGAATATTACGGCAACGCCAATACGCGGGTCAGTTCCACCATCCTCGGCTGGCAGCCGACCGAGAATCTGGAGTTCCTGCTGAACTACACCTATCGCGAGCAGGGCAACTACACCGACGGCGATGGCAATGAGGTGGCCAATACCGGCTACGAATTGCCGTCTTATCTGGTGAAAGGGAAATACAGTTTCGGGAACAATGCGGACCAGTCGCTGACCTTTTCGCATTCCAAAACCACCTCCGATGAAAAGGATGTGCCCTACGACGCCTTTGCGGGAACGACCACGTTTGGCAACGTGGATCGCTACACAGAAACCACGACAACCAGCCTGCAATATGCCTTCAATCCAATTGGGAATGACCTGATCGATTTGACGGCGACCCTGTCCTATGCCGATCAGTATATCGAGCAGGACATGGTCAGCGGCTCGCCCTTCGCCGCGGCACTGTTGAATGCCGATCACCGCTATGAAACCACCAAGCTGACGGTCAAGAACAGCTCTTATTTCGATGCATTCGGCGTGTCTCACAACCTGCGCGCGGGGGGCGAGATCATCCACAAAGAACGCCTTGACGCCTCCTCCGCGCCGGGGGGCACCGACAAGCGGTTTGCATTGTTTGCCATCGACGAGATCGATTTCGGCAATGGTCTGACCCTGACACCGGCGATGCGCTACGAGACCCAGAACATCGAAGCAAGCGCCGATGGAACTTATGTCACTGCGGGCGAGAGCTTTGACAACAGCGAGCTGATGGGCGGAATTTCCGCACGCTATGCGTTTGAAAACGGTTTCGCGGTCTTCGGGTCCGTGGCCTATACCGCAGGGCTGCCCATTCTCGATGACTTCGATTACGCAACCTACCCGACCTACATGACCCAGAGCGAGAAGGCGGTGACCTACGAGCTTGGCGCATCCTATGACAAGGTCGGTCTGTTCAGCAGCGAAGATCAACTCAAGGCAAAGGTGAACTTCTGGCAGACGCGGCTCTGGGATTATACCTCCGGGACCGACTACGCCACCGTCGACCGGGTCAACACCGAAGGCGTCGAGGTGGAGGCATCCTACAGCCACGAGTCGGGCGCCTATGTGGATATGAACGCCAACATGTCCAGCGGTGAATGGGTCTATGTGG
Source organism: Epibacterium sp. MM17-32 (assembly GCF_022348205.1). NCBI lineage: Bacteria > Pseudomonadati > Pseudomonadota > Alphaproteobacteria > Rhodobacterales > Roseobacteraceae > Epibacterium > Epibacterium sp. MM17-32. The sequence goes on along the minus strand of NZ_JAKRFC010000015.1, from coordinate 99,742 downwards.
GCGGAACCACTGCCGATTACACCCGGATGCCGGCAAACAGCCTTGGTCTCACCGTTGGCAAGAAGTTCAACGACACCCTCGATGTGTCCTGGGAGGCGGTGCTGACCAAGGACATCCGCAGCACCCCCGGCTATGCGGTCCACAACCTGCGCGCCACCTATGACATCGACACCGGTTTCCTGAAGGAAGCGCAGGTGCGCATCGGCGTCGAGAATATTCTCGACAAGCAGTACACGCCGCATCTGGCAACCCGCGCGGCGGCCGGGCGCAACATCAAACTCTCGTTGGCAGCAGCATTCTGATTTCGAAGGAGATGACACGATGAGATACCGGAGCCAGGTTCATGCCCTTGCCCTCGTGGCGGCTGCCCTTTCTTTCCTCGGGGGGGCAACCGATGCACGGGCAGAGGACACCCCGCCACACTCGGGCGTTCAGATCGAACTCAACGCGCTTCAGGATCAGGGCGGTGCCTGCCGCCTGTCGTTTCTGGCGACGAATGCCCGAGACACCGACATCGAAGAGGCGGTCTATGAGATCGTTCTCTTCGACCGGTCCGGTGGGGTGATGATGCTCACCCTGTTTGATTTTCGAGACCTGCCTGCGGGACGTCCCCGGGTCCGGCAGTTCGATCTGCCCGAGACCGCCTGCGCGGATGTCGGGCGGGTGCTGTTGAACGGTGCAAGCCGCTGCCAAAGCGCGGGCGAGAGCACGATTTGCGAAGAGGCGCTGACCCTCAGCAGCCGCACGGATGTGGAGCTTCTGGGATGATGGATCTTGCTCAAATCTGGTCCGGCGTGCTGACCTCTATTGCTGAAATCGTCGAGGTCGGCGGCCCGGTGGTGGTGTTGCTGCTGGTTCTGTCCGTGGTCAGCGCCGCAACCGTGCTCTACAAGATGTGGCAGTTTCGCCGGGCCGGAGTTGGTCGGCATCGCCGGGTAAAACTGGCGCTCGCGGCCTTCGAACGCGGCGATGCGCGCACAGCAGAGGCAATCCTGGCGGAGTCCAGGAGCTATCTGGTGGCCCCGGTGCGGCGCGCGCTGCACGGCGCAAAGGCGCCGGGGACCGGTGCCGTTTCGGATCGCTGCGATGCCGAGGCCGAGGCGCTGTTTCTGCGTCTTGAAACCGGCCTGGGGTTTTTGGACCTGGTGGCACAGCTTGCGCCGTTGATCGGTTTGTTTGGCACTGTGCTCGGTATGATCGAGGCGTTCCAGGGGTTGCAGTCGGCGGGGACTTCGGTTGATCCGACCGTGCTTGCGGGCGGCATCTGGGTGGCGCTGTTGACCACGGCTGCGGGTCTTGCCGTTGCCATGCCGGTGGCTGCGGTGCATGGCTGGTTGAGCGGCGCGGTCGAGCGCGACCGGGTCTTTGCAAATATGGCGCTGCGCCAGGCCTTCGCCCCCGACGACACTGCGGTGGCGGCGGTTGCGCCGCAAGAGGCGGCAGCCTGATGGGGCTGCGCCTGAACAAACGGCAGGCCAGGCGCCTGTCGATGACGTCTCTGATCGACGTGATCTTTCTGCTGTTGCTGTTTTTCATGCTGTCATCGACCTTTTCCCGCTTTGGCGCGGTGGAGCTGATGGCGGCCGGGCAAGGATCGTCAGACAGCGCGACTTCCCGTCCGGTGTTTCTCCGGCTGGCGGCGAACCATCTGTCGCTCAACGGCGAGACGGTTGCGCTGGAGGGCCTTGCGGACCGCTTGCTGCTGTTGACGGCGGATCTGGCGGAGGCGGATGCGCAGGGGACACAGGTGCTTGTCAGCCTGACCGCCGAGGTCAGTTCTCAACGTCTGGTCGATGTGCTTGCGGTGCTGCGTCGTCAGCCCGGCCTCGCCGTTGCTGTATTGGGGTAGGGGATGCTGTCGCGCACTCGCAAAAGCAAAAGCCAACGAGAGCCCACGATCGCGCTGATCAACGTGGTCTTCCTGATGCTGGTCTTTTTTATGGTTGCAGGGTCGCTGGCGCCGGCACTGGACCCGGCGGTGCGCCTGGTCAAGGCGGCGGATCTGGACGCCAGCCCGCCCCCGGATGCATTGGTGATCCGGGCCGATGGCACCTTGAGTTTTCGCGGCGCGGAACTGACCTCGCCAGAGGCCTATGTGCGGATCGTGCGCGAAGAAGATGCCGCGTTCACCGCACGGCTGGTGCCGGATCGCGGGCTGCCTGCCACCCGGTTGATCGCGGTTGCCAAGACGCTGCGCCAGCTTGGTGCGGCGCGGATTCTCCTGCTGTCGGAGCGCAACCTGTCATGATACCGCGATCCCCTGTCATCGCCGGTCTTTCGGTTGTCGTCGCTCTTGCCGCGCATGCTGCCTTGCTGGTGGAGACCGACGAGGGGCGCGTTGAAATCGCGGGTGGCGGCAGCACCGCCCCGGCGGCCCTGGGCAACAGTTTTGCGGATCTTGCGCAGGGGCGTGCCAGCGCCGTTGAGGCAGAGACGACCACCGAGGCGACGGAGCCTGCCGAGGCCCTGCCGCCGGTCGACGCCGCCGAGGTGCAATCGGCAGCGCAGCCGACGGATGCAACGGCAGCCCCGGCTGTTTCCGCATCAATCCCGCCGGTGCAGCCGGATGCAAGCGCGGCTGACGGCCTGACGCCGATCACGGAGACCGTACCGGTTGTGGATGCGGCGGTAACACCGGCCGCCACCGCGACGCCACAAGCCTCCGTTGCACCGGTTCCACAAGCGGTGGCACCGGTGACCAATGCCAGGGTCGCTCCGGTTGCATCGCCCTCCGAGTTGGCCCCTGACAAAAGCCTTCGACCCGCGGTCCGTCCGGTGCGTCAGGTCAAGCGGCAACCGGTGGCAAGACCCGCTCCCGCGGCGCCACGTGGCAACAGTACCCGCAACGCGCAGGCGGGATCGTCAAGCGGTGCGGAAGGTCAAACCGCGCCGCAGGCCAACAGTGCCCGCGCGGCGCAGGACGCAGGCAAGGGGAATGCCGCAGCCTCCAACTATCCGGGCGAGGTGATGCGACAGATCACCCGCCTGCCCAAGCCGCGAAGCTCCGCCAGGGGCGTGGCGCATGTGGCATTTGTGATCGGGGCAGGGGGGCAGGTGACCTCGGTGCGCATCGCCCGGAGTTCGGGCTCGCCCGCACTTGATCAGTTGGCGGTGCGGCAGATCCGGCGCGCGGCCCCGTTCCCACCGCCGCCAGCCGGTGCGCGGCGCCAGTTCACCATCGGCATCAAGGGATCCTGATCCGACCGCAGTTCCTGTTTGATTAATGCCCGCCAAGGCGCCAGTCTTCAACGCAGCAGGCGCGGTGGAGGATGGGCATGTCCAGTCAGAATGTTGTGGTGATCGGAGCGGGAATTGTCGGAGCTGCCAGCGCCATCTGGTTGCGGCGCGCGGGGCTGGAGGTGACGCTTGTGGACCGCGCCGCGCCGGGCAGCGGCGCCTCATATGGCAACGCCTGCCTGCTGGCCCGATGTGCCATGGTCCCCGTGACAGTGCCCGGGCTGCTGGCCAAGGGGCCGCGCTATCTGCTTGATCCGGAGTTTCCGCTGTTCCTGAGGTGGCCCTACCTGCCACGGCTGCTGCCGTGGCTTGCGCGGTATCTCGGCCATGCCAATGACCGCGATACCCGCCGGATCGCGACGGCCCTGCTGTCCATCACCGGCGACAGCGTCGATCAGCATAAGGCCCTGACCGACGGCACGCCCGCCGCAAAATGGGTGCGTGACTGCGATTACAGCTTTGTATACCGCGACCGGGCGGCCTTTGAGGCGGACAGCTACGCGTGGTCGCTGCGCCGCGAGGCCGGGTTCCTGCCGGAAATCGTCGAAGGGGGCGCGGTGCGGGAAATGGAGCCGATCCTGTCGGACGAGATGCAGCTGCTGGCCGTGAACAAGGACCATGGGTTCATCCTCAACCCCGAGCATTATGTGCAGGATCTCGTGGCCCAGGCCGAGGCCATGGGGGCGAAATACCTGCAAGCGGAGGTCAAGGCGCTGGATATGGCCGGGGGACGGGTCTCGGCCGTGGATACCGACCTGGGGCGTCTGCCCTGCGACCGGGTTGTGCTATCTGCGGGGGTCTGGTCGGCAGAATTGATACGCAATCTGGGACTGCGGGTGCCGTTGGAGGCCGAGCGCGGCTATCACCTTCTGTTCCGTGAGCCGAGCCAGTTGCCAAACAATCCGATGATGCTGACCGAAGGGAAATTTGTCGCCACGCCAATGGACCAGGGGTTGCGTTGCGCCGGCGTGGTGGAGTTTGGCGGGCTGAGTCCGGTCAAATCCCAAAAGCCACTGTCGTTCCTGCGCCGCACCACACGGCGCAGCTTTCCGGCGCTCCGGTATTCACATGAGGAGGAATGGCTTGGCTTCCGCCCCTCTCCCTCGGACAGTTTGCCCCTGATCGGAGAGGTGCGTGGCAGCGGCGTTTACACGGCGTTTGGGCATCAGCACATCGGCCTGACCGGCGGGCCAAAGACGGGCCGCCTCGTGGCGGATATGATTGCGGGCAACTGGCCCAACGCCGACGTCGGACCCTTTGACCCCATGCGTTTTGCCGATTGATTTCACTGCCGGCTGAAAGGTCACGAGCGGGACCGAGGCGGCCCCTAACGCAGTCGGATCGCGATGTTCTTGGTCTGGACGTAGTTCCACAGGGCTTCTCGCCCCTTTTCACGACCATATCCGGATTTCCCAACCCCTCCGAACGGGGTTTCGACCCCGCCCGCATACCATTCGTTGACAAAGACCTGACCTGCGCGGATCTGGCGGGCAGCGCGGGTGGCGCGGTCCAGATCCCGCGTGAAAACACCGCCGACCAGCCCGTAGTCGGTCGAATTGGCAATCTCCACCGCCTCGGCGTCGTCCTTGAATGTCAGGACGGAGAGAACGGGGCCAAAGACCTCTTTGCGGGCGATTTCCATATCGGGGGAGAGACCGGCCAGAACCGTGGGTTGCAAGAAGGCGCCCGGGCGGTTCAGCGCGTGCCCGCCGGTGACCAGTTGCGCACCCTGATCCACGGCGCGGCTGACCATCGCAACGGCACGGTCGCGCTGCGCATCGGACACCATCGCCCCCATGTTGGCACCAAATTCGGGGCGGTCCACGCCGGGGCCCACCGACAGGCCGGAGGCAATCGTTTCCGCCCGTGCAATCAGTTCTTCGGCGCGGCTTTCGTGCACGATGACCCGGCTCATGGCAGAACAGACCTGGCCGGCGTTGAAGTAGATGCCCCAGCGGATGTCCGTTTCAAAGGCCTCGAGGTCGGCATCGTCATGGACGATCGCCGCCGACTTCCCGCCCAGTTCCAGCACGCAGGGCACCACATTCTGGGCGGCGGCTTGGGCGATGGCTACTCCGGTGGGGACCGACCCGGTAAAGACGATCTGGTTGACCATCGGATGCGCGGCGAGTGCGGCCCCGGCCTCATGCCCGTAGCCGCACAGGACGTTGACCGTGCCAGCCGGAAAGCCGACGGCCTCTGCCGCCTTGGCGAACCAGGCGTTGGTCAAGGGGGTCAGCTCCGGGCTCTTGATCACACAGGCATTGCCTGTGGCCAGCGCCGCCGCAAGCGAGCGGGCGGTCATCTCCACCGGGTAGTTCCAGGGGATGATCTGCGCCGAGACCCCCAGCGGTTCATAATCGGTAAAGTCGTAATAGCCGGACCCCAGCGGGATCGACCGACCTTCGACGGTGCTGGCCTGGTTGCCGTAATATTCGAAATAGAGCGCGGCACCTTCGACTTCGATCTCGGCTTCCCAGAGCGGCTTGCCCTGCTCCAGAACCAGCGTGTGGGCGATCGTGCGCTTGTGCTCCTGCAGATAGCGGCCCATGGCCTGAACCATCCGCCCGCGCTCCAGTGGTCGCATGTCGCTGAGCGCGCCGGAGAGGTGGACGGCCCGCGCCGCCATGACCGCCCGATCCACGTCCCCTGCATCCGCCAGGGCCTGCTCTGCGATTTTCTCGCCGGTGGCCGGATCAATGACGTCGATACGCCCGGCGCCGCCATCCACCCAATGGCCGCCAATGTGGTTTTGCCAGTAGAGGGGCAGATCGGTCATGTCGGGGTCCTTTCGGGCGAGGGGGCGCGTGTTGATGGGCCGGTCGGCGGACGACCAGCGCCGGCGCAGTTCAGCAGATCCGGCGCACAGGTCCAAATCGGAATGCGGCGTCGAGATGGTCTGGGGCGACATCGTCCCGGGGCGGGCCATGCTGGGTGCGTGCAATTTTAACAAAATGCGATGTGAAAATACTGCTGTTCCGGCCCCTCCGGAACGCAATTTCAGCGCAAACGGCTGAAAACCGCGGCACTGGGGCTGGTGGGTTTCATCGAATGTTAAGAGCGCCGGGAGCACGCTGTTGCTGGATTGAAACAGGAGGTGTGCTCTTGACAGCATCCGGCCATTCCCATCGCAGGCAGCCCGCATGGCGCGGGCACCGCGTCCCCGCCGGGGCGCGTGGCCGTCTGCGTCGGGTTGCGTTCGGGTGCCGCGTCGATCCCGACCTCCGTCATGCTGCACTGGGGCACCACGCTCATCTTGCGCCGCTGTCCGTATCTGCCCTTCGCTCAGAGTGAAAGAAATGTCCGAACCCACTGCTCCAGAAACTCCTTCCCGTCGTCGTTTTGGCCTGTTGCGTAGTATTCGCTCAAAGATGGTGGTCATCTTTCTGCTGATGGGCGCGGCCTTTGGCCTGTTCGGTTACATGATGCATGTCGTGTTGGACGAGGTTGGCGTGGATATGACGACGCTGACACAGGACCGTTTGCCGGATCTGGTGATCGCCAGCGAGATTTCCGTTGCAGCGGGCGCAACCAAGGACAATATGATTTCCTTGCTGGTGGCCGAAGATACCGAGGCGGTCGAGGCCGCCCGCGACAGGATCGAAGCCTCCACGGCGAAGTTGCAGACCCTGATCTCGACCCTGGATGAGGAGATGCAGCCGCAATTTGCCGCAACCGCGGATGCAGCGACCGTGGCCCTGGAGGATCTGGCACGCGCACGCCAGACTGTTCTTGAAAGCGATGAACAGATTCAGGTCCGGATCGACGATCTGCACCGCATCAGCAGCGAATTGCGCAACCTGATGACCGACCTGTCGCAGATTGCCTCGGTGGAACTCAACAAAGGTGCGGTGAAGACCTACAATGCGATCGATTCCTCTCTGAAATCACTGCTGGAAGTGGACTTCCACAATCTCCAGCTGCTGCTGGAGGCGCGGGCCGAACTCAACCTTCTGGCGGGCACGGCCGTGGCATTCGGGGGCACCAAGGATGCCGAGACCCTGGCGCAGTTGCAGGAGCTGGCGGACAGTTCCGATGCCCGGCTCCTGGAAATCGCCGACCTGATTGAAACCAATGCACCGGCGCTGCTGGATGTGTCCCTGATCCGCAATGCATCGTTCACCCTGCAATCCGTCATTGCACAGAGCCTGTTTCCGTCGGAAACCCTGCGTCGCGCGGCAATGAAGGCGCGTGCCGACACCGACCGTTTCATCGTCATGGCGATCGATGCGCAGGTCGCCAAACTCACCGCCGCCGCGGAAAAAGCCAGCAAGGACAATGGCGATACGCTGCGAGAACTGATGAAGAACGAGGTCGGTTTCCTCAATACGCTGATGGAAATCAGTACCTGGGTCAGCAGTTTCCAAGTCTCCGCGCTGGATGTGTTGACAGCCACGACCGAGGATCAGGTCACCGATGCCGCTTTCGACATGGAAGGGGCAAGCATGAACCTTTCAGTCTACGAGGACTTCCAGGATGCCCGCGTCGGGGAACTGCTCAAAAGCCTCAGCACGCTGAATAATCCCGAAACCGGTCTGGCTGCGCAGAAGGTGACGGCGCTCAACGCCCGCAATGCGGCAATCGCTGCCACGGAAACAACCGAAGCCAAGGTGGTCGATATCGTCAACCGCGCTGCCGAACTGGCCAGCCGGAACCGCGCGGCCATCGGCACCATGGCGGATGACATTTACGTCGAGGTCGCGGATGCCAAGCGCAATCTTCTCGTGGCGCTGGCATTGGCAGCGGGCGTGTTCCTGACGGCCATGATCCTGGTTCAGGTCCTGATCCTGCGCCCGCTGAACCGCATCAGCTCCAGCACCGAGCGTCTGGCCGAGGGAGATCGCAGCCCGATCTCCGGTTTCGAACGCGCCAGCACGGAGATTTATCGCATCGCGCGGTCGCTTTCGGTGTTCCGCGACGGCATCGTCGAAAAGGAAGAGATGGAGCATCTGGCCGAGGAAGAGCGCCGCGAACGCATGGCCGCTCAGGACAAGGCGGTGTCTGCACTTGGCACCGGTCTGTCGCGCCTGTCCGAAGGCGATCTGACCGCTCGTATCGAAGAGGAACTAGCGGAGGGCTACGAACAGCTTCGCACCGATTTCAACCGCACGCTGGATACCCTGAACGAAACGGTTGGACAGGTGGTTGAAACCTCGTCTTCGATCCGCAACGGCGCATCGGAAATCAGCCAGGCGTCGCAGGACCTGTCACATCGCACCGAAAGCCAGGCGGCAACGCTGGAGCAAACCGCTGCCGCGCTGGACCAGATGACCGCAAGCGTGAAATCCGCGGCGGAAGGGGCGCGCGATGTTGAGCGCACCACCAACGAAGCCCGGACCGAGGCCGAGGCCAGCGGCGAGATTGTTCAGAACGCGGTCTCTGCGATGACCGAGATCGAGCAAAGCTCCAGCAAGATTTCCCAGATCATTTCGGTCATTGACGATATTTCCTTCCAGACCAACCTGTTGGCCTTGAACGCCGGCGTCGAGGCAGCCCGGGCTGGCGAAGCGGGGCGCGGATTCGCCGTCGTCGCATCCGAAGTGCGCGGTCTCGCGCAGCGTTCCTCCGACGCCGCGCTGGAAATCAAGACCCTGATCGGGGACAGCTCCAAACAGGTGGAGCGGGGCGTGGACCTGGTGGGCAAGGCCGGGAACGCTCTGGAAAGCATCCTGCAGCGCGTCACGCATATCTCGGAGCTGATTTCCGGCATTGCCACCGGCGCGCAGGAGCAATCCACTGGCCTGGTTGAGATCAACACCGGGATGAACCAGCTGGATCAGGTGACCCAGCAAAACGCCGCCATGGTGGAAGAAGCAACCGCAGCGGGTCAGCTGTTGAACTCTGACGCGCAGGCGCTGGCGGAACTCGTCGCCCGTTTCCGCACCGCCGCGGCCGCCATCAGCCCTGCGGTGGACACTGCACCGAGCAGCTGGGGCGCAGAGGAGGCGGAGGTTGCCTGGGATGCAGACGACGTCGTTGCCGCCGAGGAACCGGTTGAAGACACGGATTGGTCTGACTTCAATTGGGACGATGACGCGGCTGCAACGGGGACATCCTGAGGGGCTGAAGCCAGTAAGACTTGCCAGGCAGACATCTGCTCAGGGCTCCGGTGGAAATCCGCCGGAGCCCTTTTCCGTGTGGCACCGCATTGCAATGAATTTCACATTGAGGTACTAAATTCCGCATATTGAAATTTTGCCGGGCAATGCATCCTGCATCATCGAATACGCCCATGCCGTGGAGGGAGGTTCGCACCGTGTCGCAAGCCGTGACAAATCCTGTTCGCTTTGAAGTCACTGACGGCATTGCTGTCATTGCAATCGCCAACCCGCCCGTGAACGCCTTGAGCCAGGCTGTACGCCAGGGCCTGGACGCGGCGTTTGCAAAGATCGCGGAGCAGAGCGACATCAGGGCCGTGGTGATCTATGGTACGGATCGCACCTTTATCGCGGGGGCGGATATCCGGGAGTTCGGACAGCCCCCGCAGGCGCCGTTTCTGCCCGATGTGATCAACCGCATTGAAGCCTGCGCGGTGCCGGTGATCGCGGCCTTGCACGGGACGGCGCTTGGCGGTGGTCTCGAAGTGGCGTTAGGCGCGCATTATCGCATCGCTGTACCAACGGCACGTTTTGGTTTGCCCGAGGTCACATTGGGGATCCTGCCCGGGGCAGGGGGGACGCAGCGCATGCCACGTCTGGTCGGGGTCGAATTTGCGCTGGATACGATCACGTCGGGGCGTCAGATCGGCGCAAAGGAAGCATTGTCGGTTGGGTTGATTGACCGCATCAGCGAAGATGCGGACCTGCGCGCGATGGGGATTGCCTATGCAAAGGATCTGATTGCGGACGGGGCGGGGCCGCGTCGTACCAGCGTCATGGTGGTAGATCCGGTTGCGCCGGAGGTTTTCGAAGCTGCACGGGACAGGATGGCAAAGAAAGCCCGAGGCCAACTTGCGCCACAGTCCTGCATCAAGGCGGTGGAGGGCGCTGTTGACCTGCCGTTTGGCGAGGGGCTCGCGCAGGAGCGCGCGCTGTTTCAGGATCTGATGGACAGTGATCAGCGGGCCGCATTGATCCATGCGTTTTTTGCCGAACGTCAAGTTGCAAAAGTGCCGGAAATCCAGGGTGTGCAGCCGCGTGCCATGGAGCGGATCGGTGTTATCGGGGGTGGTACGATGGGGGCGGGGATCGCTGTATCCGCGCTGCTCGCCGGACTGGATGTCACCCTGATCGAACGTGATGACACCGCCGCCGCGCGTGCGACGGCCAGCGTGACCAAAATTCTCCAAGGCTCGGTCAAACGGGGCAAGCTTTCGCAGGAGCAATACGACACGATTGTCGGCGGCACGTTTCGGGCCAGCGACGACTATGCCACCCTTGCGCAGGCAGATGTGGTGATCGAAGCGGTGTTCGAGAGCCTGGAGGTGAAGAAGGATGTCTTCACCAAGCTGGATGCCATCTGCAAACCGGGTGCGATTCTGGCCTCCAACACCTCCTATCTCGATGTGAACGAGATCGCGCGCATGACAGCGCGCCCGGCGGATGTGATCGGGCTGCATTTCTTTTCGCCCGCGCATGTGATGCGCCTGCTGGAGATCGTGGTTGCTGACGAAACGGCGCCGGAGGTGACCGCAACCGGTTTTGCGCTTGCGAAACGTCTGAAGAAGGTCGCCGTGCGTGCAGGTGTTTGCGACGGGTTTATCGGCAATCGCATCCTCAGCCACTATCGCAAGGCGGTCGACGGGGCGGTGCTGGCAGGGGCCAGCCCGTTTGAGGTGGACCGCGCACTTGTTGGCTTTGGTCTTGCCATGGGGCCCTTTGCGGTCAGCGATCTGGCGGGGCTGGACATCGGCTGGGCCACGCGCAAGCGGCTGGCGCCGACCCGCGATCCGCGCGAAGTCTATGCGGAATTTGCCGACCGTCTGTGCGAAGCGGGCCATTTTGGTCGCAAGACCGGCAAGGGCTATTACATCTACGCAGAAGACGGCACACACGAAAACGCCGAGGTGCTGGAACATGTGGCCGCGGATCGCGCCGCCAAGGGCATCACCGCGCGTGAGATCTCCGAGCAGGAGATCGTTGATCGCTATATGGCCGCCATGATCAATGAGGCCGCCCGCGTGGTCGAGGAGGGCATTGCGCTCCGGCCGCTCGATATCGATGTGACGCTGCTGAATGGATATGGCTTCCCGCGCTGGCGCGGTGGACCGATGCACTACGCGGATACGGTCGGCCTCGACAAGGTGCTTGCTGATATTGAGCGGTTTGCGCAGGAGGATGCCTTCCTCTGGCAGCCCGCGCCGCTTCTGAAACGTCTGGTGGCTGAGGGCAAGACCTTCGCCGACCTCAACAACGTCTGATCGCCTTCTGAGGGGAATTTTCGATGAAACAAGCTGTTATCGTCTCCACCGCCCGCACCGGGCTCGCCAAATCCTATCGTGGGGCGTTCAACGACACCCATGGCGCTCATATGGCAGGCCATGCCATTGAGCATGCTGTGGCGCGATCAAAGATCGACCCGGCGCTGATCGAGGACGCCTTTATCGGCTGCGGCTATCCCGAGGGCTGGACCGGTGGCAATATCGCCCGTCAGGCAGTGGTGCGCGCGGGCCTGCCGGTGTCGGTTGCGGCCGCAACGGTGAACCGGTTCTGTTCTTCGGGCTTGCAGGCGGTGGCGATGGCCAGCCATGCGATCAGTTTGGAGGGCGCGTCTGCTGCCATCGCCGGTGGCGTCGAGAGCATCAGCCAGATGCCCCCCTCGCGCCCCGCACAGCGTCGGGACACGTGGATCGAGGCGCACAAACCCGAAGTCTACATGACCATGATCGAGACCGCTGACGTCGTCGCGCAGCGCTATGGCATCTCGCGCGAGGCCCAGGATGAGCTCGCCCTGGAAAGCCAGATGCGCACCGCGGCGGCGCAGGCCTCCGGCAAGCTGGATGACGAAATCGTGCCAATCACGGTCACGCAGAAGATCACCGACAAGGAAACCAAGGAGGTCTCCTACAAGGATGTCACCTTCTCGATGGACGATTGCAACCGTCCGAACACCACGCTTGAGGGGCTTTCTGGTCTGAACCCGGTGCGCGGTGAGGGCAATTTTGTCACCGCCGGCAACGCCTCTCAGCTCTCGGACGGGGCCGCTGCGCTGGTGGTGATGGAGGCGGAGCTTGCCGCGCAACAGGGGCTGGAGCCGCTCGGCGCGCTTAAAGGGTTTGTCACCGCCGGTTGTGAGCCCGATGAGATGGGGATCGGTCCGGTCTTTGCGGTGCCCCGCCTGCTGGAGCGTCACGGGCTCAAGGTTTCTGACATCGATCTTTGGGAGCTGAACGAGGCCTTTGCGTCCCAGGCGCTCTATTGTCGCGAGCGGCTGGAGATCGACCCGGCAATCTGCAACGTCAACGGGGGCTCCATTTCCATCGGCCATCCGTTCGGCATGACCGGGGCGCGGATGACCGGGCATCTGCTGCTGGAAGGCAAGCGGCGCGGTGCCAAGCTGGGCGTGGTCACCATGTGTATCGGCGGCGGTCAGGGTGCGGCTGGCCTGTTCGAGATTTTCTGATCGGCGGCCCGGATGGACCTGAGCTACACCGCTGAACAAGAAGCCTTTCGCGCCGAGGTGCGCGCCTTTCTCGCCGAGAAGCTGCCCGAACAGCTGAGCGAGAAAGTCCGGCTGGGCAAGCGCCTGACCAAGGCCGATATGGAGCAATGGCACGCCATTCTCAACGCGCGCGGATGGCTGGCTCCGAATTGGCCCGCCGCCTATGGCGGTGCGGAATGGGACGCGGTGCAGCGGCAGATCTTTGAAGAAGAAGCCAGTCTTGCCCATGCGCCGCGTGTGGTCCCATTTGGCCTGACCATGCTGGCACCGGTGCTGCTGGCATTCGGCACCGAGCGACAGAAACGCCACTATTTGCCGCGTATCCTGAGCGGCGAGGACTGGTGGTGTCAGGGCTATTCAGAGCCGGGCGCGGGATCCGACCTTGCCAGCCTCAAGACCCGTGCGGTGCGCGATGGCGATCACTATGTGGTCAACGGGCAGAAGACCTGGACGACCCTCGGCCAGCATGCCAACTGGATCTTCTGCCTTGTGCGCACCAACCGGGATTGCAAGCCGCAGGAGGGGATCTCCTTCCTGCTGATCGACATGGCCGCGCCGGGTGTCACGGTGCGCCCGATCACGCTGATCGATGGCGCGGCAGAAGTGAACGAGGTGTTTTTTGACAATGTGCGCGTCCCCGTCGACAACCTCGTGGGCGAGGAAAACAAGGGCTGGACCTATGCCAAATACCTGCTGACCCACGAGCGGACCAATATCGCCGGTGTCGGGTTTTCCAATGCAGCGTTGGCGACGCTGAAACAGGTCGCGGCGACCACTATGTCCGGCGGCAGGCCCCTGGCGCAGAACCCGCAATTCGCGGCGCGTGTGGCGCAGGTGGAAATCGATCTGATGGCGATGCGGACGACCAATCTCCGCATGGTGTCGGCCGCGGCGCAGGGGCAGGCCCCGGGACCCGAAAGCTCGATGCTGAAGATCAAGGGCACCCAGATCCGTCAGGAGCTGACATCCCTGTTGCGCCGCGCGGCTGGACCGGATGCCTTGCCGTTCTGGCCCGATGACCTTGATGGTCCTGACACCGACATGCACGCGCGACCGGAACATGCTCCCGCCGCCGCGCCGGGCTATTTCAACATGCGCAAGCTGTCGATCTTTGGTGGCTCCAACGAGATCCAGCGCGGCATCATCACCAAGTCCATTCTGGACCTGTGAGGAGGGAACGGCATGGATTTCACACTGACCGAAGAGCGCGTCATGCTCAGGGACATGCTGCGGCGGTTCCTGTCCGAACAGTATGATCACGACACGCGCCAGGCCGTGCTGGCCGCGGGCGCGCCCTTTGATGCGGGCATCTGGGCGCAATTGGCGGAGCTGGGCATTCTCGGGGCCCTGTTCCCCGAGGCAAACGGCGGCTTTGGCGGCGCGGGGTTCGACATTGCTCTGGTGTTTGAGGAACTTGGCCGTGCCGGTGTGATAGAGCCGGTTTTGTCCTCCGCCATCCTGGGCGGCGGCCTTGTCGCGATGCTCGGGACCGCGGATCAGCAGGCGCTGTTGGCCGAGGTGAAGGCGGGCACGACCCTGCTGGCCTTTGCCCATTCAGAACCGGGGACCCGCTATGATCCGGCCGATGTCTCCATATCTGTGGGGGAGGGGCGCACGTTGAGCGGTATCAAGACCCACGTTCTGGGCGCGGCAGAAGCGCATATGCTGGTGGTGTCCGCGCGCGAGGGTGGGGCTGCGGGCGACACTGAGGGGCTGTCGCTGTTTCTTGTTCCTGCCGATGCGCCCGGCATCCACATCGCGCAACATGTAACGGTTGACGGGGTCTCCGCTGGAACCGTGCGCCTTGAGAATGTGATCCTGCCCGAGACCGCGCGGCTGGGTCCGGCCGGGCGGGCCTTCGATGCGATCGAAGCGGTGTATGCACGCGGCACCCTCGCCGTAAGTGCGGAGGCGCTTGGTGCAATGGAAACCGCCAAGGAGATGACCATTTCCTACCTGAAGGAGCGCCAGCAGTTCGGGCGTCCGATCGGCAGGTTTCAGGCCTTGCAACACCGGATGGCGGATGTGGCGATGGAGGTGGAGCAGGCGCGCTCTGCGGTGATCAATCTTGCCGGGCATCTGGAGGCCGCGCGCGGGATACGTGAGCGCCACGTGAGTGCGGCCAAGAACCTGATCGGTCGCATTGGCGCATTGGTCGCCGAGGAGGCTGTGCAGCTGCACGGCGGCATCGGCATGACGAACGACTATGCACTGTCTCATTTCGTCCGCCGCATCGTGATGATCGACCACCTGTTTGGCGATGTCGATTACCACCTGGAACGTTTTGTCCAGCTCGATGCGGCGCTGTCGTGACGCCAGCGTTGGTGCCGATCAGGCCCGGAGGCGGCGCGGCCCGGCCATGGACAGGGCACCGGTCTGGGTGTCGGGGGCAAAGGCGCTTTTCTTGGTGTTGCAAAAGCCTGTATGATGGAATGCCAGATTGATACAGCGGGGCAGGCGATGATGCGCGAACTTGAGCAGGACCGGCGATATGCCAACACGCTGGCACGTGGCCTGCGTATCTTGCGCGCGTTTCGCCCCTCCGACAACGGCCTGGGCAATCTGGAGATTTCAGAACGCACCGGCATCCCGCGCTCGACCGTGTCGCGGCTGACCTTCACGCTCTGTGCGTTGGGATATCTGACCCACGGTCGCCATTTCGACAAGTATCGCCTTGGCCCGGCGGCGCTGGCGCTGGGCAATATCGCCTCGGCGGCGTTTGGGTTTGTGACCGTCGCCGCCCCGATCATGCAGGCCCTGGCCAATGAGGTCGGCGCATTGGTCGGGGTCGCGATTCAGGATGACGGCAACATGCTGATCGTCAAGACCTGGCGTCCGGAAGGCTCCCGCACCATTTGGCTGGATGTGGGGTACAGAATGCCGCTGCTGACCTCGTCTTCGGGGTTGTCCTATCTGGGGGCCCTGTCGCGCGAGGAACGCGAAAAGGTGGAGGGTCTGTTGCCGGAGGAGAGCTCTGGGACCTGCGAGGAAATCTGGCAGCGCGAGCGCGCCCACTTGTGGCGTGAGGGGTATGCATTTGTGCAGGGCGAGGCGCGGTATTCGCGCTCAATCAACGCCGCTGCGACACCCTTTCGCCCGTCGGAGATCGGCGAGCCGGTGTCTTTTTTCTGCGGTGCGAATGCCGACGATCTGAGCGACGCGCGCATCCACGACCAGGTTGGTCCGGCACTGGTTCAGGCGGTTGCCCAGTTGAAGGCGCTCACCGGTCAGACCGTTTCCGCCGTATCCTCCGGCTGAGGCGAAACCACTGTCAAATCCCTGATACTTAACAGGCGTAGATCCGGTGGGCACGAACACCAAAGGACTTCGCCCATGGCCACCTTCCGCCCTGATCCCATACGCTTCCTGACCGGAGCAGATACCGAACTGTCGCGCCCCAGGGCCATTTCCGAGCCCGCGCAGGGCGGGAAATTCACCCCCGATGGGGAGGTGCTGCCCTTTCCCGGCAACACGGTGATCTGCCATATCGACCCCAAAAGCGATGTGCATGCGGCGCTGTGTGAAATGCAAGACGAGGTCCGGCACAGCGATTTTGGTGCTCTCTTCACCTATCTGCCGCCGGCCAGCCTGCATATGACCGTGTTTCAAGGGATCTCGCCGGATTCGCCGGTCTGGCCCGAAGGTGTTCCGAAGGGCGCATCCCGGGACGAGGTCACAAGCGTTCTGAAAACGCGGCTGGCGGGGCATGACCTGCCGCAGCGCCGGCGTGTCACGGCGACGGGCCTGTTTTGCGGTCATTCGGTGACGCTGGAGGGCTCCACCGACATCGAGGAGGCACGCCTGCGGGCCACCCGCGTCTCCCTGCGCGATCTTACCGGATTGCGGCACGATCATTTCGACACCTACACGTTCCATATCACGCTGGGCTACCTGCTGCGCTGGCTGGATCGTGCGGAGGCCGAGGACCTCGTGGCGTTTTCCAATCAGGTTTATGCGCGCCACGCAGCGCGGTTGTCGGCCATAGAACTCGGCCCCCTAGAGCTTTGCTCCTTTGAGAACATGCACCACTTCGAGCCGGTCACCTGACCGCGCTGCGCGGTCCGCACTGCATTTATGTTTGCGCTAACGCTTGCCATTCCCTGCAAGGCGCGCCAGAGTCGCACCAACTTCGGGGCGCAGCCGCAAAGCGGGCGTGAAAGAGGCGGCAGCACTTGACCTGCGCCGCGCAAGCCTGTTTGACCCTGAGCAACTGATAACCTGAGCATCGGGCTCGACCGTCCGCCCCTGCGTGACAGGGGGGACCGGGCCGGAGGGGCAAAGATGTGGAATCTCATCGCTGACGTTGGCGGAACCAACATGCGGCTGGCAGCCGTGAATGCCGAGGGCGAGATCCTCGAACGGGCGCGCTATGACACCAAGGGCACGCTCAACCTGGAACAGGCCTGCGCCGATTTTGCCGCGCATCGCGGCAGCGCTCCGGGACGGGCCGTGATTGCGGCAGCGGGCGTGGTCCGGGGCGGTTCGGTTCAGTTGACCAATGCCGATCAGAGCTTTTCAGAGCGTGGCATTGCCGCCGCGTTGAAGATCGAACGCGCCAAGGTCCTGAATGATTTCGAGGCCGCGGCGTGGTCGCTCGCGTCGGTGGGTGAGGCGGATGTGACCGTGTTGCAAGGCCAGGCCGTGTTTCCAAAGGAACCCTGTCTGATCATCGGCCCGGGCACGGGTCTTGGCGTCGGGGCCCTGGTCTGGGCCAATGGCGAGCCCTGCGTGGTTCCGGGCGAGGGGGGGCATGTGGCGCTTGGTCCACGCTCCGCCGAAGAGGTACCGATCTTTGAGGCGCTGCGCGAGGAATGGCCCGAGGTCGGCATGGGACCGGGGCTGGTTGTGGAGGCCGAAGCGATCCTGTCCGGCACCGGTTTGCCCTATTTCTATCGTGCGGTTGCCAAAAGCATGGACCTGACCGCGCCGCTGACGACAGGGGCAGAGATCTTTGAATCGGCCAAGGCCAAGCTGGATACGGCGGCGATCCGCTCGGTGCAGCTGTTTGCCCAGTATCTGGCCGGGGTGGCGGGCGATCTGGGGCTGGTGTTTGCGGCCAAGGGCGGCGTGTTCATCAGCGGTGGGGTGGCGGCGGCCAACCCCTGGATCTTTGATGCTGCGTTTGTGGCCGCCTTTAACGCGGGCGGGCGACACACGGCGTGGCGTCAGGAATTGCCGCTGCATCTCTATCATCAGCCTAATTTCGGCCTGATCGGGGCGCGGAACTACTTGCGGGCGCGATGAAACCGTCAGGGCGTCGATGGTGCCCTCTGACCGCTGCCGCGCGCTGTTGGATCATCTGCTGACCTGATGCTCCACCTTTGCGGGTGGGCGTGTGACGATTGCGCGTTGAGCTTGTAGTCACAGCTTGGCATTCTGTTTTGGAAGATCAAGTATTGGACCAAACCCATTACCCGTCAGGAGGTTCGCGTCGCCATGGCGGACAAGACATTGACCACACCGCAGATTTTCACGTTTCGGGGTGCTCCGGTCATCCGCGATGCCGATCTGGCCGCGTTGTTCGACTATAGCACCGGCAACCTCAACAAGCTGGTGAACAACAATGCGGATCGTTTTGGCGAGGATTTTGCATTTCGCCTGTCTCAGGACGAGTTCGAAGACTTGAAACTCCAACTTGGAATATCAAGTGCTCACGGCGGTCTGCGCAAGCCTCCGATGGTCTATACGGAGCATGGTGCGGTGATGGCGGCGACGCTGATCCGGTCGCCACGCGCCGCCGAAGCCTCGCGCTTTGTGGTGAAGACCTTTGTGGCGGCACGGCGGGGGCTGCTCTCACGGGCAAAGGGGCAGAACCTGCCACTGACGCTGCCGGTGAATGACCTGTTGCCGGTCGAGGGCAGTGAGCGACACGGGCTGGTGGCGAAACTCGATGCGGCGCTGGGCCGGGTGCTGGATGCGATCGCCGACCCGGAGCAGGAGACCACCGTGCGCGACGAGGCCCGGGCCATCGCGCTTGACGGCCTGTCAGCCATCAAGGCGCATCTGAAAAAACAGGATATCGCCAACGAGAAAACCCTGACCGAGGTGCAAAAGCTGCTGAAGGAAGCCGAGGCGATCGATACGGAGATCTCGGCCCGTCATATCGAGAACAACCACCGCCAGCTTGCCTATCTGGCCAAACAGCTGCGGATCGTGATCGAGGTGCAGCGCTATCTCGATCAGGGCAATGTGGAAAACTTGCTCGCGGTGCTCAAGGATCTCGGCAACTAGCCTCCTGTCAGCAGGGGCAGATTGGTTGTGGTGGCGGCAGTGGGTCGGTGCGCTTCAGCCGTCCTGTCGCCCGTCCAGCAGCTGTCCGACGTCCGCCAGGTGCTCCTGCATTGCCGCTTTTGCCGCCTCCGGTGCCCCGGCGCAAATGGCATCGGCAATGGCAGTATGTTGCTGCGACAGCCTGGCGATCTGATGCGTGCCAAGTGCCTGTTGCCGTGATCGTGTCCACTCGGCCGCCTGCCGCAGGCTGCGTATCTCCTCGAACACTGTCAGGAACACCGCATTCCCCGCCATTTCGGCAATCTTGTAGTGAAAGATGTCGTCGGCGCGCTCATAGCTGGCCAGGTCCTGTGCCTGCAAAGTCTCTTCCATCAGCCGCAACAGGCGGGCCTTGTCCGCAGAGGTGGCGCGCTCGGCGGCCAGGGCCGCCAAGGGAGGTTCGAGCGTCCGTCTGACCTCCATGAGGTCACGCGGCGCGGCACGTCGCGCCAGCACGCCCAGGCGTTCTGCACCCTGTGCCGGGGGCGGCTGCAAGAAGGTGCCCTGACCATGGCGGCGAAATATCAGCCCTTCTTGTGCCAGTTCTGCAAGAACCGCCCGCAACTGTGTGCGCGACACAGACAATCGCTCCGCAAGGGTGCGTTCGGGCAGCAGTCGCCCCGCGTCAGCCAGCTCGCCGCTGAGGATTGCGGCACGAAGGGCGTCCGTCCGGTGGCGCGCCGTGCTGCCCGAGGGTTTCAGAGCCATCCGATTTGTTCGGCCAGATCTGCGAACATCCGCAGCGCCGTGAGCATCAGGAACACACCAAAACAGAGCTTCAGCGCCCGGCGGGGAATGCTGTGGGCGAGTTTCACACCCACCCGTGCGAAGCTGGTCGAAAGCGGGATGATGACCGCCGCCAGCATGAGGTTCACATAGCCGAGCGACATGGGGGGCAGGCCTTCGGCGGCAAAGCCCGTCGCCATGTAGATCAACGCGCCCGGAAGACCGATGACAAAGCCGATGGCAGCGGATGTGCCGACGGCCTTGCGTATGTCATACCCGAGAAAGCTCAGCGTCGGCACGCAGACGGTGCCCCCACCGATCCCCATCATCGCCGAGACCGCACCGGCAAAAACGCCAAGCGCCGCCCAGACCGGCTTGGAGAAGCTGCGGGGCGCGGTGGCCTCTGCGGGTTTGCGCAGGATCATGTCGAAGGCCACCGCCATCGCAACCGTGGCAAACACCGCCAGCAACACATTGCCGGAGACAACACCGCCAAGAATGCCACCGATCAGCACGCCGGTCAGGATCGAGGGCGCCCAGAGCTTGAGCAACGCGGTGTCGATCGCCCCTTTCTTGTAGTGGCCATAGCCCGAGGAGAGCGAGGTAAAGACGATGGTCGCCAGAGATGTTCCGACCGCAACCTGCATGGTCAGTGCCGGATCCATGCCGGTGAGGGACAGCGCGAAATAGAGCGCTGGAACAATGACGATACCGCCACCAACGCCCAGCAGCCCGGCAAGGATGCCACCTGCGACGCCCGCCGCCGCTGCTACGCCTGCCAGCGGCAGGAGAGTGTCCAATTCCAACATGTCGCGCCGGCCTTCCGTTCTGCTGCGGTCTGCATTGGCGCTAAACCAGTTTGAAATTGGTTGCAATACTTCTGTCCAGAGACGACATGCCCCGCCGGATGGCAGGGCTCAGGAGGTGGGGGCAAAGCCGCTGTGGCTGTCCAGAAGATATTGTGCAATCAGGGGTTTTGCCGCAGCGCCAAGCGCGGATGCATTGGCGCCGATCCGGCCTTCCTGGACCTCTGGCAAGAACAGACCGCGCGCATCTAGTCGGGGCAGTTCCTCGTGGACGCGGGCAACAAGCCGGTTGCGCAAGGAGGGGGGCATGGCGCCGTCGATCACCACCGCCTGAAAATCGATCACGGCGCAGCTGGCCAGCGTCGCACGGGCCAGCGCATGGGCGGTTTCCTCCAGCCACTGATCTGCCTGTTCGGCGATCCTGCTCCAGTCTTGCGGCTGCTGCCAGAGCACGGCGGGATCAATATCCTCGTCGACAAGCCGCCGTTCCAGCACCCGGATCGACGCCGTATCAAGAAGACGCGCCTCGCGACCGTCGGGCAGGCGCGATGGCAGGGGCCCCAATGCGCCCGCGTTGCCGTGGCTGCCTTCGTAGACGGAGCCGTTCAGGATGACACCGCCCCCAAGGAACGACGCGATAAAGAAATAGAGCCCATCGCGCCAGGCCCGGTTGCCACCGAACATGTGCTCTGCGCGGCAGGCGGCGGTGGCGTCATTGATAATGAAAACCTGAAGGTTGCTGAAGCCCGCGATTTCGGTTGCCGGATCCAGTTCCCGCCAGGCTTCCAGGCTGGCTTTGGGTGCTCCGACTTGTTCGTGCCAGCGCCAGAGATCAAACGGAGTGGCGACACCGATGCCACAGATACGGTCTTTGTGATCGGCGGTCATGCCCGCCTCGATGTCGCGCAGGCTGGCTTTGATAAACCCAAACACTTCGGCGGGCTGCGGGTAGCGGTAGCGCAGGCGGCGTTCCGCGTGGATGGTGCCGCTGAAATCGATCAGCAACAGGTCGGTGCTGCGGCGGCCAATTTTGATCCCGTAGGAAAAAAGCCCCTCCGGATTGATGGTCATCGGTACCGAAGGTTTGCCCACGCGACCTTTCTGGCTCTCGCCACGCAAGGTCAGCCCGTCCCGTTCAAGTTTGCGCAGGATGACGGACACCGTCTGCGATGACAGCCCAGTGCGCCGGGCCATCTCGCTGCCGGGCATGGCGCCGTCATGATGAAGGACTGAAAGCATCAATCGTTCATTGTAGGCGCGCACTTCGCTCTGGTTGGCGCCGCTGCTGTATTGGCGTGTGTCTGACATGGGCCGCTCTATGCGCTTCTCCTCGTATTGAGGCAAGAGATTGCCGCTCGCCCATTAATAAATCAAGTTGAATTATTTATTGACAGAGACCGGGAATCGCGGCTTTCTGTGGGCGAGCAGCGTACCGGCACAGCACAGAGAGGGTCGGGCGCGGTGTTCTAAAATCAGTTTCTGGGAGGAGACCATGAAGAAACTTCTGATGACCACCATTGCCGGTGTCGGCTTGATGGCAGGCGCCGCACAGGCGCAGGACACGGTGACGGCCTGCCTGATCACCAAGACAGACACCAATCCTTTCTTTGTAAAGATGAAAGAGGGCGCCACCGCCAAGGCCGAGGAACTGGGTATGGAGCTCAAGTCCTTTGCGGGCAAGATCGACGGCGATCACGAAACGCAGGTGGCCGCGATCGAGACCTGCATCGCCGATGGCGCCAAGGGGATCCTGCTGACCGCTTCGGATACGTCGTCCATCGTGCCCGCCGTGCAGCAGGCGCGGGATGCGGGCTTGCTGGTGATCGCGCTCGATACTCCGCTCAGCCCGATCGACGCAGCGGATGCGACCTTTGCCACCGACAACTTCCTTGCCGGTGAGCTGATCGGCCAGTGGGCTGCGGCCGCATTGGGAGATGAGGCCGAAAATGCCAAGATCGGCATGCTCGATCTCGCCGTCAGCCAGCCGACCGTTGGCGTCCTGCGCGATCAGGGCTTCCTCAAGGGCTTTGGCATCGACCTGGGCGATCCGAACAAATGGGGCGACGAGACCGACCCGCGCATTGTTGGCAACGACGTCACCGCCGGCAACGAGGAAGGCGGCCGGAAGGCGATGGAGAACCTGCTCGCCAAGGATCCGATGATCAACGTGGTCTACACCATCAACGAACCCGCGGCCGCAGGGGCCTATGAGGCGTTGAAATCCATCGGGCGTGAAAACGATGTGCTGATCGTGTCCGTCGATGGCGGTTGCCCCGGTGTGCAGAACGTCAAGGACGGTGTGATCGGTGCCACCTCGCAGCAATATCCGCTGATGATGGCATCGCTCGGCGTTGAGGCGATCAAGAAATGGGCCGACGAAGGTGTGAAGCCGGAGCCGACCCCGGGCAAAGAGTTCTTCGACACCGGTGTTGCACTGGTGACCGACAAGCCCGTGGACGGTGTCGACAGCATCGACACCACCGAAGGGACCAATCTCTGCTGGGGCTGATCCGTGTGGGACGGCGCGGTCTTTTGACCCGCTGACCTGATCTGGTTTCCCGGATCGATTTTGAAAAGGGGCGGCGCGCGTTCGCCGCCCCTTTGCCCCAGACCACAATAAAAACGACACAGACCAACCCCGCCAGCCCGGGTGATTTGGAGGAGTATCATGTCAACCCCGCAGAGCTATGAGGCCGCGGTCGCCGGTAGCCCGGACAAGGTGGCCGAGTTCGACCACGGCCCGCAGAGTTTCATTCAAAAGCTCCAGCATGCGCTACATGTGACACCGTCTCTGGTGCCGCTGATCGTGTTGGTGCTGTCCATCGTGATTTTCGGCCTGCTTCTGGGCGCGAAATTCTTCTCGCCCTTTGCGCTGACGCTGATCCTCCAGCAGGTGGGGATCGTCGGAATCGTCGCCTGTGCGCAGTCGCTGGTGATCCTGACCGCCGGTATCGATCTGTCGGTCGGGGCCATCATGGTGCTGTCGTCGGTGGTGATGGGGCAGTTCACTTTCCGCTATGGATTGCCGCCGGTGATGGGGGTGGCCTGTGGCCTCGTTTGCGGCATGATCTGTGGCTATATCAATGGCTGGCTTGTGGCCAAGATGAAGCTGCCGCCCTTTATCGTGACCTTGGGCATGTGGCAGATCGTGCTGGCAACGAACTTCCTCTATTCCGCCAATGAAACCATCCGCAGCCAGGAAATTTCCGAGCAGGCTGCGTTCCTGCAGTTCTTTGGTGAGAAGATCAAAGTGGGCGGAGCCGTCTTCACCTATGGGGTGATCTTCCTCATCGCGCTGGTGCTGATCCTGGCGTATGTCCTGCGCCACACGGCGTGGGGGCGACATGTCTATGCGGTCGGCGATGACAAGGATGCAGCAGAGCTGTCCGGTGTGAACACCGACAAGGTGCTGATTTCCGTCTATGTCCTGTCCGGATTGATCTGCGCCTTTGCGGGCTGGGCCCTGATCGGCCGTATCGGATCGGTGTCTCCGACCTCGGGCCAGCTGGCCAATATCGAATCCATCACCGCTGTGGTGATCGGGGGGATCTCGCTCTTTGGCGGGCGCGGCTCCGTGCTTGGTACCTTCTTCGGGGCGCTCATCGTGGGCGTCTTCACCCTGGGTCTGCGCCTTCTGGGGGCGGACGCGCAATGGACATATCTCCTCATCGGCGTGCTCATCATCGCCGCCGTGGCTGTGGACCAGTGGATCAGAAAGGTATCGGTGTAATGCAACCCATTCTCAAAGGCCGCAATCTGGTCAAACGCTACGGCAAGGTGACCGCGCTCGATCACTGTGACTTCGACCTGATGCCGGGGGAAATCCTCGCGGTGATCGGGGACAATGGCGCCGGTAAATCCACCCTGATCAAGGCGCTGTCGGGGGCGGTGATCCCGGACGAGGGCACTGTGGAGCTGGACGGCAAACCGGTCAATTTCCATTCCCCCATCGACGCCCGGGAGGCCGGGATCGAGACGGTATATCAAACGCTTGCCATGTCGCCCGCGCTTTCGATTGCCGACAATATGTTCATGGGGCGTGAACTGCGCAAGCCGGGCTGGCGGGGTCAGGTCCTGCGCCAGTTGGACCGCAGCCGGATGGAGGAGATCGCCCGCGAAAAGCTCAACGACCTGGGGCTGTTGACGATCCAGAACATCAACCAGGCGGTGGAAACCCTGTCAGGCGGTCAGCGCCAGGGGGTGGCCGTGGCGCGGGCTGCCGCCTTCGGGTCGAAGGTGATTATCCTCGACGAGCCGACGGCCGCGCTTGGCGTCAAGGAAAGCCGCCGGGTGCTGGAGTTGATCCAGGACGTGAAATCGCGCGGTATTCCGATCATTCTCATCAGCCACAACATGCCGCATGTGTTTGAGGTCGCAGACCGCATCCATGTGCATCGCCTGGGCAAGCGGCTTTGCGTGATCGATCCGAAACAACACGAAATGTCGGATGCGGTGGCCTATATGACCGGTGCCAAGGAACCAGATCCGGCGCTTTCTGCGGCATGATGCAGGTGGCCGAAGAGGCGCTCTGCGCAGCGGTTCTGAGCCGTCTCGACCTCCATGCCGACAAACGTTGTCTGGTGGCGCTATCGGGCGCCCCGGGCAGCGGCAAGTCGACGCTGTCGGGCCCTTTGGCGCAGCAGATGACGGAGCAGGGGATCGCGGCCGAGGTGGTGCCTATGGATGGGTTTCACCTGGACAACGGGCTGCTGGAAAAGCGGGATCTCTTGGCGCGCAAAGGGGCACCGGAGACCTTTGACCTGGCCGGGTTTTCCCATCTGTGCCGCAGGCTCCGGCATGAGGATCACGTGATCTATCCGCTGTTCGACCGCAACCGAGACGCGGCAATCGCTGGTGCGGGGGAGGTCACGCCGGAGTGTCGCGTCGTCATTGTCGAAGGCAACTATCTTCTGTTCGACGAACCCGGCTGGCGTGATCTTTTTCGGCTGTGGGACGTGTCGATCCGAATGGAGGTGCCGCTCGCGGAACTGGAAACACGACTGATCCGGCGCTGGCGGCAGCAGGGGCTGGGGCCCGAAGCCGCACTGGTGCGCGCACGTTCCAATGATCTTGCAAATGCGGCGCGGGTTGCAGCCGCGCAGCTGCCGGCCGACCTGATCGTGGGCTAAGACCGCAAGGCCCGGGTCAGACCTCCGCCCCCGTATCCGACATCGCCCCCGTATCCGACCTCGCCCAAGGGGGCTGGGCAAACGGGTCTAGCCATGCGCGGCGTCGCCGGTTGCGGAGGAAACCGCCTCTGCAGGCGGCAGGCTGTTCAGGAACCCTTGCACATCGCCGAGACTGCGCAGCACATGGATTTGCTTCTCCGCTGGAGCGTGCTGGATCAGGTGCTGGATTTGCTGCCGCGATGTGTGGCGTGTGCGCCAGATGAAACGAAAGAAGTCGAGGTTGAATTGCTCCGGGCAGCCCTCGGGCATATCCGGGCGACTACGTCCCCAGTAAAGAGCAGAGCGCCGGATCACCCGCCAGAACCGCAAACCAAGCGGAACATCAAGCCAGATCACCGTATCGGCACGCGACAGGCGCTCTCTCCAGGTGGCGGAATGGCCCCCTTCGAAGATCCATTCCGGGCGTGCATGGACCTCGGCGCAGCGGCGGGTTTTTTCATCCCGTGGGCGCTCCACCCACCCGGGTGCCCAATGAATGTGATCGATATGAACCACCGGCAGCCCCGTGCGGGCGCCGAGTTTGCGTGCCAGTGTGGATTTGCCGGAGCCCGGTTGGCCAATGATCATTACCCGTTTCATTCCAGACTCCCGGCCAGTTAATTTGCGTCGATACCCAAGGCGACGAGAGCTACCACCAGGGGTTGCATATGACAAGGCGCGTCGCGCGCCATGCGTGGCGCGCATTGATCCCGCTGCCGGGATCACGCCGGCGGGAAGCACTGTCTCAGATCCGTGTATCGCGGTGCCCAGCCTGTCGCCTGTGCAAGGCGCCTTGCAGAGAGCCGTTGATCGAGCATGGGACCCTCCGCCCAGGCGCCTTCACTGGCCAGCACCTCGGCTCGGGAACGGCAGACGTAGGGGGTGGTTTGCCCGTGAGAGAGCGCAAGGATACCTGCGATCTCTGCAACCGGAACGCCGGTCTGAGCAACAGCATTGTAATGCCCCGTGAGCCCCTGCAGCTCGAGCAGCAGGCGATAGGCCCGCGCCAGGTCGTCTCGGTGAATGAGCGGCCAGCGGGTGCTGGCCTTTCCCCAGATCTCGATCGGGCGTTGTGTCCGGACCTGCCGGAGCATCTGCTCCAACACGCCACCTTTGGCGTGGTAGACCATGGCGGGATGAAGGACGGCGGTTGAAAGTGCAGGCGACGCCAGGAGGCGCCGGGCGTGGTCCACCATCCAGGCAAAGGCGGGGATCGGCGCGAAGCGATCCGTCTCGGTGGCAAGGGTGCCGCCGGTGTCACCATAGAGCCAGCACCCACCGGTATAGACGACACGCAGAGGTGTCGCGCGCTTTTCAGCCTGTTTGAGCAATATGCGCACGACGCCGAGGTCGGCGGCGGCCATGTGGTTGTCAAAGGTGGCAGCGGCGTGGATCACGGCCTCCTGATGCGGGAGGGCATCTGCCCAACCGTCCGGGTCACATAGATCGCCAGCAAGGGGTGTTGCCCCGAGTTTGGCGACGGTCGCGGCACTGCGTTGCGACCGGCATAGGGCGGTGACCTCATGCCCTGTACCGAGCAGTTCTTTCAGGATGGCTGTGCCGATGGTGCCGGTGGCACCAAGCAGGAAAACGCGCATGGATCAGACCTCTGCAAAAGGATGTCCAGATCTCTGTGCAGGCTCAACCATGGTTGAGGGCAAGCGTTTTCTCGGCAGGGGGTCCTAGGTTTATAGGCCGGGTCCGCCAACGGGGAGGTTAGACAGCGGACGCGCATGAACGTGGCCCGGCAGGAAACGGGGCGCTGTGGCGCGCCCCGTCTGAGTTTGATCGGTCGTCGGTGCAGCCCTTAGGCGAAATAGACGCCAGCCTCTGCCATCGGCAGTTCGGCCACAACGGTTTCACCTGCGGAAAGACCTGCGATCGCATTGGCCAGGGCAGGTGCCGACGGCGGCGTGCCCGGTTCGCCAATACCTGTCGGGGCAATGGTGGAGGGCACGATATGGGTTTCGATCTGCTTGATGTCAGAGATCCGAAGAGGCTCGTAGTCCGGGAAGTTCGATTGCTCCACCTCACCGCCGGCGAGGGTGATCTGATCTCGCATGGCATGACCGATCCCGTATCCGATACCGCCTTCCAGCTGGGCTCTGATCACATCCGGGTTGATGGCGATGCCGCAGTCGACCGCGGCGGTGACCTTTTCGATCACGATGCCATCATCCGGATTGCCGGAGACCTCTACAACCTCGGCGACATAGGATCCGAACGACTTGTGCACGGCGATGCCCTGGCTGCGTCCTTCGGCGGCCTGACCCCAACCGGCCTTTTCCGCGACCAGTTTCAGAACGCCCGCCTTGCGGGTCTGATCGGCGCCGTCGCCGGTCAGATGGGCGAGGCGGAATTCGACCGGATCCCGTCCCGCGGCGCGGGCGGCCATGTCCATCATGGTTTCCATGACGTAGGCCGTGTGGGTGTGTCCGACCGAGCGCCACCACAGCACCGAGGTTGCTTTCTTGGTATCGGTCAGACCAACCGCCATGCCGGGGATCTGATAGGGGCTGTCGCCAATACCCTCGACCGAGGAATGATCGACACCGTCGTGAACGGACATGGGTTCAAACGCGGTGCCCTTCATGATCGACTGGCCTGCGACCTGGTGTTCCCAGCCCGCAATCGTGCCATCCGCGTTCAACCCGACACGCACCTTGTGGCCAAACGCGGGGCGGTAGTAACCGCCACGGATGTCGTCTTCGCGGGTCCAGACCAGTTTGACCGGGCGTGACCGATCCGTCATCGCAAAGGCGAGACCCGCTTCCACCTGATAGTCCGCATCCGGTGTCGCGCGGCGCCCGAAGGACCCACCTGCGAGCATTGTCTTGATGTGGATCTTCTCCGCCGGCAGGTCAAAGATCTGCTGATAGGCCATATGCGGCCCGGTCGGCATCTGAGCGCCGTCATGCAGCACGATGTCACCCTCGGCGGTCTGCTCGATGGTGCAGTTCAAGGGCTCCATCGGCGCATGCGCCAGCAAGGGGAAATAGAAGGTCTGCTCCAGGACGGTATCCGCCGCGTCCACGGCGGATTTGACAGCCGCGCGATCCGCCTTGTTGACGTTATAGGTGGGCTCCCCGTCGAGCGCGGTCATGATCTCCTCGCGGATTTCCGCGCTTGATCGGGTTTCAGCGGCGGCCATGTCCCACTCGACCTCCAGCGCCTCGCGGGCCTGGATCGCCGCCCAGGTGTTTTCCGCATAGACCGCAACGCCGTGTTTGGTGGGCAGGGTCTGGGCCATGATGAAGCCTTTGACGTCCTTCGCGGCGCTGTCGTCGAACGAGACCACAAGCCCGCCACGCTGCGGCGTGCGCTTGATCATGGTGACCATCTGGTTCGGCAGCTGCACATCTATGGCGAATTGCGCCTGACCATTGACCTTGGCCGGGCTGTCGAGGCGGCGGGTCTCGGGGCTGCCGATGATCTTCCACTCCGACGGCGCGCGCAAACGCGGCGCTTCGGGTGGCGTCATCTCGGCGGCGGCGGCGACAAAATCGCCGAGCGGCGCGCTGTTGTCCGCGCCGGTGACCTGACCGTCGACGATGTCGAGCGTCGCCGGGTCAACGCCCCAGGCCTGTGCGGCGGCGGCAATCAGCATTTCGCGGGCGGTGGCCCCGGCGGTGCGGTATTGTTCCCAGGAATTGGCGATCGCGGTAGAGCCGCCAGTGCCCTGAAAAGCGCCAAAAAACAGGTTGTTGTAGACCTGCGGATCGGAAGGGGCAAATTCGAAATCGATCTGCTCCATGGTCACGCCAAGCTCTTCGGCGATGATGGTGCTGAGGCCGGTGGAGGGGCCCTGACCCATTTCGAAGTGTTTGACGATGGCAAAGATCTTGCCATCGGCATCGATTTTCACAAACGGGGTGAGCATAGCGTCGGCGGATTGACCTGCGGCCATGGCGCCCTTGGCGGTGGCGCCGACAAACAGGACGGCACCGGCTGCGGCGGCGGATTTCAGGAACCCGCGGCGGGAGGTGTTCAAGGTCATGATCTCAGGCCTCCATGATTTCGGACGCGCGCAGTACGGCGGCGCGGATGCGTTGATAGGTGGCGCAGCGGCAGGCGTTGCCCCACATGTAGCTGTCGATGTCGTCGGCGGTGGGTTTGGGCGTTTCGCGCAGCAGGCCGACGGCGGACATGATCTGGCCGGACTGGCAATAGCCGCATTGCACCACGTCCAGCTCGGTCCAGGCCTGCTGGACCGCGGCGCCGATCTTGTCGTCCTGCATGGCCTCAATGGTGGTGATTTCGGCATCCTCGATGTCGTCGACATAGGTCTGGCACGAGCGCACCGGCTCGCCATCCAGATGCACGGTGCAGGCGCCGCAGGAGGCAACGCCACAGCCGAATTTCGTGCCGGTCATCTTGAGGTCATCGCGGATCACCCAAAGCAGCGGGGTGCCTGGCTCGGCGTCGACCGTCTTGATCTCGCCGTTGATTTTAAGGGTAAAGCTCATGGCTTAGGATCTCCTGTTGGGGTGGCGGCCCATCCTGAACCGGTGAGCCAATGCCTGCAGGGCGACGGTGGGCGGGGCAAAGCGCGTGCCGCGCAGCCGTCTGGTGGTAGCTAAAAGATAGGCGGCAGGGGGGCAGGTTCAAAAACAATTGATGCCAATGTTCATGCAGATGAGGCCAATGGTGTTTCGCGTCAGGCTGCGCCTGACACGACCGGCGGGGGCGCGGGCTCGTTGAGCCCGCGCCCCCGCGCACTCAAACCGATGTCAGGCAGAGGCCTCCTGCCGTTGGACGCCCGGGTCTAGAGCGATGCCACCAGATCTCCGGCCGCAAGCCGTGCCCGGGCCTGCAAGGGGGTCAGGCCGGTCCAGTTGCGAAAGGCGCGATAGAAGGAATTCGGATCGCTGTAGGCCAGGAGATAGGAGATTTCCTCGACGCTGATATCGTCCTGACGCAGATAATGGAGCGACAGCTCGGTACGGGTTTCATCAAGGATTGACTGGAAGGTCACCGCCTCCCGCGCCAGATGGCGATACAGCGTGCGTTTGGACATCACCATCTGGCGGCACACCGCATCTGCCGTGGCGTGTCCGGACGGCAGCAATTCCAACAGCGCTGCCTTGACCCGTGCAGAGGTGGGTTGGCTGGCGCGCCAGTCCAGCATCTGGCGGCGCAGCTCCTTTTCAAACGCCGGCCAGATCTCTGTGGCCTCGGAAATCAGGCGTCGGGTGCTGTCTTCCGGTGCAAGCAGGAAGCTCAGGCTGTCGCCGGTGGTGATCTCGCAGCCCACATCGGCCTCCAGCGCTGCCATGTCGATTTCAAGGGACAGGACCGAAGCGGGAAGGGTCACAGCCAGCGGCACCACGTGACAGGCTGTGCAGGCGCGGATGAGTTCCAGGAAAAACACCAGCTCAAAGACAGACATGCCCGCCGGCACAGGACAATCCGGCATGGTGGAGGTGACAATCACCCGCGTGCGGCCCTCCATCTGGGCACAGGTGATCTGCACGGGCGCAACCAGCGGTTTGAAGACGTTGAGCCGTTCCAGCCCGGTCACCACATCCGGGCTGCAGGAAAAGGCAAGCAAGGCGGGCTTGAAGGGGGTCCGTGCCGAGGTCTTTGCAAGATGCAGTACGGTATCCAGCGACCCGGCTTCGGAAAATGTCGCCTCCCAGAGGTCAAAGATCTGGCGACCGGACACTCCGCGCTGTTCGTGATCGAGCAGGTCGACTGGCAATCCGGCACGGCGCATGATCCGTTCGGGATCGATTTGCAGCAAGGCGCAACACCCTTTCAGAGTTTTGACAAAGGGGAAACGCTCTGCTTGCGCCATGGGGACCTCATGTTTCGGGTTGGCCGGTGGAGGCAGGAAGATCCCTAGTAGATCGGTACAAATGGTCGCGGTGCAAGGGGCAGGGCCTCAATTCACACGGAGTGGCATTATTTGCAGGTGTGGTGGCGCGATTTGCACAATCTACCCATCCAGAATGATCGCGGCTCCTGCGGTTTTGCCGGTAGATCGAGGGCGGTTTGGCATATCGGAGACAGGACAGGCACAGCGCCCTTTGGCGCGGTGCTTTTGAATTGGACACGATCCGCATCGCGCCTTTGCCACCAGTGGTACGTGCGGTAAAGGCGAGGTGCGGTAGGTGAGCGTACCGGCCAGGCAGGGAGGGATCTTGCCACCCCGTTCGGGCCTCTGTCCTGTCGCGGGACCGCCTGCGTGGGGGTCAGGCGCGTTCCAATTGGCTGGCTTCGCGGGCCAGCTCTTCGATCGCCTTCCAGTCGCCTGCCTCGACCAGTTTGGCAGGTGCAACCCAGCTGCCACCGGCGCAGATCACGTTCGACAGGCTCAGGTAGCTGTTGGCATTGGCCGGGCTGACGCCGCCGGTGGGGCAGAAGGAGATTTGCGGCAAGGGCGCGCCAATGGCCTTGAGTGCGGGCGCACCGCCAGAGGCCTCGGCGGGGAAGAACTTCAGCATGTCATAGCCAAGCTCCAGCAGCGCCATCGCCTCGGATGCGGTGGCTGCCCCCGGCAGCATCGGCAGATCGGCGGCCAGTGCGGCGTCCAGCAACAGCGGCGTGGAGCCGGGGGAGACACCGAATTTGGCGCCCGCGGCAACGGCGGCGGTGACATCGGCGGGGGTGACCAGCGTACCGGCGCCGACAACGCCGCCTTCGACCTGCGCCATTTCGCGGATCACATCGAGGGCTGCGGGCGTGCGCAGGGTGACTTCCAGTGCGGGCAGGCCACCGGCCACCAGCGCCTCGGCCAGGGGGCGGGCGTGTGCAACATCGTGGACGACCAAAACCGGAACGATGGGGGCCAGCGCGCAAATCTCGCGCGCCTGTTTGCTGGCGTCTTGCGGGGTAAGGGCCATGGGATCAGACTCCAAATACGGTTGCGCCGGTGTCGGCGGAGGTCACGGAATTGCGGAACAGGGCGAAGAGTTCGCGCCCGGTGCCGTGCTGATAGGATGTGAGGTCGGCGGTGGCGGCGGGGCGGTCGAGCACGCCTTCGGTCAGCACCTGCAGATCGCCGCTCAGCGCATCCACCCGCACCACATCGCCATCCTGCAGTTTGGCGATCACGCCGCCGTCCAGGGCTTCGGGCACCACATGGATCGCCGAGGGCACCTTGCCCGAAGCACCGGACATGCGTCCATCGGTGACAAGCGCCACTTTCTGCCCGCGCCCCTGCATGATCGACAGGAAAGGCGTCATGGAGTGCAGCTCCGGCATGCCATTGGCCTTGGGGCCCTGGAAGCGGACCACGATAACCACGTCACCCTTGTCGAGTTCGCCTGCCTTGAAGGCGGCCTTGGCCTCGTCCTGATCGTGGAAGACCCGTACCGGAGCTTCGACCACACGGTGCTCCTCGGCCACGGCGGAGATCTTCATCACCCCGGTGCCGAGGTTGCCGGTGAGGCGCGCAAGGCCGCCGGTGGGCTGGAAGGGGTCGGAAGCAGGGCGTACGATCTTGTCGTTGAGCGTTTCCGTGGTGCCCTTGCGCCATGTCAGCGCGCCTGCATCCAGGAAGGGCTCCATCAGGTAGGAGCCAAGACCCTCGCCGGTCACGGTTTTGGTGTCGGGGTGCAGGTAGCCCGCGTCCAGCAGCTGGCCGATCATGTAGCCCAGACCGCCTGCGGCGTGGAAGTGGTTCACATCCGCCAGCCCGTTGGGATAGACCCGCGCGATCAGTGGTACCACGTCAGAGATTTCGGAGAAATCCTGCCAGTCGAGGATGATCCCGCCGGCGCGTGCCATGGCGATCAGGTGGATCAGCAGGTTGGTGGAGCCGCCGGTGGCCATCAGTCCGACCATACCATTCACGAACGCCTTCTCATCAAGGATATCACAGGTCGGCGTGTAGTCATTGCCAAGCGCCGAAAGCGACAGCGCGCGCTTCGCGCCTTCTTTGGTCAGCGCATCGCGCAGCTCGGTGCCGGGATTGACGAAGGAGGAGCCGGGCAGGTGCAGCCCCATGAACTCCATCAGCATCTGGTTGGTGTTGGCGGTGCCATAAAACGTACAGGTGCCGGGGCCATGGTAAGCGGCCATTTCGGCCTTCAACAACTCATCTCGACCGATCTCACCCTTGGCAAACTTCTGGCGGATCTGGGCTTTTTCGTCATTCGAGAGGCCGGAGGTCATCGGCCCGGCAGGCAGGAACACTGCGGGCAGGTGGCCAAAGGCCTGCGCGCCAATCACCAAACCGGGGACGATCTTGTCACAGACGCCGAGGAAGACAGCGGCGTCAAAGACGTTGTGTGACAGCGCAATACCTACGGACATGGCGATGCTGTCGCGCGAAAACAGCGACAGCTCCATGCCTGCTTCGCCCTGCGTGACTCCATCGCACATGGCCGGAACGCCGCCTGCCACCTGCGCGGTGCCGCCCGCTTCGCGCACGGCGTCGCGGATCAACATCGGATAGGTCTCAAACGGCTGATGCGCCGAGAGCATGTCGTTATAGGCGGTGACGATCCCGAGGTGGCCGCCTGTGCCGGTGGCGAGTGTTTCCTGATCCGGGCCGGTGGCAGCATAAGCATGGGCCTGACCGGAACAGCTGAGGTGCGCGCGTGCGGGGCCTTTGGAGGCGGCGGCGCGCATCCGGGCAAGATAGGCCTCGCGCGTGGGACGGCTGCGTTCGATAATACGGTCGGTGACGGCGGCGAGTGTGGCATTGAGCGACATTGGCGTGCCTCCTTTTCAGATCTTACAACAGGGTCAGGCGCCGATAGCGCGCCAGCGGCGGCCATCGCGATGCAGGAGCAGGAGCGCGTCTTCGGGTCCCGAGCCGCCCTGATCGTAGGGTTGCGGCGCGCGGGTGGAATTGTCCCAGGCCCCGACGATGGGATCGGCCCAGGCCCAGGCGGCCTCGACCTCGTCGCCGCGCATGAACAGGGTCTGGTTGCCGCGGATCACATCCATGATCAGCCGCTCATAGGCGTCCTGCGGGCGCCCCGCCTCGGGCAGACTGTCGGCAAAGGTCATGTCCAGATCCGCCGAGGTCAGGCGCATGCCGCCGGGGCCGGGATCCTTGATGGTGGTCTTGAGCGTGATGCCCTCGTCCGGCTGCAGGCGAATGACCAGCATATTGCCATCAATGGCGTTGTCCTCGCCAAAGATATTGTGCGGCGGCTTGCGGAAGTAGACGGCGATCTCCGACACCCGCTCGCGCAGGCATTTGCCGGTGCGCAGGTAGAACGGCGTGCCCGCCCATCGCCAGTTGGCCACCTCGACCTTCATCGCAACAAAGCTCTCGGTGCGGCTGGCGGGATTGCCCGCATGGTCGCGGTAGCTGTCGTCACCCGCCTTGGCGCGGTACTGCCCACGCACGATGTTGTCCATCGGCGTCGCCTCGAGGCTTTCGATCACCTTGAGTTTCTCATTGCGCACGGCGTTGGGTTCAAAGGTCGAGGGCGGCTCCATCGCGGTGAGACACAAGAGCTGCATCAGGTGGTTTTGCACCATATCCCGCATCGCGCCGGATTTGTCGTAGTATTCACCACGCCCCGCCACAGAGATGCTCTCGGAGACGGTGATCTGCACGTGGTCGATATGATGCGAGTTCCACTGCGGTTCAAACAGCGAATTGGCAAAGCGCAGCGCCATCAGGTTTTGCACCGTTTCTTTGCCAAGGTAGTGGTCGATCCGGTAGATCTGGCTTTCTTCAAAGTGCTCGCGCAGGGCTGCGTTCAGCGCCTGAGCCGAGGCCAGATCGTGGCCAAAGGGTTTTTCGACCACGATGCGGCTGTCGTCATCCGCGATGCCGGTGGATTTGAGCCGCCCGGCAATGTCACCAAAGAGCGAAGGCGCAACCGAGAGGTAAAACGCCCGCACCACACCATCGCGCAGCTTGCTGCCGAGGTCGGACCAGCCGCCTTCGCCCTTGGCATCGACGGAGGCATAGTCGAGCAGCGCCAGAAACCGCTCCACATCGGGCTCCGCATCGGCGGGGATGTCACCGAATTCCTTCAGCGCGTCGCCCACGAGGGTCTGGAACTCGCCCTGATCCATCTTGGAGCGTGACGCCCCGATGATGCGGCTGGTGTCGTCGAACTGGCCGATCTGGAACCGGTGGAACAGGCTCGGCAGGATTTTGCGCCGTGCAAGGTCGCCGGTGGCGCCGAACAAGACGAAGTCGAAACTGTCTACGGGGATGACGCGGGATACCATAAGTGTCTTCCTCTTGGTTGGCGGGTCAGGTTGAAAGCTTGGCCAGCAGGCCACGGGTGGAGGCATCTTTTTGGGATGCATCTGCCCCTTCGACCATGGGCAGGAGGCGGGTCGCCAGTTCCTTGCCCAGCTCGACGCCCCATTGGTCAAAGGAGTTGATCCCCCAGATCACGCCTTCGGTGAACACACGGTGTTCATATAGCGCAACGATCTGGCCAAACACGAAAGGCGTCAGTTTGGGATAGGCAATGGTCACCGAGGGACGGTTGCCGGGAAAGCTCAGATGCCCGGCCATTCGGTCAGCGTCAGCGCCGCTAAAACCGCGGTTTTCGGCGATCTCGCGCGCCTCATCCCAGGACCGTCCCAGCATCAGCGCCTCGGATTGGGCGAGGCAATTGGCCTTCAGCAGGTTGTGCTGATGGGCCAGATCGGGCTCGTGACCTGTGGCGGCGATCAGGAATTCGGTGGGGACCACCTGCGTGCCCTGATGGAGCAGCTGGTAAAACGCATGCTGGCCATTGGTGCCCGGCTCGCCCCAGACTACGGGGCCAGAGGCGCGGGGCAGGGGGGTGCCGTCTAATGCGACGGACTTGCCGTTACTCTCCATATCAAGCTGCTGCAAATAGGCAGGCAGGCGGGAGAGCCGCTGATCGTAGGGCAGCACCGCGCGCGAAGCATAGCCGCAGATATTGTTGTGCCAGACACCAATCAGCCCCAGAAGCGCGGGTAGGTTTTCAGACAGTGGCGCGCTGCGGAAATGCTGATCCATCGCCGCCGCGCCATCAAGGAACGCGCGAAATGCCTCTGGCCCCACAGCGATCATGATTGGCAGACCGATCGGCCCCCACATGGAATAGCGCCCGCCTACCCAATCGGCAAAGCCAAAGACGCGGGCGTCGGGAATGCCCATCGCGGCGGTCTTGTCCATCGCGGTCGATACCGCCGCCAGATGCGCCGAGACATCTTCGCCAAGAGTGCCTTGTAGCCATGTGATGGCGGTCTGGGCGTTGGTCATCGTCTCGATGGTGGTGAAGGTTTTCGAGGCGATCACGATCAATGTGGTTTCAGGGTTCAACCCCGCCAACACATCATGAATATGCGCGCCGTCCACATTGGAGACAAAATGACAGGCAGGCCCGTCGTGATAGGGGGCAAGCGCCAGTGTCGCCATCACGGGACCAAGGTCAGAGCCGCCGATGCCGATATTCACCACATCCGTAAACGCCTTGCCGGACTTGGTCACATAGCTGCCATCGCGCAGGGCAGATGCGAACCCACCCATGCGGGTCAACACCTCCTGAATACCGGGCACCACGTTTTCGCCGTCCACCTCGATCACCGCGTCTGCCGGAGCACGCAGGGCAGTGTGCAGCACCGCGCGGCCTTCGGTGGTGTTGATCTTCTCGCCCGACATCAGCGCGTCGATCTTTGCGGTGAGATCCGCGCTTTCGGCCAGCTGCAACAGCAGGTCGTGTGCCGTGTCATCCAGTGCGGTCTTGGAGTAATCCAACAGCATGTCATCTGCGGATGCCGTGTACCGGTCAAACCGATCAGCGTCCTGTGCAAACCGCGCGGCCAGCGGCGTGGATTCTGTCGCGGCACGATGGGCCTGGAGTTTGTGCCAAATATCACTCATCGGATCAGCTCCTCATGGGTCTGCGGCGGGACCGGCTATCAGGCTGGCCGGGGCCGGGCGGGGCGAAAAGGGACGGCTGCGTCGACTCTCGCCGCCTATATGCCAAGTTAGCGCTAACAATGCCAGATCTAATTCAGACCTCTCATCGCGATAGCCAAGCGCGGTTGCCCGATCCTGTCTCAGGGTCCGTGACATGTTCGGATCTGCCCGCTGCTTCTCTGCTTTGTTCGAGGTCTGTATGCCATGACAGCGCTGTCGTACCAACAGGGCATGCAAAAAAAACCGCAGTTGTGTGAAGCGGTTCATAGTGTCCCAAAGCGCCGCCCGGTACGGTCTTTCCCATACAAAGCGGATTACACGCCCGAGATTTGGAGGAAAGTGATATGGTCCAACACATCAAAACCGTTGCCTTGGCGGCCCTGATCGCGGGCGTTTCCCTGAGCAAGGTCTATGCGTCAGATGCCTATTGCCCGACCGCGGATCACGCAGCGGCAGCGATTGTGACGCAGGTCTGACGCCGACAGTCTGCCGGTTCTGACCTCAACGTTCAGCCCATGTCTGTGCCCGCGCGGCTTGCGGGTGAGTCGAGGCCACCGATCTCGCATAGATGTCGGATCACCTGTTCCACGCCGGTCCCATGGCGCATCGCGGCAAAGACGAATGGCAAGCCCTTGCGCATCCGGGTGGCGTCGCGTTCCATCACCTCAAGTGAGGCCCCCACATGTGGTGCCAGATCGGTCTTGTTGATGATCAACAGATCGGACCGGGTGATGGCGGGGCCGCCCTTGCGGGGGATTTCTTCGCCCGCTGCGACGTCGATCACATAGAGCGTCACATCCGCCAGTTCCGGTGAAAACGTCGCAGAGAGGTTGTCTCCACCGCTCTCGATCAGCACGATTTCCACCTCCGGGTGGCGTTTTTGCATCTCGGCCACGGCCGCGAGGTTGATCGAGGCATCTTCGCGGATGGCCGTATGCGGACAGCCCCCGGTCTCGACGCCAATCACACGGTCCTGCGGCAGGATCTGCTGACGCATCAATGCCTCGGCGTCCTCCTGCGTGTAGATGTCATTGGTGATCACACCGATGGAGTGATGATCCTTCAACGCGCGGGCCAGCTGCGCCGTCAGGGTGGTTTTGCCTGCACCCACGGGGCCACCGATCCCAACGCGAAGCGGGCCATTGTGCGAAGTGGTCTTCGAAGTCATGAGCGGAAGATCCTTGAATATTGGGTTTCATGGCGCATGGATGCGATGTCTGCGGCAAAACTCGCACCAAGGAGATCGTCGAGCGTGCTGGACAAGGCGGCTCCGGCTGTGTCGCGCAAGTGCGGCGAGAGGGCAGAGAGGCGCTGCTGCGCGTCTGTCTGGCCAAGCGCCAGAAGTCTTTGGCCAGCGGCGATGAGGTTTGAAAGGAATGCATGCAGATACATCTGCACGGTGAGGTCCAGCGGGATGTCATGTTGCCGTGCGGCACATCCCACCGCCACCGGATAGGTAAGCTGCGCAAGGTCATTGCCCCAGGTGGCGGCTGTGGTTCGGCAAAACGCCGCGCCTTGCAGGTCGGTCTCTTGCAAGCGCTCGGCCGAGGGGCAAAACGCGCGGGCGGTGGCGTCGATCTCGGACAGGTCCGTGGCCGTCTCTGCCCGATAGGCACAGACCAGCAGCACCGCGTCAGAGCGTGCGCCCCCATGGGTCAGAAGGTCTGTCAGCCATCGGGACAACCCGTTCCCATCGCTGACGTGCCCCTCTGCCACCGCACACTCCAGCCCGTGTGAATAGGCAAAAGCCCCCACCGGATAGGCAGGCGACAGCCATTGCATCAACAAAAGCGTGGCCTCAGTGCTCATGGCTGTGGTCGTGATCGGCTTGGCCGTGATGATGCGTATGCCCATGTTCATGCGCATGGGTGCGCCCGTGGCCATAGGCGCCACCTTCCGGGGTGAACGGCTCTTCGACCTCGCGCACAGTGGCACCGAGGTGGTCGAGCATCGCCCGGATCACATGATCTCGCTGGATCAGCAGGCGGGTGTCTTCGATCTGGCAGGGGGTGTGGCGGTTGCCGATGTGCCAGGCGATCCTTGGCAGGTGCTCTGCGGTGACCTCCAACAGCGGCTCAGAGGCTGCGACCACAAGCACCTCGCCGCCGC
This sequence comes from Epibacterium sp. MM17-32, assembly GCF_022348205.1. Taxonomy (NCBI): domain Bacteria; kingdom Pseudomonadati; phylum Pseudomonadota; class Alphaproteobacteria; order Rhodobacterales; family Roseobacteraceae; genus Epibacterium; species Epibacterium sp. MM17-32. The sequence goes on along the minus strand of NZ_JAKRFC010000015.1, from coordinate 60,005 downwards.
GCTCCAGCAGAAGAACGCCGCCATGATCGAGCGAAGTCGTATTGGGCAGGTCAACCAGCAGGCGCTCACCGCTCTCGCAGGTCAGCACCTTGCGACGCAGAAAGCGGGCGTCATAGTCGAGCACCACGCGGTCGCGAGGGCTCTGGTCATGCGGGTGCCCGTGGTAGTGGCGGGCGGTCAGCCGGGGGGCGCTCATGACAGGCCCCCCGCTGTGGTCGTTTTCAGATAACTCTGCGCGCAGAGGCTCAGACGTACATGATGTCCGAGAAGACGTGTTTTACAACGTCGTCGCGCTTCAGGCCGCGCTTTGCCAGTTCCTCGTCGGACAGCGCCATCAAGGTGCGGGCGCGGTTCACACGATGGTTGGATTCTGCGAGGTGAACCAGACCGTTGCCAATCGCGCGGAAAAAGCCTGCGATCAGGCCCAGCGGATTGAAGGGGGCGCGTGTTTGTGCGTTCGATGCGTATGCCATGGGGATGTGCTCCTGTGTTCAAGAATGTCTCTCCCGTGACACCAATATAGCTGCGGTGCAGCAAATAGGTAGGTAGTATTGACGCATTCCCGCCATGCGTCTGTGACAAGGCAAGCGGTGAAGATTCTGATTTTGCTGAATATTTCGGCATGATGATGGGGCCTTTGATGGATTTGTCGCCGTGTTTTGGCCAAGGGGGCAGCCGCGCGACTATCTCGTGGTTGCAGCTGGTTTGCGCTTCAGAACAGGAAATACCGCTGCGCCATGGGCAGCTCCGCCGCTGGCTGACAGGTCAGCAGTTCCCCATCTGCGCGCACCTCATAGGTTTCCGGGTGGACCTCGATATGTGGTGTCGCATCGTTGAGCTTCAGCGCGGATTTACCGATCCCCCGCGTGCCCTTCACGGCGAGTGTTTGTTTTGCCAGGCCAAGTTTGCCGCGAATGCCCGCCGCCTGCGCCGCCTCTGACACGAATGTCACGGCGGAGTGTTCAACAGAGCGGCCATAGGCCCCCCACATGGGCCGGGAATAGACCGGTTGTGGCGTCGGGATCGAGGCGTTGGGATCGCCCATCTGGGCACAGACAATTGTGCCCCCAATCAGCACCATTTCCGGCTTCACGCCAAAGAACGCCGGGTTCCACAGCACCAAATCCGCGCGTTTGCCCACCTCGATCGAGCCAATCTCATGCGAGATACCATGCGCGATCGCCGGGTTGATGGTATATTTCGCCACATAGCGGCGAACGCGGAAATTGTCGTTCTCGCCGACCTCATCCGAAAGCCGCCCGCGCTGTTTCTTCATCTTGTCGGCGGTCTGCCACGTGCGGATGATCACCTCGCCGACGCGCCCCATCGCCTGACTGTCCGACGCGATGATCGAGAACGCCCCCATATCGTGCAGGATGTCCTCGGCCGCGATGGTTTCCCGGCGAATGCGGCTTTCGGCAAAGGCCACATCTTCAGGGATGGATTTGTCGAGGTGGTGACACACCATCAGCATGTCGAGGTGTTCTTCGAGTGTGTTCACAGTGAAGGGCCGCGTCGGGTTGGTCGAGGACGGCAGCACATGCTCCTCGCCGCAGATCTTGATGATATCGGGGGCATGGCCACCGCCTGCGCCTTCGGTGTGAAAGGCATGGATCGTGCGGCCTTTCATGGCCTTTACGGTATGTTCGACAAAACCCGATTCATTGAGCGTATCGGTGTGGATCATCACCTGCACATCCATCGCATCGGCAACCCCGAGACAGCAGTCGATGGCTGCGGGGGTGGTGCCCCAGTCCTCGTGCAGTTTCAACGCGCAGGCACCTGCGTTTACCTGTTCCTCGATGGCAGCCGGCAGCGAAGCATTCCCTTTGCCGGCAAAGGCGAGGTTCATCGGAAACGCATCCGCCGCCTGCATCATGCGACCAAGGTGCCAGGCACCGGGGGTGCAGGTGGTGGCCAAGGTCCCATGCGCTGGCCCGGTGCCGCCGCCCAGCATGGTGGTGAGACCAGAGTGCAGCGCATCCTCGATCTGTTGTGGGCAGATATAATGGATATGACTGTCAAACCCACCCGCCGTGAGGATGCGCCCTTCGCCCGCGATCACCTCGGTGCCGGGGCCAACGATAATGGTCACGTCGGGCTGGGTGTCCGGGTTTCCGGCTTTGCCGATGGCATGGATGCGCCCATCCTTCAGGCCGATGTCAGCCTTGTAGATGCCGGTCCAATCAAGGATCAGCGCATTGGTGATCACAGTATCAACCGCGCCCGCCGCGCGCGTGGTCTGTGCCTGCCCCATCCCGTCACGGATCACCTTGCCGCCGCCGAATTTGACCTCCTCGCCGTAAGGTCCGGTGAGGTCGCGCTCCACCTCGATGATCAGGTCAGTATCGGCCAGCCGCACGCGGTCCCCGGTGGTGGGGCCATACATGGCAGCATAGTCAGAGCGGGAGATCTTGGCGGGCATGTCGGGCTTATCCTGCTGTTCTAGATATGTTTTTCTTGTCAATGCACGGCAGAGGACCGGGTGTTCTGCGTGTCGTGCATTTGGGAAGATTGTGATGTGTGAAGATTGGGAGGTTCCTGAGCCGCTGCGGCTCGCCCTTCATCAAGGAGCGCCTTTTCGTGTCTACATTCAGTTTTTCCTGATCCTGCTTGTCGAGGCAGATCGGTAAGTCGAGATCTCGAAACGACCCGCCCGGACGACAGGCCGGGCCGCGTCCGACCCTCCCCCCAGGGAGGGCGCGTTGGCATCGTATAGACAGGCGAACTCGCTGCTCTGGGGCGTGAGGGCGCGTTCATTATCGAAGGCAGCGGCGCCCACCCAGGCTCGGTCGCGGCCCTCAGCGTCTCCATCACAACTCCCCCATCACCTGAGCATTGAACCCATAGATCGTGCGCGCACCCCCAATCGGGATCAGTTGCACTTCGCGGCGCTGACCGGGCTCAAACCGCACGGCGGTGCCTGCGGCAATGTCCAAGCGCAGACCACGAGCGGCGGTGCGGTCAAACTCCAACGCCGGGTTGGCTTCGGCAAAATGGTAGTGACTGCCCACCTGAACCGGGCGGTCGCCGGTATTGGCAACCATCAAGGTGAGGGCCTCGGCCCCCTGATTCAGGGTCAATTCGCCACTGGCGGGGAACATCTCTCCGGGGATCATGTGAAGCGCTCCTCAGCCTGCGAGTCCAAGTGCGGATCCGGCAAGGACAACGCAGGCCCCAAGGACGCGGGGCAGGGTGGCGCTGCGCTGCGCCAAGGTCAGCCCACCCGCAACACCGGCGCCGTGCAGCAGAGCCGTGGAGAGCGCAAAGCCTGCCAGATACGGCAGGGCCGCGGCCGCACCGATTTCCGCACCGTGAGCATGGCCGTGAAACAGCGCAAAAATCCCGGTGATCGCCGCCGCCCCCGCAAGCGGCATCCGAAGGGCCAGCGCAGCCATACCGCCCAGCACCATGACAGAGGCGAGGATCATCGGCTCGACCAGGGGCAGGTCCACGCCGCGCATGGCGAGAAGGAACCCGAGCGTCATCATGCCCACAAAGGCGGTCGGCAGCAGCCAGAGTGCGCGGGTCTCACCCGTGCGGCGCGCCTGCACAACGGCCCATAGACCCACCGCCACCATGGCGAGGATATGATCCGGGCCGAACACCGGATGGCTGGCACCAGCGGCAAAGGATCCATGCCCGGCCGGGTCCTGATGCGCAAAGGCAGGGCTGGCGGTCAGCAGGGCAGCGAGGGAAAGGGCAATGCGGGATTTCATATCGGTCAGTCCTTGGAAAGCGGTCAGTCAGCGAATGGGGTTGTGTACGGTCACCAGCTTGGTGCCGTCGGGAAAGGTGGCCTCGACCTGAACCTCGTGGATCATCTCGGGCACGCCGGCCATGCAGTCTGCACGGGTGATGACCTCGGCCCCGGCCTGCATCATTTCTGCGACGGAGCGGCCATCGCGTGCGCCTTCGACCACAGCATCGGTGATCAGCGCGATTGCCTCGGGGTGGTTGAGTTTGACCCCGCGGGCGAGCCGCTTGCGCGCGACCTCGGCCGCCATGGCGACCAGCAGTTTGTCCTTTTCTCTCGGGGTCAGGTTCATGGATGTGGCGCTTTCATGGTCAAAGTCTCCAGCAACGGGGCAGGCCACCCTCGGTCAGCCTGTCAAGAAGGGGCAGCAGGCTCTGGCGCAGGACAAAACTATCCACCGCCAAGAGCCGCATGTGCAGTAAATCAGGGGCCAGGAGCGAGGCGCCGCCGAGGGCGTCGCCGCCGTCCGGCAGGTGAGCGCGCAGCCCCCCCAGCGTCGCCTCGGCGTCTGGTGCGGCCAGCAGGAGGGTCGCCATCGCGCTGCATGGCGCCGACAGGACGCCAGCCACGCCCGGACGGCTGAGCTGCGCCGCCAGATCGCCTTGCAGATGGATTGCATCGCGATAGACCAGCTGTCCCGCGCGCCGGATCTGGATGTGATCGCGAAACCGCGCGGAGGTGAGCGCCTCGCCCATTGCGGCGCGTCCGAACACCAGCGGCTCTACCAGCAAGAGCCGTGCGTCCTCTGCCAGATCGGCTTGCAATCTCCGGGTGAAATCGCTGCTCTGAAAGAGGATGGTTTCCTGTGGCAGCCAATTGAGGCAGGCACGGGCGGCGACGCTCAGGTGTGTGGTCATCTGGCCGCTCTGCCCTGGTTGCGCGCGGTAGGCGCGTTCGGCGGCCTGGGTGGTGAGGGTCAGCTGGCTGTCCGGCCTGGCTAAGGCGTCAATGGCAAAGTGATCACCTCCGGTAATGCCGCCTGCAGTGTTCACCAGAACCGCCTCCAGCGGCGGGCGGCCCTGGGGAAACAGCAGTTTCAGCGCCCCGGACTGATGCAGGTGATCGAGCGCGACCTGACCATCGCCACGGCGCTTGGTCGAGAGGCGCGCCCGCCCGATCGCCCGGGGTTGAGCGATGGCAGGCGCATCGGCCAGCGCGGGCGTCCGTGCCGTTATGTCGGTGATGTGATTGATCGCCCTCTCCCCGAAATGCCGCCACCGGGTCGGTTCCAATGGCGTGTCCTCACGGTTCGATTTGTCCCAGCCTGGGCGCGGAAGTGCCATTTCAGACCGCAGTTTCAGGCGGCTGAATGGCGTGTTTGACGATTTTTGCGCCGTTTTGCGCAAAAGCCGCCCAATAAATGGGCATGTGGTGATTTGTCCGCGAGCGGCCGGGGCTGGCAATTGCCAAGCGATGCGGCGTTGCAGAAATCTGAACCCGTCCGGAGAGGATGACCCCGCCGCCAAGAATGCGGGGCCCCGGTCCGGCCGCTAACGATAAGGCGTGTGACGACCCTGCGAATTGCACCTCGACCGGGCCGCCACACTCAATCGCAACAACAGTTGCAGGGTGGGAAGGTAATGCTCCGCTGCCGGTTCGGCAAGCGACAGCGGCCCGATGTGCCCTGCGTGGAGGGATCTACGATGACGTTTTTCACCAAAACCGCTGCCAGCGTGCTGGCTTTGACCATTGGCGCAGGCGCCGCCGCCGCCGCAGACTGCCCGATCAAGGTGGGTGTGCTGCACTCGCTGTCCGGCACGATGGCGATTTCGGAAACCACGCTCAAGGACACCATGCTGATGCTGGTGGAGGATCAGAACGACAAAGGTGGCCTGCTGGGATGCGAGCTGGAGGCCGTGGTGGTCGACCCTGCCTCCGACTGGCCGCTCTTTGCCGAAAAAGCACGCGAACTGCTGACCGTTCATGATGTCGACGTGATCTTCGGCAACTGGACCTCGGTCAGCCGCAAATCCGTCCTCCCCGTTATCGAAGAGCTCAACGGCCTGCTGTTCTACCCGGTCCAGTACGAAGGCGAAGAGAGCTCCAAGAACGTCTTCTACACCGGCGCCGCCCCGAACCAGCAGGCGATCCCGGCGACGGATTACTTCCTCGAAGAACTGGGCGTGGAGAAGTTCGCGCTGCTTGGCACCGACTACGTCTACCCGCGGACCACGAACAACATCCTGGAGGCCTACCTCCAGGACAAGGGCATCCCGGCTGAGGATATCTTTGTCAACTATACGCCCTTTGGCCACTCCGACTGGTCCAAGATCGTCGCTGATGTCGTGGCGCTGGGCGCGGATGGCAAGAAGGTCGGCGTGATCTCCACCATCAACGGCGACGCCAATATCGGCTTCTACAAGGAGCTGGCGGCGGCGGGTATCTCTGCCGATGACATCCCGGTGGTGGCCTTCTCCGTCGGCGAAGAAGAGCTTTCCGGCCTTGATACCTCCAACCTTGTGGGGCACCTGGCCGCGTGGAACTATTTCCAATCTGCCGACACCGAAGCCAACATGGCCTTTGTCGACAAGTGGAAGACCCTGATGGGGCAGGAGCGCGTCACCAATGACCCGATGGAGGCGCATTACATCGGTTTCAACATGTGGGCCAATGCGGTGAGCGCTGCGGAGACAACGGATGTCGATGCGGTGCGAACGGCCATGTATGGTCAGGAGTTCCCGAACCTGACCGGGGGCACCGCCGTGATGCTGCCGAACCACCATCTGGCAAAGCCGGTGCTGATCGGCGAAATCCAGGAGGACGGCCAGTTCGACATCATCTCCGCCACCGATCCGGTGCCCGGCGACGCGTGGACCGATTTCCTGCCCGACTCCGCTGTCCTGACCTCGGATTGGAAGGATCTTGGCTGTGGCATGTACAATACCCAGACCGAGACCTGTGTGCAGTTGAAATCCAACTACTGATTTCTCCTGACGAGCTCCGGGTGCCTGACGGCCCCGGAGCCGATTGACACCGACCTCCGGGTTCAACCGGCGGCACCAATAGGGCCGGACCACCTTCCATGACATGTAAATTTCGTGCTGATCTGCTGCTGTTCTTCTGCGGTGTGCTGGCATTGGCTCTGGCCAGTTTCGCCAGACCCGGGCACGCGCAGGAGGCCGGCCCCCTGCAACAGCTGTTGCAACAGGATGCCGCTCTGATCTCCAAAGCCTCACGCAGGACCATCGGACCGGTCATTGACCGCATCGTCGCCTCCGACTTGCCGGCGGTGCCCATGTTCCTGTCGGCCTGGCAGGACAAGACCATCTGGCAACGCCGCGCGGACGGTCTGTTCTTTGTCGGCGCGGACATGGGGGATCGCACCTATCGTCTGACGGATATCGACAGCGGCGCGGTGATCGCGACCGTCCCGAAGGATGATCTCAAGCAGTTGAAACCGAACAGTGGCGTGCGCGGGCTGATCGCCACCGCCCTGGTCCGGTTCCAGCTGTCCGACCCCGACCCCAGTCTTCGGGAGGAGGCGTTGACCGCCATCGAGCGCCGACCGGAGGCGGGGCTGCTTGCCCCTCTGCGCACCTCTATCGACACCGAACCCGATACCGAGCTGAAGGCCCGGAAGTTGCGGATCGAGCGCCTGTTGACCATCGGCCATGGGCGTGATCCGGCCGAACGCGTTGCCGCGATCAAGGACATGTCGGGCGATCTCGGCGTTGATCTGCGTGCCGCACTCAACCCGCTGGTCGCCACGCGGTTGCAGATCTCCACAGACCTCCCCGAAGGGATCAACCTCGCCCGTGTTTTGTCTCCCGGAGGGCCCGATCTGGGCCGTCTCGAAGCCTATGACATGCTGGCGGAGGCGGAACTGGCGCCAGCGCGCCAGACGCCGGATCAGATCAGGACCGTGCTGTCGAACCATGTCGAGGGCGGCACCGTCGGAGGCGTCGCGCTGGTGCGGCTTTCGACCCCGGACGCCCGTGCCATCGCCTATGACACCTTGGCGCAAGAAGGCAAGGTCGCGCCTTTGGTCCGGGACGAGGAGATCGACGCGGCACTTGCGGCGCATGTGTTCTTTGAAACCTACGCGGAGCCGAACCCGGAGGTGACCGCCGCCGCTCTTGCTGCGCTGCAGGGCATCTCCACCCGTGTCGGTCTCAATCAGACGCTGGACCTGGGGCTGGATGCGATTTCACTGGCCTCGATCTATTTCCTGGCGGCGATCGGTCTTGCCATCACCTTTGGCCTGATGGGGGTCATCAATATGGCCCATGGCGAATTCATCATGATGGGCGCCTATACCGGCTATCTGGTGCAGCAGGTGATCCCGAACCACACGGTGTCGATCCTGCTGGCTATCCCGCTCGCCTTTGCCGTCACCTTTGCCGCTGGCGTCGCAATGGAACGTCTGGTGATCCGCCACCTCTACAATCGGCCACTGGAAACCCTGCTTGCGACCTTTGGCATCTCCATCGCCCTGCAGCAGCTGGCCAAGAACATCTTCGGCACCCAGGCGCGTCCACTGACGGCCCCCGGCTGGCTGGATGGGGCACTGGTCCTGAACGACGTGGTGGCGATCAGCTACATCCGCATCGCGATCTTTGTTCTGGCGCTGATCTTCCTCGGCTTTTTCCTCTTCCTGATGAAACGGACCCGTCTCGGGCTTGAAACCCGGACAGTGACGCAGAACCCGCGCATGGCCGCCGCCATGGGCATCAACCCGGGACGCGTCAACATGCTGACCTTCGGTCTCGGCTCCGGCATCGCGGGCATCGCAGGCGTTGCCATCGGCCTCTACGCCAAGGTCACGTCCGAGCTGGGCGCCGACTATATCGTGCAAAGTTTCATGACCGTGGTGGTCGGCGGTGTCGGCAACATCTGGGGCGCGCTCCTCGGCGCCACGATGATCGGCACCCTGCAAAAGGGGATCGAGTGGCTCAACCCCTCCAATACGCTCGCCGCCCAGACCTACATGATCATCTTCATCATCATTTTCATCCAGTTCCGGCCCCGCGGCATCATCGCCCTCAAAGGCCGCGCAGCAGGAGATTGACCGCCATGACCCTTCATCTTTTTCCAAGTACCTCGGGGGGGACGGGGGGCTGGCCCCCCGCCGCAGGAGGGGCGCGCCATGCGTAGATCCTTTGTCGCCCAAAACCCCTCGGTGCTGGTCTTCCTTCTGGGCCTCGCGGCCTTCACCCTCGGCGTCAGCCTCCTGGCCGAAGGGTTTGGCATCGGTCTCATTTCCACCTCTTTCATCAAGACATTGGGAAAAACGCTCTGCCTCTGTCTTGTGGCCATCGCGATGGACCTGATCTGGGGCTATTGCGGCATCCTGTCCTTGGGCCATTTCGCCTTCTTCGGTCTCGGCGGTTACATGATCGGCATGTGGCTGATGTATGCGCGCACCGAGATCATCGTGGAGGCCTCGCTTGCCCAGGGCGTGATCCCGCCAACCCCGCAAGAGGTGATCGACGGCATCGGCAGCCAGATCTTCGGCGTGGTGGGCGCGTCGGACTTTCCGGTGATCTGGATGTTCGCCGACAGTCTGACGCTGCAGCTTGCTCTGGTTCTGCTGGTGCCCGCGATCCTGGCGCTGGTCTTTGGCTGGTTGGCGTTCCGCAGCCGCGTCACCGGCGTGTATCTGTCGATCCTGACCCAGGCGATGACGCTGGCGCTGGCGCTTTACCTGTTCCAGAACGACTCCGGCCTGCGCGGCAACAATGGCCTTTCGGGCTTGCAGAACCTGCCCGGTGTCACGGCGCCACAATCGGCGATTTCGCTCTGGTTCTTCTGGGCCTCGGCGCTGGCCCTCGGGCTGGGCTATCTCCTCAGCGCCTGGGTGGTCTCCGGCAAGTTCGGCTCCGTCATCCGCGGCATTCGCGACAACGAGGCCCGCGTGCGCTTCCTCGGCTACCCGGTCGAAAGCTTCAAGCTGATGCTGTTCACTCTGACCGCGATGATCGCGGCCATCGCGGGCGCGCTCTATTATCCGCAGGCGGGGATCATCAACCCGGCAGAGATTGCCCCCATCGCCTCGATCTACCTGGCGGTCTGGGTCGCCATCGGCGGGCGGGGGCGGCTCTATGGCGCGGTTCTGGGTGCGGGATTTGTCAGCCTTGTCTCCACCTGGTTCACCGGCGGGCAAGCGCCCGACATCAATCTGGGGTTCTACACCGTGCAATGGGTGGACTGGTGGCAGGTGATCCTTGGGCTGTCCTTCGTGCTTGTCACGCTGTTTGCGCCCAAGGGCATCGGCGGTCTGTTTGACCTTCTGAACCGCGGGGACAAGGCATGAGTCAGATGAATACGCTTCTGGAGGTGTCCGGTGTCTCCGTGTCCTTTGACGGGTTCAAGGCGATCAACAACCTGTCGTTTCAGATTGGCCCGGCGGAACTGCGCGCGGTGATCGGCCCCAATGGCGCGGGCAAGACCACCTTCATGGATATCGTCACCGGCAAGACCCGGCCCGACGCGGGGCGGGTGCTCTTTGGTGAAAAATCCATCTCCTTGCTCACTCTGTCCGAAGCGCAGATCGCGCAGGCGGGGGTGGGGCGCAAGTTTCAGAAACCCACGGTGTTTGAGGATCAAACCATCCGGGAAAATCTGATGATGGCGCTGAAGGCTCCGCGCCGATGGTGGTCGGTCCTGACCTTCCGGGCAGAGGATACCCATCTCGCACGTGTCTCGGAGCTGGCCGAGGAGGTTGGTCTGTCGGACCAGCTTGATCGCATCGCGGGAGAACTGTCGCATGGGCAGAAACAATGGCTGGAGATCGGCATGCTGCTGGCGCAGGAGCCGCGCCTTCTGCTGGTCGACGAACCTGCTGCCGGCATGACGCCGGAAGAGCGCGCGCATACCACCGATCTGCTGGTCGAGGCCGCCCGCACCCGCGCCGTGGTTGTGGTCGAACATGACATGGAGTTCGTGCGCCGCCTCAATTGCAAGGTCACGGTCCTGCATGAAGGGGCGGTTCTGGCCGAGGGCGGTCTGGACCACGTCACGGCTGATCCGCATGTCATCGACGTGTATCTGGGGCGCTGAACATATGCTGGAACTGAACGATATCACATTGCACTACGGCCATAGCCAGATCCTGAACGGGGTCTCGATGACTGCCGAGGTGGGCGAGGTGACCTGCGTGATGGGCTGCAACGGGGTCGGCAAGACCTCGTTGATGAAGGCGATCACCGGCACCCATGCGCGCTCGGGCGGAGGGGTGACGCTGGACGGTGAGGTGCTGGGGGTGCTGCCGGCGCATGTATTGGCGCAGAAAGGCATCGCCTATGTGCCGCAGGGGCGCGATATTTTTCCGCTGTTGACGGTCAAGGAAAACCTGGAGACCGGTTTTGCCTGCCTGCCCAAGAGCGCGCATCACATCCCGGATCATATTTTCGATCTGTTCCCGGTGCTGAAGGAGATGATCTCGCGCCGGGGTGGGGATCTGTCGGGCGGTCAGCAGCAGCAGTTGGCCATCGCGCGTGCGCTGATCACGCGGCCCAAGCTGCTGGTGCTGGATGAACCGACCGAGGGCATTCAGCCCAATATCATCACCCAGATCGGCGAGGTCATCAAACTGCTGCGCGATCAGGGCGAAATGGCGATCGTGTTGGTCGAGCAGTATTTTGATTTTGCCTATGCACTGGCGGATCGTTTTGTGGTGCTGCGCCGGGGTGATGTGGTGATGGCGGGCAAAAAGGGTGAGGTCGAACGCGCGGCGCTGCTGGACGGTGTGTCCGTCTAAGCGGGTTTTAAGCCCGGGGGCAAGAAGGGGGCGCTCCCGCCCGGTTTGCCCGCATTAAAAATGCCGTCAAACCCGTTGGGCCCGGCAGCGCACCTGCGGTGCGCTGCGGGTGCGCTGGGGCAGGCGTGCCGTGTCGTCTCTGAGCAATGGGATTGGCCTTTGGTGATCGGGTCGGCTATGCAAGGAACCAAAGTGTTTAACTTGCAAAGGACATTCCAGCATGACCCCGCTTCAAGGTCTCAAGGTGGTGGAACTCGCCCGTATTCTCGCCGGTCCGTGGATCGGGCAGGCCTTGGCGGATCTGGGGGCGGAGGTGGTGAAGGTCGAAAGCCCCGAAGGCGATGACACACGCCGCTGGGGGCCGCCCTTTGTGGAGCGGGACGGAGACAAGACTGCAGCCTATTACTATGCCGCCAACCGGGGCAAAACATGTGTCACCGCAGATTTTCGCACGCCAGAGGGGCAGGCCAAGGTCCGCGATCTGGTTGCGGGCGCAGATATCCTGATCGAGAACTTCAAGGTCGGCGGACTGGCGAAATATGGCCTCGATTATGAAAGCCTCGCTGAGGTGAATCCGCGGCTCATTTATTGCTCGGTCACGGGGTTTGGGCAGGATGGGCCTTATGCCAGCCGCGCGGGGTATGATTTCCTGCTGCAAGGCATGTCGGGGCTGATGTCGATCACCGGCGCAGCGGAGGGTGAGCCGCAAAAGGTGGGCGTCGCGATCACGGATGTTGTGACAGGGCTATACGGCAGCATCGGCATTCTGGCCGCCGTCGAGCAGAGGCACCGGACTGGACGGGGACAGCATATCGATATGTCCTTGCTGGATTGTGCCACGGCCATGCTGGCGAACCAGAATATGAACTATCTGGTGACGGGTGACAGCCCCACTCGCATGGGCAATGAGCACCCCAATATCGCGCCCTATCAGGTGATGGCGGTGCGCGATGGGCATGTGATCCTTGCGGTCGGCAATGACGGTCAGTTCACGCGGCTGTGCGATGTGCTGAACCTCGGAGGTCTCAAGGATGACCCCCGTTTTCGCACCAACCAGTTGCGGGTCGCAAACCGGGGTGATCTGACGCCGATGCTGACGGCGGCGCTGGCACAGTGGAGCCAGGCGGAGCTGCTTGCCGCATTGGAGGCCGCGACCGTTCCGGCGGGGCCGATCAACACCATCGGGCAGGCGTTCGACGACGCGCAGATCAAACATCGACAGATGCAGATCGCGCCCGAAGGCGTGCCGGGCGTGCGGGGACCTTGGGTGTTTTCGGATGCGGAGCTGGCGCTTGACCGCTCGGCACCGGTATTGCCGCGCAAGGCAGACTAACTGGGCGGATAGGCGTCGAGCGTCACACTTAAAGGCACCTCATCGCCAAGCAGACGTCGCACCTTGGGGTCGAGGCGCGGGCTATCCTTAGGCAGGGCACCGACATCAGCAAGGGCGTCGCGCGCAGTGCGTTTTTCCTCAAGCCGCACCCAGACCGTGCGGGTGGAAAACGGGCGCCGATTGGCCCCGGCAGAGACCCCCAGCACCAGCCCTTGCAGATAAGAGATCTGATGCGGGTGTTCCGGCATCAATATCGTCTCTGAGAGAGCGCCGACGGTGTTGCGGGGACGCTCTGTCAGACACAACCGTCCGCCGCGTTCTGCAACCAGCCCCAGATAGGTGCTGCGCTGGCGGATGCTGCCATCACTTGCGTGGGCGCGCTCAAATGTATGGCTTACCACATAGCCATCGACCTCTTTGAGATGGATCAGCGAGCGCAGCACCTGTCCGGGCCATGTGGGCGTGCAAAAATACCCATGATAGGTGCCGAGAAACCGGCGCAGGGGGCGGGCCTGATCGGCAAAACCCGTGCCGATGTGCAAGAGCGGCGCGGGGAGCTTGGGCGCGGTGGTCGGGCGACGTGCGGCTGCGAAGTGATCGGGGTCCGTAAAAAGATCGGCCTCTCCCACGTCGAAATGACGCGCGATGCGGCGCAGGTTATGCGCCGAGGGCAGTCCGGCCCCCGAAAGGTAGCGGTTGAACTGTTGCCGATTGAGGCCGATCTCGCGGCAGATCTGCGCGATCGAGGGGGCCTCGGCGCAGAGAAACCGTAGATTCTGACTGAAGGCCGTGCGCATGGTCCGAGCTTTCGCGATGTGACGCGACTGTGCGTACATCTGCATCATCTCGCGTACAAGTGCGCAGTTTCGCCCTGTCCGGATTTCGCGCACACTCTGCCCAAACGCACAAGGAAACGAGGCCGACATGTCCGCGCAGACTCCCATCACCGTGACTGAACACCTGTGGATCCCGCTGCCCGATGGGCGCAGGCTCGCGGCGCGGATGTGGCAGCCCGCAGGCCCAGGCCCGTTTCCGGTGATCCTTGAGTATCTGCCCTACCGCAAACGCGATGGCACGGCCCCACGGGACGCCACCACGCATCCGGTGTTTGCCGCCCATGGCTATGCCTGTGTGCGGGTGGATATCGCGGGCTCCGGTGACAGCGACGGGCGCTTTGATGACGAATACTCCGAGCAGGAACTCTCGGATGGTGAGGCGCTGCTGGAGTGGATCGCGCAGCAGCCCTGGTCGACGGGCAAGGTCGGCATGATCGGGATTTCCTGGGGCGGGTTCAATGGCTTGCAAATGGCCTACCGCCGACCGGAGGCCTTGAAAGCGGTGGTTTCGGTGGCCTCCACCGTGGATCGCTATGCTGACGATATCCATTATATGGGGGGCTGCCTGCTCAGCGATAACAAGAACTGGGCGAGCCAGATGTTTGCCTATATGACCCGGCCACTGGATCCGAAGCTGCGCCCGGATTGGCGCGCGGAATGGTTGGGCCGGATCAATGATCTGCCCTTTATGGCGGCGGATTGGCTGCGCCATCAGACGCGGGATGCGTTCTGGAAACATGGCTCTGTTTGCGAGGACTGGTCGGCGATTGAGGCGCCGGTGCTGGCAATCACCGGCTGGGCCGACGCCTATGTGAACGCCCCATCCGCGCTGGCTGCAAAGATGACCGGCGCGCCGGCCAAGGCCTTGATGGGGCCTTGGGAACACCGCTATGCCCATATCTCTCAGATTGAGGCAGCGGATTTTCATGGCGAGGTGCTGCGCTGGTTTGATCAATACCTCAAAGGGGAGGACGCCGGGGCAGAGGCCTTGCCCGACTACCGGGTCTTTATGCAGGAGTTCACTGCGCCAAGCCCGAAGAACCTGCCACAGAATGGCCGTTGGGTGGCCGAAGCGCAGTGGCCCTCGCCCGATGTCATAGACGTGGTGTGGCCGCTGGCCGAGGGGGGATTCGCACCCGAGCCGCAGGCGGGTACGGCGAGGGTCCACAGCCCGGCGACCGTTGGGCAGGCGGGCGGCTATTTCTGCCCCGGTATCCGGATCGACAATGAACGCCCCGGCGACCAGAGTGTGGATGACCGGGCCTCGACCTGTTTTGACAGCACCGCGTTGCTCGCCCCGATGGAGATCCTGGGCCGTCCGCGTGTGCGGCTGGCCTTCAGTGTCGACAAACCCGTTGCGCAGGTGGTGGCGCGGTTGTGCGATGTGGCGCCCTCCGGTCAGTCGCAGCGCATCACCTATCGTCCCCGCAACCTGTGCCATGACGACAGCCATGAGGTGGCAACGCGGCTGGAGCCGGGCAAGCGCTACGAGGTGGAGTTTGAGCTGAATGAATGCGCGCATCGGGTGCTGGCCGGGCATCAATTGCGGCTGGCGCTGTCGACCTCCTATTGGCCGATTGTCTGGCCCGCGCCGGAGGCTGCCGAGATCACGCTACATCTGGATGGGTGCGCGCTGATCTTGCCGGAGCGCCGCGTCGAGGTCGAGATTGAGGCCCAGGCCCCGTGCGCGGCGCGTGACTACCCGAAGTATCAGGCCGAGGTGTTGGAAAAGCCGTGGGGCGAGGCCGAGACACGGGTGGAAGCGGACGGGACTCATGTGCTGGAGAGCTTTGACAGCTATGGCGCGGCGCAGGATCTGACCCATGGCCAGCGTGTCGCCAGTAACGTGCGGATGCGCTATGCGATCCACCCCGATGATCCGGCCAGCGCGCGGTTTGACTGTGCTTGGGTCTTCAACTTTGGCCGCGATGGCGAAGACGATCAGGAGGACTGGGGCGTTCGGATCGAGACCGACAGTTCGATGCATTGCGACACCGAGAATTTCACCCTCTGGCGCGGGATCAAAGCCTATGAGGGTGAAGAGGTGGTGCTGACGCGCGAGTGGACCGAGGTCATCCCGCGCGGCTGTCTCTGACGGTGGGCCCAAAGGGGCCACCCAGTTGAACCAAGGCGCGCGCCCGTCAGGATTGCGGCAGGGCGCGCGGGTCGAATTGGCACATCTCGCCCGCTTTGGCCAAGGCCTGATCCAGCCCGGAGAGGGAAAAACCACCGTAGAGCCAGGTTTCACCTTCGGCTGCGCGATCCACCGCAAAGCCAAAATCGCCCTTGGTGGTGAGCATGGCGCCGATCAATTCAGAGATGAAGCCCGGTGTCAGGCTCGCACCATAGGTGAAGCCCGGTGCGGTATAGAAAAACATCTCGTCACCAAACCACACCGGCTCATCCCCCAGATAGAGCGTCACACTGTCCGCAGCCTCATCCCAGGGGGCCTCGACCTCGTCAGGGCCGTAAGGCGTGTAGATATAGTCGAAGGTGGCATTCAGACCGTTGTTTTCGAACGTGAACTCCAGATAGCCGGAGGTGTCGCGCGCGGAGGAGAGCGTATAGACGTGGCAGGTGTTGCCCTTGTAGACCGCCGCCCAATTGCCAGCCTCAAGGAACAGCGTCGAGGCCTGCGCGAAGCCACCCATCAGAGACAAGGCGAGCGCCGCAGCGATAGATTTCAGCATGAAAGATGTCCTAAACAAACGTGGTTGGCGCAAAGCTACTGCGCAATAGATGCGGAATCCTTAATGCGTTATCGCGTTTGCTGCTAACCGGGGATACCGTGGTTCAGTCATCCGTCACATGGATCGCGAATTGCTCTAGCCCCGCGGATTGGGCTTCGATCACGCGGAAACTCTCGCGCACGCCAGCCTCGGTCAGGTCTCGCGCAACTGTCAGCAGCGTGTTGGGGGCGTGATCCTCGCAAAGCTCTGCCATATGGTCGATCTCGGCTTCGGCCACGGGGCGGGCGCTGGCCATATCCGGCGCGCCATAGGTCTCCATGAAATGCCGGGCGAGCTGTTCGATCAGCGTGGTGACCTCGTCGGCCTCGATCTGGGTCACGGCGACAAATGTCACCCGACCCGCAGTCTCCAGCCCCATCCAGCCGTTGGCAAAGGCCTGACGCTGCTTGCCAACAAGGTCGCCCTCGCTCCAGTTGGAGAACTCGAACCCACCGGAAATACACCATTCCCCGGTGCGGGCGGGGCTGGCAAAGACGTTCATGTCGCTTTCGTCAAAATGAATGGCACGGGCCAGTTTCATCGCGTCTTTCTCCTGTCAGTCCCGCACCAGAACAGTGGTGAGCGGGATCAGATGGGTTGTTGTGTCGTCGCGCAGGAGCATGCCGAAATCCTCATCGACGCCAAGGAAGGTACCACTCTGCCCGGCTTGCTGGCGATCTTCGCCGATGCCATGCGCAAGCCCGCGCCATTCTGCATGAAGCGCTTTGAGTTCGCCTTCGTCCCATCGGTTGATCCAATGCAGGCAGTGGCGGGTCCAGCTTTCCAGCAGGCGCGGCGCAGCCACATCGGCGCAGCCTTCGGCATAGAGCGCGGTTTGATCCGGTGTGTCGCCCCCGTCGCCCGCAGGCCAGAGCGGCAGGTCCAAGCCCACTACCAGCCAGTCCGGCTGGGCGTCGGGTGCATCGGTGCTGGCCGCGATGCGACGGCTTCCACATCGCGCGCCATTGATCAACAGACCACCGTCCCAGTCCAGATGCACGGCAACTTCGGGCGGGGCGAGCGCGCCAAGGGCGTTCTGAAAGCCCAGGCCGCACACGGGCAGCATCGCCATGGCCTTGGCCAGCGGCACTTCGGGTGCGAGCACCAGTGCGGCACGCAAGACGTCAGTGCCGAGGTCATAGACCACAAGCCCGGCATCGACGCCCAGCTCGGCCTTCTGGCAGGCGAGATCAAACGGGTCCTGTCCCGGACCTGCGGCCTCGCCCGTCATCAGAGGGGGGAAGGTGACAGTCTCGCTCATGCGGCGCCGCGCTCCACGAGGGCTGCGGCGATGTCCTGAAAGGCCCGAGCCTGTGCGCTGTCGGGTTTGGAGACCACGATGGGCGCGCCGCCATCCGCCGCCAAACGCACATCCAGATGCAAGGGCACCTCTGCCAAAAGCGGTACGTTCAGTTTCTCAGCCTCTGCCGCAACGCCGCCATGGCCAAAGATATGCTCCTCATGGCCACAGTTGGAACAGATGTGGGTCGACATGTTCTCGATGAGGCCGAGGATCGGCACGTTCAGCTTGTGGAACATATCAATGCCTTTGCGGGCATCAATCAGGGCCACATCCTGCGGGGTGGAAACCACAATCGCCCCGTCCACCTGCGCCTTTTGCGCCAGCGTCATCTGCACGTCGCCGGTGCCCGGCGGCAGGTCCACGATCAACACATCGAGCGCGCCCCATTGCACCTGCATCATCATCTGTTGCAGCGCGCCCATCAGCATCGGGCCGCGCCAGACCACGGCCTGATCGTCATTGGTCATCAGACCGATCGACATCATGGTGACGCCGTGATTCCGCAGCGGCAGGATGGTCTTGCCGTCGGGGCTGGCCGGTCGGCCAGAGACACCCAGCATGCGCGGCTGCGAGGGGCCGTAGACATCCGCATCCAAGAGACCCACGCGTTTGCCAGCCTGCGCGAGGGCGCAGGCAAGGTTGGCCGAAACGGTGGATTTCCCCACGCCGCCCTTGCCCGAGGCGACTGCGATGATCTTTGCGACGCCGGGGATCTTTTGCGGGCCTTGCGGCTCTGCGGGTTTGTTGGGTTTGAGATCCGGCGGAGCTTTGGTGCTATGCGCCGTCATCAGGGCCGAGACTTTCTCAACACCCGCGAGGTCGCTCACCAGTGCCTCGGCCTGATCGCGCACCGGCGCGTAGGCCTCGGATTTGGCCGGATCAATTTCCAGCACAAACCGCACATTGCTGCCTTCAATGGTGAGGGCGCGGATGATGCCTGCGGCGACGATATCGTTGCCGCTCACGGGGTCTTTCAGGGTCTTCAGGGCGTCGAGGACGGCGTCGCGGGTGATGGACACGCGGGTCTACTCCTTGGTTGGTCTGGTGGTTGGCCTGGTCAGGTCACGCGGCTGCATGGTGCCTGCTACGCGCGCGGGTTGGAAGGGCTCAGTGGCGCAAGTTTGCGTCAATGGTCGCGCCGCGTGCTGAGATAATCCTCAGTGGTGCGCACCCGGGGACTTTCCTTGCCCGCGAAGGGAGAATCCTTTTGGTGGAATTGCGCATTCACGCGGCAATCATCGCACATCTGGATCATCTTGGCGGCATCCGGGTTGGCAAACATCGCATGATTGCCCGCAAGCTTTTCCATGATCCGCTCCACGGTGGATTTGACCCCGAAGAGGCTGCCACATTCGATGCAGGCAAAGGGCTCTTCTTCATTCAGAACCACCTGATCCAGCGCCGAGGCGGCAAGGTTCAGGCGCGGCTCATAGGTGATGGCATCCTCCGGGCAGACATTGGCGCAGAGACCGCATTGCAGGCAGGCATCTTCCTGAAAGCGCAGCTGCGGCAGGTCCGGGTTGTCCCCCAACGCCCCCGACGGGCAGAGCGACACGCAGGACAGGCACAGGGTACAGGCATCCTGATCGACCAGCACTGCGCCATAGGGTGCACCCTCTGGCAGTGGCAATTCTGTGTCAGCGGCGTTCAGGGCCAAGGCGGCCTGTCGGGTGATCTGGCGGCGGGTGCCCATGGGGCGTTGGACTGTCGCGGGGGCTGCGGGCAGATCGCGGGTCTCGTAGAGTGCATCACACAGCGCCTCGGGTTCTGCCGCATGCAGCAGGCGCGCGGCATCAGCGGAAATCGCATTGGCCAGATCAACCTCGCGCGTTTGAACCTCAAGATCGGCGCGCGGCCCGGGCAGCAGGCAAACCTCGCGGAACCCAGCGGCACGCGCCGCGAGGATTTCTGCATGGCCAAAGGTGTTGAAGGCCTCGACCTCCAGCGGAATGACGCTTGCGGGGAGGCCACGGTCAAACCGCGCGGCGAGGCGGATCATCTCGGCACCATGGGCGTCCACCACCAGCAGCCGGGGCGTGTCGCCGCCCGCCGCCAGATAGGCCTTGGCGAGGGTTTGAACACGCAAAAACAGGCTCTCAGCCGGGGGCGCATCATAGGTGATGGCGCTGGACGGGCAGAGCGAAGCACAGGCGCCGCAGCCTGCGCAAATCATCGGATCAATGGCAACGCTGTCGCCATTGGGCGTGATCGCACCAGTGGGGCAGGCATCCAGACAGCGGGTGCATCCGGTCTGACGCGCGCGGGAATGGGCGCAAAGCAGCGGCTCCGCCTTCACATAGAGCGGTTTTTCAAAAGTGCCGACCAACTGGCTGGCGGCCAGCACCGCGTCCGCCACCGCAACCGGCGATTTCGGATCCGCGCGCAGGTAGCCTTCGCGTTTCTCGGGGGCCGGGAACAGGGGGGCGTCACCGCGCAGGTCGAGGATGACATCGCACGCGGAGCGGCCTGCGTCGCGGGGCGCGCTCCACGTCCAGTCACGCCCGGTGACATCGAGCGATTGCAGCGCGTCCACCGTCACCTCGAAACTGCCAAGCGCCCCGCGCGCGCTGCGCAGCTGCCCTCGGATTGCGTCGAACCCGCGGCTGAGCGGCGGCGCGGCGTCATCGGTCAGCAGGACCGTAACACCAAGGATATCCTGTAGCTTCTCGGCGGCAGGCAGCGCCACATCCGCAGAGCCGACGATCAGGCACAGACCTTCGCTGATCACATCGACGCTCTTGGCGGGGCGGATATCCAGCTGCGCCTCGGCCACCAAGGCGGACATTTTGGGTAGTACATCGCCTGCGGTCTGCGCCTCTTGGGACCATCCGGCCCGGTCCCGCAGGTCGAGGAACCGGGGGGCTTCCCGACCCAATTCCTCAGCCAGGGCGGTGAAAAAGCGGCTTTCCTGCCCGCAACAAAAAATTGCGTCCGGGTCCTGCAGCGCGGTGGCAGCGGCCTCAGATTGGGTTGTGCAGAGGCTGGAATGCACCTTTGAACACGGCAGTCCCGAGGCCGCGCTAAGCGCCTCTGAATCGAGCGGCTGTGATCCGGAACAATCACACAATATCAACTGCTTGGGCATGTTTTCCTCGCTGGCGGTCAGGCTGGCATTCAGGGCTCTGCGCTGGGTCTTGAGGTATACCCTAGGCATGTTTTTGCCAGAACGTAAACCGCCGCGAAGACGCGGTTTCTGGCTGCGCCGACCGGGTTCCGCAGGGTGATTCGCCGAGCGATCAGAAAAACTGAATGCCTGATAAAAAAACTAGAAATAGACAATTCGTCCGCTTCGGCGGATTGCCCTGCAATGGCGCCGCCAAATTGTCCAGTGATGGCCAAAATCCGGGCAGGTGGTGAACTGCTCGCTTTTGTCCACGGTGTGGTTTGCGGCAAGCTTACGCAACAAGAGTCAGGGATGGGTCGTGGACCAGAACTACGCAAAGATGGACGTGATGCCGCTTGGGGTCGTGATCCGGCGCACGCCGGGGGTGACGCCTTGGGCGCGTTGGGCGTGGCGTGTGGTGGCGGTGCTGCCCGGAGCCGCTGACGCCGACTGGAGCCTGATGCGCGAGGAAGGCGAGGCCTGCGAGTTTCACGCAGCCACGCTGCCGCTCGAATTGCACCGCGCCGATGCCGAGGCCTACATGCAGGGTCTCACGGCCACTCCGCCGAGTATCTACGTGGTGATGCGACCGGGGCCGGATGCCCGCCCGTCGGTGACGCTGGTCACGGCCTCGCCGTTTGAGGCGCAGGATTATGCCGACACCGGCGAGGATCAGGTCGAGAAGGTCGAGATGCCTGCGGGTCTGGTGGCATGGGTGCGCGATTTCACCCTCGCGCATTTCAAGGAAGAAGAGTTCAAGAAGCGCCGTCGCGACCGCCAGCGCGTGGATCTGGAAGAGGACGGCGTGGGCGATGCGCGCATTCCGCAACTGACGGATGTGTATCGCGCCCCGGCCAAGGCCCGTAAGGAGCGCCTGCAATGAGTGCGCAGGATTTCTGGTCCCGCCGTCGCGCTGCGGTCGAGGCGGAAGAGGCGCAGGAGGCCCGCGCGCTGAAGGAGGCCGAAGCGCAGGCGCGGGACGCTGAACTGGCAGAGCGCAGCGATGCAGAGCTTCTCGCCGAGTTGGATCTGCCGGACCCGGATACGTTGGGGCCGGGGGATGATTTCAAGGCGTTTCTCACCGAAGCCGTTCCCGCACGTCTCAAGACACGCGCGTTGCGTCGGCTCTGGGTCACCAACCCGGTTCTGGCAAATGTCGACGGGCTGATCGACTATGGCGAGGATTTCACAGATGCGGCGATGGCGGTGGAAAACATCCAGACCGCCTATCAGGTCGGCAAAGGCATGACCGCCCATGTGGAGGAGCTGGCCCGCCAGGCAGAGCGTGAAGCGGCAGCACAAGACGCCGAGGACGTCGCACCGGACGTTGCAGCCTCTGATGCGCCAGAGGACACCATTTCGCCGAAGGACGCAGCGGATGCAGATCCTGCGCCAGTCGCCTCTGCCGAGGTCGCAGCGGTGCAAACCGATGAGTTGGCGCAGAGCGATGCGCAGATCGAGGATACCCCGCCACAGGTGACATCGCGCCGGATGCGCTTTGTCTTTGAGGATGCGGAGGCAACACCATGACACAGGAGAGCCCGATGACAGACGCAGCCGTGACCACAGAGCGGGTCAGCGAAGAGGATCGGCTGCGCGCGGATCTCTATAACTACCTTGGCCTGATGCTGGCCGCGCCGCCGAGCGAGATGCTGCTGGAACAGACGGCTGGGCTCTCAGGGGATGAGACGCCGCTGGGGCAGGCGATCACCCAACTGGCACGGGTGGCCAAACGCACCAAACCCGCCGGAGCCGAACGCGAGTTCAACGCGCTGTTCATCGGTCTGGGTCGGGGGGAGTTGCTGCCCTATGCGAGCTATTACCTCACGGGTTTCCTGAATGAGAAACCGCTGGCAGCCCTGCGCAAGGACATGAGTGCCCGGGGGCTGAGCCGCGCGCCCAATGTGTTTGAGCCCGAAGACAACATTGCCTCCCTGATGGAGATGATGGGGGCGATGATCGTGGGCCGATTTGGTGCCGCCACACCGCTTGCGGAGCAGAAAACCTTTTTCAACAAACACATCGGTCCGTGGGCCGCGCATTTCTTTGCCGACCTCGAGGGCGCAAAGAACTCCGTGCTGTATGCCTCGGTCGGCGCGGTGGGGCGGGCCTTTATGGAGATTGAGGCCGAAGGATTTCGGATGGGGGGCTGAGCACTCTGATCCACGACGATGCGCCCGCAGGAGGCAGGCGCAGGGCGGGGCGGCCCGGACGCCCGAACGACTGGACCTGAAGACCGAAAGAGGAGGAGGATCCACATGTCACGGAAAGAGGATGGCGCAAGCCGCCGCGACTTTCTGAAACTGGCTGCAACCACCACGCCCGCAGCGGCGGTGGCCCTTGCAACCACCGGAGGCGAGGCCGAGGCCGCAACCCCGGATCTGTCATCGAACAAGATGCAGGATACCGCGCATACCCGCGCCTATTACGACAGCACCCGGTTCTGACCGGATGCCTTTCATGCCTGAGCCGACTGGTTGCGTGACGCCCGACTGAGCAAAGGTTTCTCAATAAACCCAGCGCGTTCCTGACTGCAGGGACAAGCAAGGGAGGTTTTAAAATGCTTAGGAAAAAGACCAACGGGGTTGCGCGACGCCCCCAGCGGACCAGTATCCTGTCCAAGGTCGGCGACACAGCCGTCGACCGCCGCGCGTTCCTGCGCGGATCTGGCCTCGCCATCGGCGGGCTTGCGGCGATCAGCGCCACCGGCGGAACGGTGACGCAGGCCAATGCCGCGGCCTCTGCGACGGGTGAGGTTGAAATCATCAAATCCGTCTGCACCCACTGCTCTGTCGGCTGCACGGTCCTGGCAGAAGTGCAGGATGGTGTCTGGACCGGTCAGGAGCCGGGTTGGGACAGTCCCTTCAATCTCGGGTCGCACTGCGCCAAGGGCGCATCGGTGCGCGAGCATGCCCACGGCGAGCGCCGCCTGAAGTACCCGATGAAGAAAGAAGGCGGTGAGTGGAAGCGCATCAGCTGGGAACAGGCCATCGACGAGATCGGCGACCAGATGATGTCGATCCGCGATGAAAGCGGCCCCGACAGCGTTTATTGGCTCGGCTCGGCCAAGCACAACAACGAACAGGCCTATCTGTTCCGCAAGTTCGCCGCCTACTGGGGCACCAACAACGTGGATCACCAGGCGCGGATCTGTCACTCCACCACCGTTGCGGGTGTTGCGAATACATGGGGCTACGGCGCCATGACCAACAGCTACAACGACATCCATAACTCCAAGGCGATCTTCATCATCGGCGGTAACCCGGCCGAGGCGCATCCCGTCTCGCTGTTGCACGTGCTGAAGGCCAAGGAGCAGAACAACGCGCCGCTGATCGTGTGTGACCCGCGTTTTACCCGCACGGCGGCCCATGCGGACGAGTATGTGCGCTTCCGTCCCGGCACCGACGTGGCGCTGGTCTGGGGGATTCTGTGGCACATCTTTGAAAACGGCTGGGAGGACAAGGAGTTCATCCGCACCCGTGTCTGGGGTATGGACCAGATCCGCACCGAAGTGGCCAAATGGACGCCCGAAGAGGTCGAACGCGTCACCGGCACCCCGGGTAGCCAGCTCAAGCGCGTGGCGCGGACCCTGGTGAACAACCGTCCCGGCACCGTGATCTGGTGTATGGGCGGCACGCAGCACACCAACGGCAACAACAACACCCGTGCCTACTGCATCCTGCAGCTTGCACTCGGCAACATGGGCACCTCCGGCGGCGGCACCAACATCTTCCGCGGTCACGACAACGTGCAGGGGGCAACCGACCTTGGCGTTCTGAGCCACACGCTGCCGGGCTATTATGGTCTGTCGGCTGGCGCATGGGGCCACTGGGGCCGCGTCTGGGGCGAAGACATGGACTGGCTCAAGGGGCAGTTCGAAACCGTCAAATCCTCCGACGGCAAGGACAAGAACCTGATGAACCTGACGGGCATTCCGGTGTCCCGCTGGATCGACGGGATCCTTGAGGACAAGGAGAACATGGATCAGCCCAACAATGTGCGGGCCATGGTTCTCTGGGGCCACGCGCCGAACTCTCAGACCCGGATGACGGAGATGAAGACGGCGATGGAGAAACTCGACATGCTTGTCGTGGTGGACCCCTATCCGACCGTCTCTGCCGTGCTGCATGACCGCACCGATGGCGTCTACCTGCTGCCCGCCTGTACTCAGTTTGAGACACGTGGCTCGGTCACGGCGTCGAACCGGTCGCTGCAGTGGCGCGACAAGGTGGTGGACCCGCTGTTCGAAAGCCTGCCCGATCACGTGATCCTGGCCAAATTCGCCAATAAGTTTGGCTGGGCAGATCGTCTCTTCCGCAATATCGAGATGGAAGACGCCGAGACCCCCAACATCGAGAGCATCACCCGCGAGTTCAATGCGGGCATGTGGACGGTGGGCTACACGGGGCAAAGCCCGGAGCGTATCAAACTCCATATGGCGAACCAGCACACGTTTGACCGCACCACGCTTCAGGCCGTTGGTGGCCCGGCGGATGGCGATTATTACGGGATGCCGTGGCCCTGCTGGGGCACACCCGAGATGAACCACCCGGGCACGCCGAACCTTTATGATATGTCCAAACCGGTGGCCGAAGGTGGCCTGTGTTTCCGCGCCCGTTTCGGGGTGGAACGCGATGGTGACAATCTGCTGGCCGAAGGCGTGTCAAACCCCGGTGCGGAAATTCAGGACGGCTATCCTGAGTTCACCATGCAGATGCTCATGGATCTGGGCTGGGACGGCGACCTGACGGACGAGGAACGCGCGGCGATCGATGCGGTTGCTGGTCCGTCGACCAACTGGAAAACCGACCTCTCCGGCGGGATCCAGCGGGTTGCGATCAAGCATGGCTGCGCCCCCTTCGGCAACGCCAAGGCCCGTGCCGTGGTGTGGACCTTCCCAGATCCGGTGCCGCTGCACCGCGAGCCGCTCTACACCAACCGGCGGGATCTGGTGGCGGATTATCCGACCTATGAGGATCGGAAATTCTACCGTCTGCCCACCATGTATGCCTCGATCCAAAAGAACGACGTCTCCAAGGAGTATCCGATCATCCTCACCTCCGGCCGTCTGGTCGAATATGAGGGCGGCGGTGATGAGACCCGTTCGAACCCATGGCTTGCGGAATTGCAGCAGGACATGTTCGTCGAGATCCACCCGCGCGATGCCAATGACATCGGTGTGCGGGATGGGGCTCAGGTCTGGGTCGAAGGCCCGGAAGGCGGCAAGGTCAAGGTGATGGCCATGGTGACAGAACGGGTGGGTGAGGGCGTTGCCTTCATGCCGTTCCACTTTGGCGGGCACTTCCAGGGTAAGGACCTTCGGGACAAATATCCCGACGGTGCGGACCCCTATGTGCTGGGCGAAAGCACCAACACCGCGCAGACATATGGCTATGACTCGGTCACTCAGATGCAAGAGACCAAAGCCACCCTCTGCAAAATCATGCCAGCGTAAGGAGACGGACATATGGCACGAGCTAAATTCCTGTGCGACGCCGAACGCTGCATCGAGTGCAACGCCTGCGTCACCGCTTGTAAGAACGAGCACGAAGTCCCCTGGGGTATCAACCGTCGCCGTGTTGTGACCATCAATGATGGCAAGCCCGGCGAACGGTCGATCTCGGTCGCCTGCATGCATTGTTCCGATGCACCCTGTATGGCGGTCTGCCCGGTGGACTGTTTCTACCAGACCGAGGACGGGGTGGTTCTGCACTCCAAGGACCTCTGCATCGGCTGTGGCTACTGCTTCTACGCCTGTCCCTTTGGGGCACCGCAGTATCCGCAGGCGGGCAACTTCGGCTCTCGCGGCAAGATGGACAAATGTACCTTCTGCGCCGGTGGTCCTGAGGAAAACAACTCTCAGGCCGAGTTCCAGAAGTACGGGCGCAACCGGATCGCAGAAGGCAAATTGCCGATCTGCGCCGAGATGTGCTCCACCAAAGCGCTGTTGGCCGGCGATGGCGACACAGTCTCCGCTGTCTACCGCGAGCGTGTGGTGGCCCGTGGCTTTGGCTCCGGCGCCTGGGGCTGGGGAACCGCTTACGATCAAAAGGGCGGCTGACGCCCACTTTTGATCCCAATACGCCTACTATGAGGCGGCCCGCCATTGTGGCGGGCCCCTCCTTCTATGCGCACGTTTCCTTTCTCAAATCCGGCTCAACGGGAGGTCCATCCATGCCGCGCCTGATTTTCGTATTCGTCCTTAAACTGGCCCTGCTCTGCGGCCTGTCTGCCCATGCGCAGGACGCACCCCCCGTGGCACCTGATCGTTCCGCCACCGGTGGGGCGCAGACACTGGAGGACATTCTCGCGCGGCAACGTGGCGAGGCGCTGGACGACAGTTTCCGCAGCGACGCGACGGGCGACCCTGACAGCGCCGCCGGGATTGCACAGCAGCTGGGCACCCTGGGTGGCCAGTCCGATCCCGAACTCTGGCGGGCGTTGCGCTACAATTCCGCCGATATTCGCGTCTCTGCCGGGGGCGATGTGGCCACGGTTCTGGTGCAGGACGGCGGTATGAACTGGCTGTCCGTCCGGGCGGGCCCGTTGCGGCAATATGGTGGCTGGCTCCTGCTGGGCACGATTGCCGCGCTGGCGGTGTTCTTCCTGCTGCGGGGCCGTATCCGTGTCGACGGGGAAAAGACCGGGCGCACGGTGACCCGTTTTGCCTTTGTCGAGCGGATGACCCACTGGACCCTCGCCGGATCTTTCATCCTGCTTGGTCTGACGGGGCTTCTGACGCTCTTTGGTCGGGTGGCGATCCAGCCGTATCTGGGCAAGGACGTGAATTCGGTGCTGCTCATCGGCTCCAAATGGATTCACAATTCCGTCTCCTGGGCCTTCATGTTGGCGCTGATTCTGGTGTTTGTCATGTGGGTTGCGCATAACATCCCGAACAAGCTGGATCTGGTCTGGATCAAGCAGTTCGGTGGCATCATCGGCAAGAAACACCCCCCCGCAAAGAAGTTCAACGCCGGTCAAAAGGTGATTTTCTGGTCGGTCATCCTGTTCGGGGCCTCGATCTCCGTCTCCGGCCTGTCGCTGCTGTTCCCGTTTGAACTGCCGCTCTTTGCCAAGACCTTTGCCATTCTCAATGACACCGGCATCCCGCAGTGGCTTGGCTACGGCGTCTTGCCCACAGAGCTTGCCCCGCAAGAGGAGATGCAGCTTGCCCAGCTCTGGCACGCGATCGTCGCCTTTGTGCTGATGGCGATCATCATCGCCCATATCTATATCGGCACGCTTGGCATGGAAGGCGCGTATGATGCCATGGGTTCTGGCGAGGTGGATGAGGCCTGGGCGCATCAGCACCACTCGATCTGGCTTGAGGAAGTGCAGAAGAAAGAGCGCGCCAAGGCTGAAAACACAGGCGCCACCCCGGCGGAGTGACGTGATGCGGCGACTGGCGCTCAGCCTTGCGCTCTGTGCTGCGCCCGTCTGGGGCGCGGGTGCAGAGGACTTTGTGACCCTCAAAGGGCACGGCGGGCCAATCATGGCGCTTGCCGTGGATGATGCGGATCGCGTGGCCAGCGCCAGTTTCGACAATACTGCTGCCATTTGGCAGGAGGGCAGACCTACGTGGTTGGAGGCCCATGACGCGGCCACCACTGCGGTGACCTTTGGCCCGCGTGGGGCGCTGTTCAGCGGTGGCGATGATTTTGTGATCTATCGCTGGCAGCAGGGACAGCCGCAGCACATCGGGCGTCATGCGGGCAAGATCCGTGCGCTGGATGTCTCGTTGGATGGGGCGTCTCTGGCCTCAGCCAGTTGGGACGGCACCATCGGTCTTTGGTCACTGAACGGCGGTGGCGGGCAGCAGATCACCGTGGGCGCAGGTGTCAACGATGTGCGCTTTGATGCCAAAGGGCGCCTGTTTGCCGCGACCATGGCCGGGCAGGTGCAGGTCTATGACACGCCCGACGCAACACCCCGGCTCCTGGCCGAACAGGGGTTTGGCATCAACCGTCTGGTGCTGTCGCAAGAGGGCTGGCTCGCCTATGGCGCGGTGGATGGCGGCACCCGGGTGATCGACATGGAAACCGGCGCACAGATTGCCGATTTCACCCTCGACCGCCGCCCGATCCTCGCCTTGGCCTATCATGCGCAAAGCCAGCAGATCGCGGTTGGCGACGGTCATGGCTACATCATGATGATCGACACCCGCAATTGGTCCATTGCCCGCGATTTCAGGGCGATGCGCGAGGGGCCGGTCTGGGCATTGGCGTTCTCGCGCGATGGCAGCCGCATCTGGGCCGGGGGCATTCATGATGTGATCTATGGCTGGCCCATTGCGCTGATGGACAGCCATCAGGCTGCCGGAAACGAGACACGCAGTTTTCTGCAAGCCCCCGAAACCATGAGCAACGGTGAGCGCCAGTTCATGCGCAAATGCTCCATCTGTCATGATTTGAACGATGCGGGACAGCGCCGGGCCGGGCCACATCTGGCAGGTCTGTTCGGGCGTGCGGCGGGCAGCCTGCCGGGCTACCGCTATTCCCGGACATTGCTGCAATCCGACCTGATCTGGACGGACGAGACCATTGATGCCCTGTTCGACCAAGGGCCTGACCACTATATTCCGGGGTCCAAGATGCCGATGCAACGCATCACCGCCCCCACGGATCGCCAGGATCTGATAGACTATCTGAAAACCGCGACAAAACTTCCGGAGGACGACTGAAATGAAAGCCATGCTGACAGGCTTTGCCCTCATTGCCGCAATCGCGGTGGGCGCTGACTTTGCGCTGGAGCGTGCAGGATTTTCCGCGCAGGACCAGAACTCCGGTGCTGCCGTGCGCCTGAACTGACGCGCCAGATGAACGTCTCCGCCACCATCCGCGATGAATACTCAGAATCGCTGTCGTCCGCATCGATCCTCGTGATTGATGACGAACCCGGCATGCGTCACTTCATGACCAAGATCCTGGAACCTCGCTGCAAACGCGTGGAACAGGCAGCCTCCGCGGCAGACGCCTCTGATATTCTCGACAAGGCCCATTTCGACCTGATCGTGCTGGATAACATCATGCCGGGGAAAACCGGGCTGGACTGGGTGGCTGAACAGCGCCGGGTGGGGCTGTTTGCCGACACTATTCTGGTGACCGCCTATGCGGATCTCGATACGGCCATTCAGGCGCTCAGGATCGGGATTGCGGATTTTGTGCTCAAACCCTTTCGCGCCAATCAGATCCTCAACGCGGTGGCGCGCGCCCTCGACCGCAAGTATCTGCGGCGGGAAAATTATCTGCTGAAGCACGAGCTTTCAGCCGAGCAATCCGGCGCGCGTGGCCGCCTTTTGGGCAAATCCGCCGCCATCGAAAAGGTGCGCCAGATGTTGCAACGGTTGGCCCCCTTGCCGACGCCGGTGCTGTTTACCGGCGCGTCCGGCACCGGCAAGGAAATCGCCGCCCGCACGTTGCATTCGCTCTCGGACCGGGCGGAAAAACCCTTTGTCGCCGTGAACTGCGCCAGCCTGTCGCCGGAGCGGCTGGCGGAAGAGCTGTTCGGGGTGATCGAGGAGCACGAGCGTCGGCGCGACGGTCTGTTTCTGCATGCGGATGGCGGCACATTGTTCCTCGACGAGGTCGCGCAGATGCCGGAACAGGTGCAGGCGGCGCTGCTGCGGGTGCTCGAAGATCAGAAAGTGCGCCCCGTGGGGGCAGAGCGCGACATCCCGCTGAACTTGCGCTTTTTCTTTGCCACCAACATGGATTTGCAGCAGGCAGTGGCGGAGGGGCGCTTTCGTGCGGATCTCTACCACCGCATCAATGTCGTCAATATCGAGATGCCACCGCTGAAGGAGCGGGTCGAGGATATTGTCGAACTGGCCGCGCAATTCATGGAGCAGTTCTCGCTCAGCCTGGGCATGCCGGCGCTTGAAATGGACGAAGAGACGCTGTTGAAATTTGCCCGATACGATTGGCCGGGTAATGTGCGGGAACTGCGCAATCTAATCGAACGTTCGGTGATCCTGGGCGCGTTTCCGGAGGCCTTTTCCGGTACCGGCTCGGTGACGGGCGTGGCTGCGGTCGAGAATCTGGATCTGGTGATGCAGCGCCATATCATGCATGTGCTTGACGCCTGCGATGGCAACCGTGCCGAGGCGGCGCGCCGGCTTGGGGTGTCGCGCAAGACCATCGACCGCAAATGTGCCAGCTGGGGCGTCTGATCCGAGGTCGCGCGGGCTGATCCCGGGGATGCATGCGCGCATCAGACTGGCGCTGCTGCGGGCGGGATGCCGGGTGCGGGGGCGTCAGATGCCTGATCCGGGCCGGGCAGCCAGATCAGGAACTCGGCGCCCCGGGCGCGCCGGTTCCGGACGCTGATGTGGCCGCCCGCTCTTTGTATCAGGGTTTGGCTGATTGACAGTCCCAATCCGGTCCCTTCGCCCTGTTTGGTCGTGAAGAACGGATCGAAGATCTGGCCAATCCGGTCGGCGGGAATGCCCGGTCCGGTATCCGCGATGCGCAGGGCGACGCCTGCATGGCCATTCCTGCTCTCGCCCGCGACAGAGAGCGCAAGCGTGCCTTGACCGTCCATCGCCTGACTTGCGTTGATGATGAGATTGATGATGACCTGTTGCAGCTCGCCGGGGTCGATACGCACACAGGGCGCGTCATCAAACTGCGTCAGGACGCGGATTTCCTGTTTGGAGATCACATGGTCCACCAGCACCAGGCAGTCACGGACCACGGCCGCCACATCCACATGTTCCGCAAAGGTGCCGAATTCCGACGGGCGGGCGAATTGCAACAGTTTGCCCACAATGGCCCCGATCCGCATCACCTGATTGTCGATCAGGTCAAGCTCGGTGCGCACAGGATCTGCCCCGTCACCCAGCGTCATCCGCATCACGTCCACATTGCCTTGGATCACCGCGACTGGGTTGTTGATCTCATGCGCGACCCCGGCGGTGATTTCACCGATCGAGGCGAGCTTTTCGCTCATCACCAGCTGGCGAAAGGTCTCTTCGAGTTTTTCATTGGCGATCTTCAGCTCGCGGGTGCGTTCCTCGACACGGGTGTTCAGCTCATCCGCCCAGTTTCGCAACCGCCGGTCCCGTTCCTGCACCTGATCGAGCAGCGTATCGAGGTGATCGGCAACCTGCCCGATTTCGTCGTGGCGCCCGATGGTGCCATTTCGCGCGGTGAGGTCGCCGCGTTCAACCCGCGCCATGGTGCGGGTCATGCGTTCAAGCGGGGCAAAGATCCCCTTTGCCAGCCACAGGAACAATGGCGCGGACAGGGCAATCACCAGCGCAAATGCGCCAACGACAATCCAGTAGGCTTCCCGTTTTGCGGTTTGATAGGGGGCCTCCAGAAACCCGACGTAGAGCATGCCGACACGTGTGCCAAAGCTGTTGGTCAACGGCAGATAGCCCGAAATATACCAGTCATCGACCACAAAGGCGCGATCCAGCCAGGTCTTGCCCTGGCCCAGAACCGCCTCACGCACCGCGGCAGAGACCCGGGTCCCCAGCGCCCGGACATCTTCGAACAGGCGCACATTGGTGGACACCCGGGTGTCGTCCAGAAACAGCGTCGCGGTGCCCTGGCGACTGACATCGGATTGCCCATGCAGATAGACCAGCGCGTTGATGGTATCGATGAAATCGAGGTTCCGGTTCAGCAGCATCCCACCGACCAGCACCCCCCGGTGCCCCTCGACCCGGATGGGCGCGGCGGAATGCACCACCATGCCGCGATCCTCGACGCGGCGGTCGGTCGGCGCGGCGGCTTCGGTTTCGATCAGCTCGATGCGGGCACGGGCTGCCAGTGCGGGGGAAATCGCCTCCAGCTCGGCGGCTGGAAAGATGTCGATCTCGGAGGCCATCCGACCCGCGGCAGCCTCGTGGACCACGGGCCATTTGGCCTTTTCCCGCGTCAGGGTCTCGCCTTGTAGCAGGTAAAGAAAATCAAGTTGCAGCGCCTCGCGCTGGGTGTCGAGAAACCGCGCCGGCGGAGCGCCGTCAGACAGGACCCGGGCCAGCCGTGCGGAACTGGCAAGCTCTTGCAGGGCGCGCGCGGAATTGGCCTGCAGCTGGCCGAGATATTGCTCGGCAATACGCAGATCGCTTTCGACATTGGCGATCAGAACCTTGTCGTAATCGGCATTCCAGCGCGCCATGGCCAGCACCATCAGCAGCGGCATCAAAACGATGAGCGGCAGGAGCGCAAGCAGCAGCAGGCGCAGGCGGACAGATTTGAGCACGTCTGGCGGCCTCCCTCCTGGCGCCGGATAAGGGGCATGTCTGCCGTCCAATGTCGCCGGTTCTCGATCCGGGTGCAAGGTCCCAGTCAGCGGGCAATTGGGATGACCTGCAATTGCAGCACGCCGTCGGGGGCGCAATCACGGGCGGGGGAATGCGCGCTGGCGGCACGTCGCCGCCGCTCAGGCCGGCACCTCTGCGCCAGCCCAATCAAACTGTTTGCCGCTGTCCGCCGGCCCCAATCCGGCAAGGACCGATACCAGGCGCTCCGCTGCATAGTGCGCGGTGAACAGTTTACCGTCCGGCACATTGGCCTGAAACGGCGCAGAAAGGGCGGTGTCCACCGTTCCGGGGTGCAGGCAGACACAGATCGCGTCGCGGTTCTTGCGTGCAACTTCGATGGCGTAGTTGCGCATCAGCATGCACAGCGCCGCCTTTGAGGCGCGATAGGCGTGCCAGCCGCCCAGCTGGTTGTCGCTGATCGATCCCACCCGCGCCGCCAGCGCGGCAAACACGCTGCGCCCTTCGCGGGGCATCCGGCCGAGGATGTGTTTGGCGACCAAGGCAGGCCCGAAGGTGTTGATGCGGAACACCTGCTCAAACGCAGCCATATCCTGATGGCGGTAGCTTTTTTCGGGGGCGAGTCCGGTCTCCGGATCGGTCAGCAGGCCGGTGGCAAGGATCACCAGATCCGGCGCGCAGACCTGCGCGGCCAAGGCCTCGATGTCGGCTTCGGATGTGATGTCTGCCCGATGCTGCTGGATTTTGGCCAGCGCTGCCTGAGCGCCCGAAAAGGCAAGGTTCCCACGGCGTGCAACAGCATGAACCCGCTCGACAGTCGCCATCCCGGCATAAGCCTCGACCAAGGCCCGGCCAATGCCGCCGGACGCCCCAAAGATCAACACGTTGCGCGGTTCAGTCATATCAGCCTCGTGATCCATTTGCGGGGCAGATGCGCGGCGATGCGGAACACCCAGGAAAACGGCGCGGGAAAGGAGCTCTGAAAGCGGTTCGAGCGCAGCGCCTTCATGCAGCAGGCGGCGGCCTGTTCCGGGGTTTGGATCATCGGCATCTTGAAATCGTTCTTGGCCGTGAGCCGGGTCTTGATAAAGCCCGGGTTGATCACCTGCACCTTCACATCGGTGTCGCGCAGGTCGCGGTGCAGGTTTTCGCCCAGATGCATGACGGCGGCCTTGGACGCGCCATAGCCAATAGCGCCGGGCAGGCCGGTGAACCCAGCCAGAGAGCCGATCAGCACGATATGCCCCTGTCCGCGGCGCGCCATGCGCGGGGCAACCCGGCCCATCACCCGCATCGCGCCCATGAAATTGACCTCGCAAATCGCCTCTGCCGCCTCCGGCTCCCAGTCCTGCACCGTCATCGGATCATAAAGACCCGCACAATAGATGACGCCATCGACGTCATTTGCCTGCCTTGAGGCCGCCACCACGGACCCCGGATCGGTGACATCCATCGGCAGCGCCTGCGCATCGCGCAATGTCTCAGCGAGCGCGTTCAGCCGGTCTGCGCCGCGTGCCGACAGGATCAGGGATGCGCCCTCCTTGTCCAGCGCCTCGGCAAGCGCCCGCCCCAGACCTTCGCTGGCGCCGATGATCCACCATGTCTGGCCATTGAACCTCATGGCTGCGCCTCGGATGCGCCATCCGGGGCAGGGCGGATGGTCGCGATCAGCTCGGCCACCTTGATGCCGAATTTGCGCATCTCGGAACGGTTCATGATGGTGCCGTTTTCCATCAGGTACATCCAGTCGGTGACATCCAGCACATGCCCGCCGGCATCCTCCGGCAGGCGTAGCCGGTAGCGAAGCTGTACCGTCGCGCCTGTGTGCTGCCCCGTGCCGGTACCGATAATATCCTCGGCAGTGGCGGTGAACCGGCCGTTCTCGCCGACCTCCAGCATCCACTGGCGGGCCTGTGTGCCGCCGCCCGCGTAGGCAAAATCCTCCGTCAGCGTGCCCTTGGCGCCCTCCCAGCTGCCGTTCATCTCGGCCACGAACCGGGACACCACGCGCCCGGTGGGCCCGTAGATCATGCCCTCGGAAATGAAGCGCCCGTTCAGGTGCTTGCGAATGTCAAAGGCGGGATCGGTGTTGCCATAGTCTGACGGGCGCTGTGCGCGGAACCCGAAACCGGGGCGCAACAGCGCCAGGAGCAGCACGAGGATGGTGATGCCGAGGAGCAGTTTCATACATGGACCTCTTCACGGGGGAGTTGCAGCGCCAGCGCGATGGCGGCGCATTTGATGAGACAAGGAAGAGCCGCATACCCGAGGGTGAGGGTCGTGAGCGCGGCCTCAGAGTTTTCGGCACCGGGGCGGTAGCCGCTTAGTTCCAGCAGCGGCAGCAGCAGGATGGCGGCGCTCGCCAAGGCAAGTTTCGCGGCAAAGGACCAAAGCCCGAAGGCACGCCCTGCCTGGAGCCCTGCGCGGTCCAGAGCGCCTGCAAAGAGTGCGGGCAGGATCACCATATCCGCACCCAGGGCCGCGCCGGAGCCGAGACAGATCAGGGCAAAGCCGATCGCAGCCCCCGCAGGCAGCAGCGCAGCGCCGATAAAGGCAAGGATCGCCAGACACATCGCAAGGATCAGGGTCCGGGCGGCGCCGTGCCGCGTCGCAGCGCGGGTCCAGAAGGGGATAGAAACCCCTGCCGCCACAAAGAACAGGATCAGAAACGGCCCGGCCAGGTCCGGCAGCCCAAGCCGGTCTTCGACAAAGAACAGAAACAGCGTCGAGGTGATCGCCACCGGCAATGCGTTGACAAAGGCCAGCGCCAAAAGGCCCAGCCCGCCAGAGGCCCGCAACTCCGCAAGCGACAGTGGAGATTGCGCAGGGGCCGAGACACGCCACAGCGGGCGGCTGACCCAGAGTGCGATCAGGCACACACCGGCCAGCACTCCGCCAAAGGCCGCATAGCCGCTGCCCGTGGCCCCCAGCATCACAAGCACGGCGGGCGCGCTGGCCGCAAGAATGATGCCACCCAATGTGCCCGCCTCGCGGTAGCCGGCCAGATGGATCAGCCCATCGGTTTGTGCGGCAAGGGCCGCGCTTTGGCCGTAAAACAGAATGGTTCCAAGGCTATAGGAGGTGAACACCAGCACAAGGGCCGCGATGAACCACCATAGACCACCGCCGTCGGGGCGCAGCGTGTAGAGCATCACAAATCCCAGCGCCATTCCCAGGGCGGCACAAGTCGCAAAGGCGGTTTTTTTGTCCGGGTAGCGATCCACCAGCCAGCCCAATGCGGGATCTTGCGCAAAATCCATCACCCGGATGGCTGCAAGGATCACGCCAAGGGTTGCAAGGCTCATCCCCAGCTCGCCGGTCGCGTAGCGCGGCAAATGGATATAGAGCGGCAGCCCAGCCGCAGCCAGCATCAGCGCATATGTGCTGACCCGCCAGTGCATGTTCACTCGCCCCGCAACTGTGCCGACAGGCGCGCGGAACGGCTGTTGGGGGACAGCCAGATGCCGAGGAACCGCCTGCGCAGATCCGGGTGTGATACCCGGCAGGTGCGTTGGCCATTCAGGCGCATTTCCACCGTATCCGGATCGGTTGCGATGGCCACGTAACTATCACCCTGTTGGACAGGGCGGTAACAGGTGGCCAGTTTTTGCAACATCTCGGGCAAGTCGGGCTGCGTGCCCTCGATGCGCTGCAGCTCCTTCTGCGTGCCTTGCAGGAGTTCCTGATTGGAAAAGCTGCGCGCGTAGTCCAGGCGCAGCGACAGAGGCTGATCCCAGCCGAACCGCTGCGCGCCTTCTGTATGAAGCGTCGCCGTGTAGACCTCGAACCCCAGAAAACGCAGTGTGGCCTGACCCAGTTGCACCGGCGCCTTGAGGCCGGTGGCGCTGGAGCTTGCCAATAAGGGCGGCGCCAGCGACAGGGCGGCCAGCAGCGACAGCCCCGCGATCAGCGAGAGGACAGTGGCAAGGCCGGTCTCAGGTCGCATGGGTCAGCTCCACCTGCACCACATCGGTCTGGCGGGTCTCAAAGGATGCCGCGCAAATCTGCAGGTAGAACTGCCAGTTGCGCAGGAACCCCTGATCGTAACCCAGACCCATCACCTTGTCCGAGGCCGCACTCAGGCGCTCTGACCACATCCGGCAGGTGCGGGCATAGTCCTGACCAAAGCCAAAGTTGTCAGTGACCTTCAGCCCCGCCCTGGCGGCGTGATGCGCGATCATGGCATCCGACAACAACATGCCGCCGGGAAAGGTATATTGGCGGATATAGTCCGATCCCTTGCGGTAGATGTCGAAATAGGCGTCCGGCACGGTGATTGCCTGCACCACGGCACGACCGCCCTCGGCCAGACGGTCCTTCAGCATCTCGAAATACTGCGGCCAGTACCGTTCGCCCACGGCTTCGATCATCTCGATCGACACGATGCCGTCGAATTTGCCCTTGGTATCGCGATAGTCACAGAGCTGGATTTCCGCGCGCCCATCAAGACGTGCATCGGCAAACCCGTGTTGGCTCGGGGAAATGGTGATGCCGGTCACATGGCGTCCGCGATCTGCGGCGCGTTCTGCAAACCCGCCCCAGCCGCACCCGACCTCAAGAATGCGTTCGGCATCGCTGGCGCGGTTCAGGATGCGGTCGTATTTGCGGTGTTGCGCATCCTCCAGCGTCTTGTCACCGGGGGCAAACAGGGCCGAGGAATAGGTCATGCTTTCATCGAGCCAGAGCTGGTAGAACTCATTACCGACGTCATAATGCGCCTTGATATTGCGGCTGGCCCCGGCGCGGGAATTGGCGCGCAGGATGCGGTCCACCAGGCGAAACTTCAGCGTGGCAAGGCGGCTCGGATAGGCAAAGGCCTCAAGATAGTCGAGGTTCAGGAGCGCCACTTGCGTCACCGCCTCGATCGACGGTGTGTCCCACAGCCCGGCCACATAGGTTTCGCCCAACCCGATGTCCCCGCGAGAGGCCAGCGCGGTCACCACGCCCCAGTCGTTGATCTGCATCTCGGCCGCCGGTTCACCCTGGCCAAAATCATGCACCTCGCCTTCGGGGGTGATCAGCCGCAGGCTGCCCCGTCGGATCCGGGCGCAACTGTCGAGAAAATCGCGTTTCACGCGGTTGGTGATGAACAGCATCAGCTTACCTCCTGTTCGGGCGGAAGCGGGCGTCTTCTGTAGCGCGCGCCCTTGAGTTTGAGTTTCAGGGCCTGCCAATAGATCAGCGCAACGGTGCGCAGCGCGCCGAGCGGGCGGCGCAGGCTGGCTTTGATCAGGCGGGCGTTGTTCAGGTCGTGCACATCGCCCACCAAAGTGGCGATCACGCCTTCCGCACCGTTTTCATGGGCGATGCGGATGGCGATCCGTGACTTCGTTATATCAAAGGTAAACCGATACGCGCCCGCGACCTCCTGAAAGGGCGAGACGTGAAAGATTTTCTGCGCCGTCAGGCAGGTTTTGGCCGTGATCGGCGTGAAATCTGGCTGCGCACAGAGATAACTGTGACGGTCCCCGAAGGTGTTTGAGACCTCTGCGATCACCGCGCGCAGGTCATCGCCTTCATAGGCGAGCCAAAAGCTCACGGGGTTGAAAATATAGCCCAGAAAGCTCGGTTGCGTCAGCAGCAAGATGGTTAGGTCGTCCGGGGCAAGCCCTGCGTGCTCAAAGACCTCTTTGGCCCACGTCAGCCCGCGTCCCTGTTTTGGGGCGCCGCCGTGATTGCGATCCATCACGGATGCAAGATTCCAGCGATTGCGCGAAAACAGCAGCGGCCCCCGCGTCGAGTTCGGGTCAAGCAGCACATAGTCCACCCCGTAGCGAAAGACATTTTGGATGCCGCCACGTCGCGCATGGGTGGTGGTGCCCGCCAGATAGTGCGGCCAGCGCGGGGTATGGTCGCCGGGCGCGTTCATGCGAGCAGCTCTGCCGCGTCGCGGCTGCTGTGATAGCGGGCGTCGATGCCACGTGCGACGCGCACTGCGCTGGCAAAGCCGTCCTCATGGAAACCGTGGCGCAGATAGGCCCCCGCAAACCATGTGTGGTTCTGCCCCTGCATCGCCTGTACCGCCCCCTGTGCCCGGATCGCGGCGCGATCAAACACCGGGTGGCGAAAGGTCTTGTCGTCATAGATCAGCTGCGGGTTTACGTCCTGCACCGGGTTGAGAGAGACAAATAGCGGATCGTTTTCCGGCAGGTTCTGCAAGCGGTTCATCCAATAGGTGACGCCGATCGCCGGGCGGTTGTCACGCTGATCCGCCTTATAGACCCAAGAGGACCAGCAGGCGCGGCGGCGGGGCATCTGGCCCGCATCCCGGTGCAGGATCATGTGATTGTCCTGATAACGCATCACCCCGAGGGTGGCCTGTTCCTGAGGTGTGGGACGGGCCAGCAGGCGCAGGGCATCATCCGAATGGCAGGCAAAGATCACCTCGTCATAACCCTCAGCCTGCGCATCCGGCAGGCGCAGGGTGACGCCATCCTCAGTGCGCTCGACCGATTGGACCGGGCAGGCTGCGCGCAGATCCACGCCGATCTTTTGCAGATGCTGGGTCAGGCGGCGGACATATTCGCGGCTGCCGCCTTTGACCGTCCACCATTGATGCTGACCCGAGGCAGACAGCAGCGCGTGATTGCGAAAGAACCGCACCAGAGAGCGTGCCGGGAATGCGCGGATCTCTTCGGGAGGGGTGGACCAGATCGCGCCGCATATCGGCATCAGGTAATACCGCTGGAACCAGTCCCCAAGAGACAGTTCCTGCACCATCTCGCCAATGGTGGTGCTGTCATCATGGGCCACGCCCTCGGCGCGGGCGTTGAAGCGCAGTATGTCGCGCACCATGCCAAAAAATGCGGGCCGGCCAAGGTTGCGGCGCTGACCAAACAGCGCGGCGATGTCTTTCAGCCCGTATTCCACCGCACCGTTCTGGATGGTGGCTCCAAAGGACATGTCACTGCGCACCACCGGCACATCCAGCGCGTTGAACATGCGCGTCAGATGCGGGTAGTTCACATAGTTGAACACGATGAACCCGGTATCCACCGGCTGATCGCCGCGAATGCCTGCCGTCACCGTGCGTGCATGCCCGCCAAGCCGCGCGGAGGCCTCAAACAGGGTCACATCATGACGTGGACCAAGGAGCCATGCGGCGGCCAGACCGGATATGCCACCGCCGACAATGGCGATCCGGCGGCGCTGAGAGGGCAGGGCATCAAATGACATGTATTCTCCATCGGTTTTCATAAGCTTACGAGGCGACGGGCGAGAACGGATCAAAAAAGTGGAAATTCGCGAGACAATGACGGGTTTTTGCGATCCAGCGGCATTTTTTGTGATCCACCGGTCCCAACGCTGCGTACCCCGATCATGTTTGAAGCTCCTGCCGTTCTCTGCGATGACAGCCTTGAAGACCCCGTCGCGCCCGCTAGGGTGAGCGGGGGCGCAGGCAGTTGCCGGGAGAGCGACAGAGTGACAGGTGAGGCATATTCCGAGACGACGGTCTGGATGCTGGCAGTGCGGGATCAGCGCGACAAGGTGGCCTTTGGTCGCCTGTTTGATCACTTTGCACCGCGGCTCAAAGGCGTCATTTGCCGCTCGGGGCTGCCGCCTGCGCAGGCCGAGGACATCGTGCAGGACGTGATGCTCACGGTCTGGCGCAAGGCACATATGTTCGATCCCGGGCGGGCTCAGGTCTCTGCGTGGATCTACCAGATCGCCCGCAACCGGCAAATCGACATACTGCGCAAGGAAAAGCGGCCGGTGCCGGAAGAACTGAAGCCGGTCGAGGATACAGAGGAAGACGCGTCACAGGTGGTGGCGCTGGAACAGGAAACGCAGGCTTTGCGCGCGGCGCTCAAGACGCTGAAACCCGCGCAGCGCGAAATGGTGGAACGCGCCTATCTGGGCGAGCTGACCCATGCGGAGATCAAGGCCGAAACAGGCCTGCCGCTGGGCACTATCAAATCGCGCATCCGGCTGGGGCTGGAGAAGCTGCGTCACGAGTTGAAGGGAACGGAACGCACATGACGGGCATTACGCACCACATCCCTGATGAGTTGCTGATCGCCTATGCGGCAGGCAACCTGCCAAAGGCTTTTTCGCTGGTGGTGGCCGCGCATGTGTCCATGTGCGACGAGTGCCGCGCCCGGCTCGGCGCGCATGAGGCTCTGGGCGGCGCGCTGCTGGATGACATGCCGGCGACGGATGTGTCGTCGGACCTGAAGGGACGGCTGTTCGATGCCTTGGACGATCCGATCTCGGTCGAGCAACGCTATGATCGTGCGGGTATTTTCCCGGCGCCTGTCATGGAGGCGCTGGGCGGTCTGCCGCCGAAATGGACCCCGCTGGGACTGGGTGTGCGGCAGATGATCCTGGATCATGACCGCAGCGGCAGCGTGCGATTGCTGTATATCCCCGGTGGCCAAGGGGTGCCGGATCATGGCCACAATGGCTTGGAGCTGACGCTGGTCTTGCAGGGCGCCTTTCGTGACGAGACCGGGCGCTTTGGGGTAGGGGATCTCGAGATCGCCGATGGCGATCTCGAGCATGAACCGATTGCCGAGGTTGGTCCCGCCTGCATTTGCCTGGCGGCGACGGATGCATCGCTGCGGTTTCGGTCGTTTGTCCCCCGGCTGCTTCAGCCTCTTTTCCGGATCTGATTGTCCAATTGTGCCCGCACGGTCTGCCGCCCTTTTTGCGAGATCTGATAGGGGCTTGAGAACCGGCTCTGGATCAGTCGCTTGCGTCTGAGACTTTGAAAGATTTCCAGCGTGCAATTGGACAGGATCATCCCGTCGTGGGTGTAGCAGGTCACCGAGGTGATCCGGCCGTTGGGCGCGCGTTCATAGAGGACTCGACCGCCCTGTGCCAGCGCGTGCAGCACGCGCTGTTCGTTCTTCGAGATATTCATTGGATATTGCCTGTGATTGAACCATGTCAAACCGGCACGCGCACGCCAAACGGCCGCGCTTGCGCGGGGGGACAGGTTTCGGGACCGCCGAACCTGTCACTGCGTGGTTGCAATCTCCAACATCAACAATTCCATTGTCTGAATGGACGGGTGCCTGTGCTTACCATGCTCGCAGGATGGAATTCAATCACGGTTCGTGATCCAACGGCACTGATAAGGCGCAAGTGTGATTTCCAGATCGCCCCTGAACGCATCGCCCGACAGCAGGTCGTGCCAGGTTTCGCCTTCGATCAGGTTCAGCGCGCCCGGCGGCAGGGTGACGCTGTCGCCGCTGACATTATGCAGGGCAAAGATTGATTGCGCGCGATCCAGAGACTGGCGCCAGAGGGCAAAGACCCGATCATCCAGGTGCAGGGTGAATTGCGTGGCGTTGGGGTGGAACGCCGCCTGTTCTGCCCTGATTTTCAAGCGTGACGACAACGCCGAGAACACCTGCGCCTGATCCGTTTCGGGATCGGCCAATCGCCGGGTCAGCTCCGGGTAGTCCCAGCGGTGGCGGTTGACCGCCCGGTTCATGCCCCGGCGCGCCACGGCGGCGTGATCGTTGGCGGTTGCCAGCAGCGCATGAATGTAGAAGGCAGGAATTCCCTCCAGGCTCATCGGGATGGTTTGCGAGCAGACAAACCGCGCGATCTTTTGGTCGTCCGCGCCCCGCAGCGTCCGGGTCATGGCATCAAAGAAGGTGCAGTTCACCTCGTAGGGGGCCTCACCGCCTCCCGGCAGCGAGCGCATGGACACCAGCCCGCCGCTTTCCCTGACGCAGGCGATCATACCGTCGATCTCCTGTTGTGGCAGAACCCCCTCGGCGGGGCGCATGCCGATGCCGTCATGGCTGGCGGTAAAATTCAGATAGGCACAGCCCAGCGGGGCAGGGGGCATTGCACGCGCCCATTTCAGCAGAAAACGCGCCGACCCGGCCAGCATCGCGTGCAGGATCAGCGGCGGCAGCGGGAAGTTATAGACAACATGCGCCTCGTTGCGGTTGCCGAAATAACTCAGGTTCTCGGTCCGCGGGACATTGGTTTCGGTCAACACCACCACTGTTTCGGTCGCGTAATCCGCCAACAGCCGCAACAGCTGCACGATCGCATGCGTCTCCGGCAGGTGGATGGAGGAGGTCCCGGCCCGTTTCCAGATGAAGGCCACCGCATCAAGCCGGATGATCCGTACCCCCTGATCGATGTGCAGGCGGATGATCCGCAGGATTTCCAGCAGCACGTCCGGGTTTTCGAAATTCAGATCCACCTGATCGTGGCTGAAGGTGCACCAGACATGCTTGGGTCCGTTTGCCGTATCAACCAGCTGCAACAGCGGCGTGGTTCTGGGGCGCACCACATCCGAGAGGTCGTCATCGGGACTGGCCTCATAGAAAAAACGATCGTAGGGCGCCTGGCCCTGGCGGTAGGCATTGAACCAGGGGCTCTGTGACGAAACATGATTGAGCACCATGTCCGACATCAGGTGAAACGCCTCGCCGATCCGTCGAATGTCGGCCCAATCCCCCAGTTCCGGGTTGACCTTGCGGTAATCGGTGACCGCAAACCCGTCGTCAGAGGTATAGGGAAAGAACGGCAGGATATGCACGCCGTCCACCACGCCCTGCATATGGGTGAGCAGGAAGTCATGCAGCAGGTCGAGCGGCTTGTGCGTGCCGTCGATCAGCGTGTTGCCATAGGTGATCATCAGCGCATCGCGCTCCGACCAGAGCGTATTTCCGGGCACGCGCGGCCGTTTGCGCCGGTGTGTGCCATCCGGCCAGAAGGCCTCCACGACCTGCGAACCGAGGATTTCGCAATCGACGTCCGGGTAGATCCTGGTCAGGAGCCGCGACAGGCGGGCTCCGAAAGATGCGCTTCCTTGCGCCATCTGGCTACACTCCCTCACCTGTGCGGATTGATTTCCGCTTTGCCGTCAATTGCTTCGCGCCCGGGTGGTTCGAGGATCAGCCTATCCGCGTCGGTGCAGGGGCGTAAACCGCCGAGCCGTGTTCACGGCCTGGACCCCGGCTGAAATGACCATTTAACGGGCAGATGCGCGACATCGGACGGGCCCGCGCTATCTTGAGATATCGGAGTTCCGTCGCGCATGCAGGTCACCTCTGGTGCGACGGGGCTTGATCGTCAGCGTCGTTAGCGATAACGATTGCCGCGAGTGATAGCGGTACCATCAGGGTGCCGTGCCCGGAAACCGAACCGGAGTTATTGGCAAATGACCCTTAAGATCGCGATCAATGGATTTGGCCGGATTGGCCGCAACGTGCTGCGTGCCCTGCTGGAGAATGACACCACGGATGTGGAAGTCGTGGCCATCAACGACCTGGCCCCGCCGGCCACTCAGGTCCACCTGCTGAAGTATGACAGCGTGCATGGCCGCCTTGGGGCGGATGTGGTTGTCGAAGGCGACACCATGAAAGTGGGCCGTCACGAGATCCGCCTGACCGCGATCCGCAATCCCGAAGAGCTGCCCTGGTCCGATGTGGACATCGCCTATGAATGCACCGGCCTCTTCACCACCCGCGAGGCAGCGGCCCGCCATCTGAAGAACGGCGCGCAGCGCGTGCTGATCTCCGCGCCCGGCAAGGAAGTCGACCGGACCGTGGTGTTCGGCGTCAACGACGGTGACCTGACCGCGGATGACGTCATCGTGTCCAATGCCTCCTGCACCACAAACTGCCTGGCGCCTGTGGCCAAGGTTCTGGATGACGCCTTTGGCATCAAGACAGGCTACATGACCACCATTCATGCCTATACCGGCGACCAACCGACCCACGACACCACCCACAAGGACCTGTATCGGGCCCGCGCTGCGGCGCTGTCGATGATCCCGACCTCCACCGG
The DNA here is from genome assembly GCF_022348205.1 of Epibacterium sp. MM17-32. NCBI lineage: Bacteria > Pseudomonadati > Pseudomonadota > Alphaproteobacteria > Rhodobacterales > Roseobacteraceae > Epibacterium > Epibacterium sp. MM17-32. Next base: position 15,256 of record NZ_JAKRFC010000015.1, on the reverse strand, counting down.
CGCGGCCCGGGCGATCTCCGAGGTGTTGCCGCATCTGAAAGGCCGCCTCGAAGGGTCTGCAATCCGGGTGCCAACGCCGAATGTCTCGGTTGTGGACCTTACCTGCCAGCCGGAGAAGGCGGCCTCGGTCGAGGCGATCAATGCAGCGATCCAGGCGGCCGCGACAGATGGCCCTCTGAAAGGCATTCTGGGATACGAAGACGAGCCGCTGGTCTCGATCGACTTCAACCATGATCGCCGGTCGTCGATCTTTGCCGCACCGCAGACCGCAGTCACCTCGGAAGGGCTGGTGCGTGTTGTCAGCTGGTATGACAACGAGTGGGGCTTCTCCAACCGCATGATCGATACCGGTCGCGCGATGGGCAAGTTTCTCTGAACCACAGCGCAGTTGAAACGAGATACCAAAGGGCCGTGGCATCAGCCGCGGCCTTTTTGATTGTCTGCACTGTGGGTGGGCGCGGCACACTGTGGACATGCCCGGCGCGTTTTTGCTGAAATAACGAGCGAGAGATCGCGTTGACCCGGGCAGGGGAAGCCATGAACATACGCGAAGAAAGACGCGGTGATGAAGCCGCCATTCACGCACTTACCGTGGCTGCGTTCAGGGGGCATCCCTATAGTGACGGCACGGAACCCGGGATCATATCCGATTTGCGCAGCGCCGGTGCATTGTCCCTGTCCCTGGTCGCGGCGGATCGGGACGAGGTGATCGGTCACGTCGCCTTTTCTCCGGTGACGATCGATGGTGCCGACTGCGGTTGGTTTGGCCTCGGGCCGATTTCGGTCACCCCGGATCGGCAGCGGCAGGGGATCGGCTCCCTGTTGATCCGCGACGGTCTGAAACGGCTTTCGGCGCTGGGGGCCAAGGGTGTCGTGCTGTTGGGGGATCCCGCCTATTACTCGCGGTTTGGCTTTGCCTGCCACGCAGGTTTGGTGCTGCCGAATGTCCCCGTCGAATACTTCATGGCCCTCACCTTGCAGGGCCCGAACCCAACGGGCGAAGTCGCCTATCATGCGGCCTTTCGCAGCTGAGGCGCATATTTCGCACGGGCCCCAGGTTATTCCGGGACAAACTCGGCCTCATCCGCCAGTGCCGCCGCCTTCAGATCGCCGAGAAAGCTCGGGTTGGCGGAATGGATGCGGTTCCAGTTGGGAATAAAGGGCGTCTCGTGCGGGTTTTCGAGAAAGACCTGCCCCGCGGTCATGATGTTGTTGGCAAACATCTCCACCATCTTTTCCTCGCCATGACGGTCCATTTCCAGGCCGTTCATGATCGCGTCGTGAGAATAGGCCTCCAGCAGGTCCAGCGCCGAGCGATAGTAGGTCGCCTTGAGCGTGCGAAAGACATTGGGCGTGAACACGGTACCGTCCGCCGCGAGCTTGCGGAAAATGGCCTTGCAGATGTCGGTGGACATACGGTTGAGACCTGCAGAGGCATCCTCGGGGCTCAGGGACTGGTGTTTGTGATCGTAGTTGTCGGCGATTTCCACCTGGCACACCGCCTTGCGGCCGAGGTTCCGCCAGGCCTCTGACAGGACGCCGATCTCCAGCCCCCAATCGGAGGGGATGCGCAGGTCCGGCAACAGCGGCGCCCGCAGGGCCATCTCGCCGGAGAGCGGATAGCGGAAGCTGCGCAGATAGTCGATGTAGTCACGATCCCCGATGGTGCGCTTGAGCGCGATCAGCAGCGGCGAGACCAGCAGGCGGGACACCCGACCGTTCAGCTTGCCGCCACCGACGCGGGCATAAAACCCCTTGGACAGCTGGTAGGAGAACGCCGGATGCGCCACCGGATAGACCAGGCGGGCCAGCATCTCCTTGGAATAGGTGGTGATATCGCAGTCATGGATCGCCACGACAGAGCTTTCGGCCTGGGCCAGCAGGTATCCGATGCAGGACCACACGTTCTTGCCCTTGCCGGGTTCGGGCGGTGCCAGCCCCTGTTCGGCAAGCCGCGCACCAAGCGCGCGCATCCGCGGGCTGTCGTTCCAGAGCACCCTGTGGTTCTGCGGCAGCGAGGAAAAATATTGCCGGGCGTGGCGATACTCCGCCTCCGTGGCCCGGTCGAGGCCGATCACGATGTGGTGCAGATACGGCACCCGCGCCAGCTCATCCAGGATGTGGCGCAGGGCTGGCCCTTCCAGCTCCGAATACAGACAGGGCAGGATCAACGAGATCTTGCGGGTCTGGGCAAAGGTTGACAGTTCGTATTCCAGTTCTTCCACCGGGCGGCAGCGCAGATCGTGAAATTGGGCAATATTGCCGTTCTGGTGGAAGTCAGCCATGCGTGGCGGTTCCTTTCTGTTCCTGATCCCAGTCTGAGAGAAGTTGCATCACCGCTGCGTACCAGCCGTCGGGACCGGAGTGCTCTGTGCGCAAAATGCGGTGTTCATGTTGAAACCGGGGCAGGTCCGGGCTGTGCGGATTGCGGATCACCACGCCGCGGTCGGCCGCAGCGATCATGTCAAAATCATTGGGTGCATCCCCGATCGCAATGGTGAAACAGCCGCGATAGCGCTGCCGCAGTCTCACCATCTGATCGGCCTTGCTTGCCCCAAAGGACAGGGTCAGGAACCGCCCGCCCCGGCTGGCATTGATCCCGTGCCGCGCCAGGGCGGCCAGAAATGCGGCGTGCTGATGGGCGTCACCCTGCCATAATCCGGGTTCGCTGAATTGCCGGGCCTTGGCGCGCTCGGCCTGAAGATGGGACAGGCCGGTCTGGGCACTGACTTCGGCAACACTCATGTCGCCAAAACCGCGAAACGGGGCGTTCAGGGTGCTCAGCACCTGCCGAATGGCGCGATAATCGGCGGTCTTGCTGCCAATGCCCTCGGGCGAGACACAGGCGGCGCCGTTCTCGACAATCATCGGCGTATCGCCCAGGCCCAGATCATGATGAAGCGGCAGCATCTCTGCCGCGGTCTTTGAACTGGCAAGAACCAGTATCCCGCCGCGTGCGTAGATCTCGGCGATGGCGGGCAGCGCCGGAGTATAGTCATAGCTGTCGTGATCCAGCAGGCTGCCATCCAGATCACTGAAAACCAGAAGTCGTCGCATTGCATGCCTCCTTGTCAGAGGGGCTATGTTCTGAGCTTAGGTCGCAGCGCGGATCAGGCAATCAGTGCTAATGCAGGTTTTATTTTAATTCGCACAGTTTTCGGAATTGCGCCTGCTTTTTATGCAGGACTTTCGGCGTGAGGCGGCAAGCACGAATTGCGCGGGCAGGGCGGCGCAAGGAATGGCGCACCGGAACAGCAGCCCGCAACTGAGATCTTCGGGGCGCGAGGATTCTCATCTTTGTGCAGCGCGCGCGAGGGGCAAACGCGGGTGGCATCTGCTTTGCGACGGCGGCCTTCAGAATTGCGACCTCTCCGGAAAACAAGCCGACATTCAGTGACGTATTGCCGTCATTTCCTGTCGGATCGCCGTTGGCGGTTCGCGTGGCGAAACAGGAGGCTACGCAAATCCACCACATGCTTCCCAGGTCGGTGGCAACACAAAGGGCACATGCGATTCCTTGCCTCATGTGCCGAGAAAATAACAGAGAGGAATGTCAGTTTTATGTCTCTTAAACCTCCTTTGACGGAGCTCGAGATCAAGACCGCGGACAGCGGTTTTTACAAAGGGTTCACCAAAGACGTCACCATCACCGCCAAGATTCTCGTTGCGGCGCTGATCCTCTGGGCCGTTGCCTTTCCCACCCAGGCCGCCGACGTGTTGTCGCGGTTCAATACTCTCATTCTTGCCAGCTTCAATTACTGGTACATTTACGTCGTCGCCTTTTTTGTGATCGTCTGCCTCGGGCTCGCCATCTGGCCCAGTTCCGGCAACCTGCGGCTGGGCAACGAGGATGAAAAGCCCGAATTCTCGGCCTTTTCCTGGTTCTCGATGATGTTCGGTGCGGGCATGGGGATCGGCGTGCTGACCTATGCCACCGGCGAACCGATCTACCACTTCCAGAACAACCCCGATGTGATCCAGGGGCTGGTCGCGGGAGCGAGCGCCGAGACGGTCCGCTCGGCCTACAAATGGTCCTTCCTGCACTGGGGCCTGTCCCCGTGGGGGGCCTACGCCTTGACCGGGCTGGCGCTTGCGTTCTTTGCCTATCGCCGCGGTCTGCCGCTGACCATCCGCTCCGCCCTGACGCCGCTGTTTGGCGGGCGCCTGTCCGGCTATGTCGGGCACACGGTTGATGTTGTTGCGGTGATCGCAACGGTCCTCGGGGTGTCGCAGACGCTGGGCTATGGGGTCGAACAGTTCGTCGCCGGTCTGAACCGTATCGGTCTTGGCGACTGGTTGCTGGTGACGGCTGCCGACGGATCGCAAAAGGCTTCGGTCGCGGCGGTCATCCTGTCGCTGGTGGTCATCATGGGGGCCTCGACCCTGTCCGCGCTGTCCGGTGTCGGCAAAGGCATCAAATGGCTCTCCAATATCAATATGGCGCTGAGCTTCTTTCTGCTGTTCTTCTTCCTGCTGTTCGGGTCCACGTTCTTTGGCCTGAATGCGCTGGCAACGGGGATCTATGACTATGTCGTGGCCCTCCCGAGCATGATGTTCACGGTCTGGAGCGACAATGGCACCGAGGTCGGGGCTGCGCTCGAAGGCTGGCAAGGTGGCTGGACCGTCTTCTACTGGGCCTGGTGGATTGCATTTGCCCCCTTTGTCGGCCTGTTCCTGGCGCGGATTTCGCGGGGACGTACCATTCGCGAGTATGTCTTCGGCGCCATGCTGGTGCCATCGGTGATGTGTTTCGTCTGGTTCGCGCTGGTCGGCGGCACCGCCATTGATCTGGAACTCTCCGGCGTCGCGCAGAATGCGATTCTGGGAACCGGCCTGTCGGATCAGCTGTATGCAACCCTCGCGGTGTTGCTGAGCGATGGTCTGGCCTGGGTGTTCTCCGTGGTGGTTGCGGTTCTGCTGCTGACCTATCTGGTGACTTCGGCCGACTCGGCGGTGCTGATCATCAACACCATCAACGCAGCCGGTGACGAAGGACCAAAGGCGCGTCCGCATATCATCTTCTGGGGTGCGGCGCTGGCCCTGGTGGTCGGGGCGCTGCTGATCGTGGGCGGCCTCGGGGCCATCCAGACGGCCATGGTGATCGGCGCGCTGCCGTTCTCGGTGGTCATGGCGCTGATGGGCGTTGCCCTCATCAAGGCGATCATCAACGACAGCATTCGTGGCCGCGCGGGCCTGCCCGTGACCGCGGACGAGATCGCCGGAGAGTAATCCCGGCGGTCCACACCAGTTTCGGTGTTGCCAGACTGAAATCGCCCGCCGGACGTGCCGTCCGGCGGGCGATTTTGTTTTGGTCCCGGGGAAACCGGCTCGGAATACCGGAATCGCAGCGGGTCAGGACATCGTTGACAGCGCCGCGACACTGCGCATGGCTGTGGTCACCGCGTGGTGCAGCGACAGCGCAAAGGAGCGCGCGACAAGAATGTCATAGGCCTGATCCTGCTCTCGGCAGAGCAGGAAGACGTTCATGTGCTCCAGAAGCAGGCGCTGGGCGCTGCCGTTGCTCAGGGCCTGGAGGTCTGTCATGACCAAACGCTCCAGCACCCGGATCACCCCGTCACCTTGGAGCGTAAAGACCACCCAGCCATCATTCTGCTCTGTCACCGATGCGGTCATACCGAGGTCGTCCGCCAGAGTCCGGGCGAGGTGCTCCTGTTCGGTGTGATCGGCGGTGACAAACCATTGCTGAAGGGCTGTTCCGAACACATCAACAGAGGGACCGTTGCGAAGCGTGCCAAGGTCCACAGGACCGGAGGCAAGCGTGGCGAGGGTCGCGGCAACTGCATCCTCATACCCCTGACGCGCGGTGACAGAGGCAATGGCGCGGTTCGGACACTCGATCAGGGTCCAGGGGCCGATGGTCTCCACGCAGGGATGGTCGGCACCAAATGCGGTGCGTGCGATGAGGCGGGGGGCGGGGCTTTGATCAGGCACGCAGACGCTCTCCTTCGGGATCGATGAAATGGGGGCTGACCACGCGGGCCTTCAGGCTCTGGCCTTGAAGCGGGTTGGCGACGGTAACGACCTCGCCCAGGCGGTCCTGTCCGCGTTCGAGGAAACCAAGCGCGATGGATTTGCCCAGGTGCGGCGAATAGGCGGCGGAGGACAACCAGCCTTCGCTGGCCCCTTGCGCGGTTGCGGTGGTTGCAAAGAGGTGGCTGCCCGCGGGCAGGGGGGGCTCTCCGTCCAGTGCCTCAAACCCCATCAGCCGGACGCCTTCGGGGGCGTTCAGCCCGTCGCGCCGGGACAGCACCGCACCGATGGAGTCCTTCTTCGTCGACACCATGCGCCCCATCCCGAGGTGATCGGCCGAGGTCTGGCCGTTCAGCTCATTGGCGGTGGCGTGACCTTTCTCGATCCGGAGCACGCCGAGGGCTTCGGTGCCATAGGGGGTGACGTCGAACTCCGCGCCCTCCGTCATCAGCTCGCGCATCAGGGCGTCGCCATAGCGGGTCGGCACGGCGATCTCATAGGCCAGTTCGCCGGAAAAGGAGATCCGGAACAGACGCGCGCGCAGGCCGCCGCAGATGGTGATCTCGCCACAGCCCATAAAGGGGAAGGCCTCGTTGCTGATGTCATGACCGGGATCGACAAGTTTTTGCAACAGCTTGCGCGCATTCGGCCCCGCCACCGCATATTGCGCCCAGGCGTCGGTGGTGGAGATCAGCTGCACGTCCATCTCTGGCACCAGGCATTGGCGCACGAACTCCATGTGGCGATAGACCGGTCCGGCATTGGCGGTGGTGGTGGTGACGACGAAGTGATCCTCGGCCAGGCGCGCGGCGGTGCCGTCGTCCATGGCGATCCCGTCCTCGCGCAGCATCACCCCGTAGCGGCATTTGCCGACCGGCAGCTTGGCAAATCCATTGGCGTAGACAAGGTTCAGGAAGGTCGCCGCGTCCTTGCCCTGCACATCGATCTTGCCCAGCGTGGTGACGTCGCAGACGCCGACGGATCTGCGCACGGCAAGGGCCTCGCGGTCGACCGTCTGGCGCCAGTGTGTTTCGCCCTGGCGCGGGAAATACTGCGCGCGCAGCCACAGGCCGGCCTCGACAAAGACCGCACCCTGTTCCTCGGCCCAGTGGTGCGAGGGGGTGAGGCGGGTCGGTTTGAAGTCCTTGCCCGCAGCCCGCCCGGCCAGCGCGCCCATAGCGACGGGGGTATAGGGCGGGCGGAACATGGTGGTGCCGGTTTCGGCGATGCTCTGGCCGGTGGCCTCTGCCATCACCGCAAGCCCGCCGAGGTTGGAGGTCTTGCCCTGATCGGTTGCCATGCCGAGGGTGGTGTAGCGCTTGAGATGCTCCACCGAGCGGAAACCCTCCTGATGGGCGAGCTTCACATCCTTTACGGTGACGTCGTTCTGGAAATCGAGCCATTTGCGGCCCTTGCCTTCGGCCACATACCAGAGGGGGGCGATGTCATAGGCGCCATCTTCGGCGCGCGGGCAGGGGAGCGCGGTGGTCTTGAGGTCGAGTGCCTCGAGCGCTGCGCGCGCGGCGTCGATACCGGATTGCAAGGCCTCAGCAGTGGAGAACAGACCCGATGCGGCGCCCGCCACACGCATCCCCTGAGGCAGCTGCGCGCCGGGCACGAAGCTTGCGATCTGGTCGTTCCAGACCGGGCGGCCACGCTGGTGGCAGGTGAGGGAGACATTGGGGTTCCAGCCGCCGGAGACACCAAGCGCCTGACAGGGCAGGGTCTGGGTGTTGCCGTCTGCGCGGCGGATCGTAACGCCGGTGAGGCCAAGCTTGCCCTTGGCGTCCACCACCTGCGCCCCGGCAAACAGCGGGTAGTCGCCAAGGGCGGTGGCGCTGGGTCGACTGTCGACCACGCCGACAACGTCCACTCCCAGCGCGGCGAGATCGCGTGCCGTGCGGTGACCGTTGTCGGTGTTGGTGAAAACCGCCACCTGCTGCCCCGCCGTGACCGCCCAGCGGTTGGCATAGGCCCGCATCGCGCCAGCCATCATCACGCCGGGGCGGTCATTGTTCTGAAAGGCGATCATGCGTTCGGTCGCTCCGGCACACAGGAGGCTCTGGCGGGCATAGATCCGCCACAGCGTCTGGCGCGGCATGTCTGGCGCAGGCGCGGCGACGTGGTCTGCGTTGCGCTCCAGCGCCGCATAGGTCCCGTGGTCAAAAGCGCCAAGCACCGTGGTGCGATGCATGAGACGCACATTGGGCAGGGTTTGCAGTTCGGCGACGGCAGTCGCGGCCCAGAGATGTGCGGGCGTGCCGTCGATTTCCTCGACCTCGGCATTGAGGCGACCGCCAAGGGTGAAATCCTCATCCGCAAGGATCACCTGCGCGCCATTGCGCCCGGCGGTCAGCGCCGCGGCCAAACCTGCGGGGCCAGCACCGATGACAAGCAGGTCGCAATGCAAAAAACCCTTGTCATAGGCATCCGGATCCGCCTCCATCGAGAGCGACCCGAGGCCCGCCGCGCGGCGAATGATCGGCTCGTAGAATTTTTCCCAGAAGGCGCGGGGCCACATGAAGGTCTTGTAGTAGAACCCGGCGGTGAGGACATTCGAGAACAGATCGTTCACGCCAAGCGCATCAAAGGCGAGCGACGGCCAGCGGTTCTGGCTCTGCGCGCTCAAACCGTCGTACAACTCCGCCACGGTGGCGCGGGTGTTGGGCTCCTGCCGCGCGCCGGTGCGCAGCTCGACCAGCGCGTTGGGCTCTTCGGACCCGGCAGAGACCAGCCCGCGCGGGCGGTGGTACTTGAAGCTGCGGCCCATCAGGCGCACGCCATTGGCCAGCAGGGCCGAGGCCAGCGTGTCGCCGGGATGGCCCGTGTAAGATCTGCCGTCGAAAGTGAACGTCAGGGGCCGGCTGCGATCAAGCTGGCCGCCGGAGAGACGGTTGATCTGGCTCATGCCGCGCCCCTCCGGGCCAGAGCCACATCGCGGGCAAGCTCCACCTTCAGGATGTCATGCGTGGTGGTGTCGCGCGTCACCACGAGCCAGGAGCGGTCGCCTTGTTCATGGAACCACAATTCGCGGTGCTGGCCGGCAGGATTGTCGCGCAGGTAGAGGTAATCATGAAAGGCGCGCGCAGCGTCCTCCGACAGCCAATACGGCCGGTTGATAAGCCCTGCATCGCCCAAATAGGTGAATTCTTGCGCGTCGCGGGGGCCGAGGAGCGGGTGGGGAATGATCATCGTTCTGTCCGGGTTTGTCTGTGGGCGTTTCGGGTCAGTGCAGGTTCGGCTGGGCGCCGACGCCTTTTTCGTCGATCATGCGACCGGTCTGGGTGCGGTCGAGACGATAGGCCGTCGCCGTGTCATGCGGCTGGTCGGTGGCAAGGAGATGGGCAAAGGCATACCCAGACGCCGGCGTTGCCTTGAAGCCGCCGTAACACCAGCCGCCGTTGAAATAGAGCCCGTCAACAGCGGTGCGGTCGATGAAGGGCGAGCCATCCATCGACATGTCCATGATGCCCCCCCACATCCGCAGCAGCCGCGCGCGCCCGATCATCGGCATCAGCGCCATGCCGCCTTCGGCCACGTCCTCGACCACCGGCAAGTTGCCGCGCTGGGCGTAGGAATTGTAGCCGTCGATATCGCCGCCAAAGACCAGGCCGCCCTTGTCGGACTGGCTGACGTAGAAATGCCCGGCCCCAAAGGTGATGACGCCCGGGATCACCGGTTTCAGCCCTTCGGAGACAAAGGCCTGCAACACGTGGCTCTCGATCGGCAGACGCATCCCGGCCATCGCCATGACCTTGGAGGAATTGCCCGCCACCGCCACGCCGACCTTTGTGGCACCGATATAGCCGCGCGAGGTCTCGACCCCTTTGATGCGGCCCTGTGCGATGTCAAAGCCGGTGACCTCGCAGTTCTGGATAATGTCGACGCCGTGGCTGTCCGCCGACCGGGCATAGCCCCAGGCCACCGCATCGTGACGCACGGTGCCGCCACGGCGATGCACCAGCGCGCCCTTGATCGGGAAGCGCGCATTGTCGAAGTTCAGGAATGGCGCTTCTTTGCGGACCTGTTCCGCATCCAGCAGTTCCGCATCCGAGCCTTGCAGGATCATCGCATTGCCGCGGCGGCGATAGGCGTCGCGTTGGCTGTCGGTATGGATCAGGTTCATGATGCCGCGCTGGCTGACCATCGCGTTGTAGTTCAGGTCCTGTTCCAGCCCCTCCCAGAGTTTCAGCGAGAACTCATAAAACGGCTCATTGCCGGGCAGCAGGTAGTTGGAGCGGATGATGGTGGTATTGCGTCCCACGTTGCCGCCGCCGATCCATCCCTTTTCAAGCACCGCAATACGGGCCTTGCCATAGACCTTGGACAGGTAATGAGCGGTGGCGAGCCCATGCCCGCCGCCGCCGATGATGATGTAATCATAGGCGGGCTGCGGGTCTGGGTCGCGCCAGGCGGGAGTCCAGCCCTTGTGTCCGGTCAGGGCTTCCTTGGCGATGCGGAGCGCGGAGTATCGCATGTGGTGTCTCGGGTCCTTGGCAACTGCTTTGCGTGACACTAGGCGTCTTGAAGGCTGTTGACTTTTCCAATTCAGTCGAATTTTTGTCATATATGGACAATCCAGAGACACCCCGCCGGTATGGCGTTTTGCTCGTCGACGGTTTTGCGCTGATGTCGGCGGCCTCCGCGGTTGAACCGTTCAGGGCTGCAAATCTCCTGAGCGGGACGGACCTCTACCGCCTCACGTTCCTGTCGCGACAGGGGGGGCGGGTCTGTGCGTCCTGCGGCGCCGGGTTCGACACGGAGCCGATCAGCAGCGGGGCCATGGCGGCTGGAGGGCCGCTTGACCTTGTGTTTGTGATCGCGGGCGGGGATCCGTTTGCAACGCTGGACCCTTTGGTGCTGGCGTGGCTGCGGCGACTACAAGCGGCGGGGGTGCCGCTGGGTGGCATTTCGGGCGGTGCGGTGCTGTTGGCCCGCGCGGGCGTGATGGCAAATCGCCGCTTCACAGTGCATTGGGAGCACTTCGACGCCCTGCGTGCGCTGTCGGAGGACTACCTGATGGAACGGCGGCTCTTCGTCATTGACCGGGATCGCTATACCTGCGCGGGGGGCGTGGCGCCACTGGACCTGATGCATGCGTTGATCCGCTCGGATCATGGTGCGGCGCTGGCCCGCAGGGTCAGTGATTGGTACATCCATACCGGCATTCGCGCCGCGGATGCTCCGCAACGTTCGGATCAGACGGAGGGGCTGCACCGGGCTGTGGCAGCCGCCCTGGCGCTGATGGAGACGCATCTGGCCGACCCCCTGACGCTGGAGCAACTGGCCCAGCTGGTGGGGCTCAGCCCCCGCAGTCTTTCGCGACAGTTTTCTGCCGACATCGGCCAGAGCGTGATGCGACACTACCTGGTGCAACGGTTGGAAAAAGCCGACGACCTACTGCGCCAGACCCGCCTGCCGGTGTCGGAAGTGGCCTTGGCCACGGGGTTTGTCAGCCAGGCGCATTTCGCCAAGAGCTTTGGCGCGCATTTCGGCCACAGCCCGCGCGTCCGCCGTGCCGAGGCGCGTGGGTGACCGGGCCACTTGGCGCTGCGGCGCGAAATGGCTATCCCTGTCTCTGATGATCAGGAAAGGACTGCCCATGCCCGCCGCCCATCCCGCGTATGTTGTACCGCCCCCGCCACAAGCGGCCTTGCCCATCCTCGGGTCGCAGGCGCTGTTTCCGGTGCGGCGCGTCTATTGCATCGGCCGCAACTACGCCGCCCACGCGATCGAAATGGGGCATGACCCGGAGCGCGCGCCGCCGTTCTTCTTCCAAAAAGCGCCGGATAGTCTCGATGCGTCCGGTGAATTTCCCTATCCGGTGATGAGTGCGGAGGTACACCACGAGGCAGAGCTTCTCGTGGCCCTGGGCCAGGGCGGCCAGGACATCACCGAAGCAGAGGCGCTGGAGCATGTCTGGGGCTACGGGCTCGCGCTCGATATGACGCGGCGCGATCTGCAAGGCCAGGCCAAGGCTGCGGGCCGTCCTTGGGAGATCGGCAAATCCTTTGAACACGCAGCGCCGGTGGCGCCGCTCTCGCCAGCCACAGAAATCGGCCACCCGCACGAGGGGGACTTGCGCCTGACGGTGAACGGAGACCTGCGGCAGCAGGGCAATCTCAACCAGATGATCTGGAAGATCCCGGAGATCATCGCCCATCTCTCGCGCTATTACCGGCTTGCGGCAGGGGATGTGATCCTGACCGGCACACCTGCCGGGGTCGGGCCGGTGCAACGCGGTGATGTGATGGAACTGTCCTGCCCCCCTCTGACATCCCTGCGTGTCGAGGTGGTCTGAAACCTGTCCGCGGGGGCGCGGCCGTCAGGCCGCGCCCCCGCGCTGGTCGGATGCGTCAGCATCCGAAACACCGCACCCTGGTGACGGGTCGTCCGCCCTGGCTCTCCGGCTTGTCCAGGGTCTGCCGGCGCAACACGGGGTCGTTCTTTCTGACGCATGCGGAACAGAACCGCGAGCTCAGCGTTAAGCTTGCACCCCACCGGCGGAGCAACGGCATTCTGTCCATGGCACGAGATCGCGCAGGGTCCTCCGGGGCCGGGTTGGTCACCTGTCGGGCAAAATCCTCAGGTCTTGCCGTATTTGACAGGACCTCGGTCTTCACGGGTTCTTTTGGGGCGACAAACAACCTATGTCTGATCGGGGCCAATGCGGCGGACGGACTGGAAATGAGGGGCAAATGACTTCAGAATTTGATGCGGCGCGTCTGGGGCCCATTCTCTATTATCGCGGGTTGGAGCAGGGCGGTTTGCGACTGGCTGCGATGGTTCTTCTGCCGGCGGGGGAACAACCGGGTCCTCTGCAGGCCGATGGGCGCGCGCATGATCCTCTCCGATTGCGGCAGGTCGGCGAGAATGTGATCTGGCGCTACGATTTCACCCTCTCTCAGGACGCGGGCGGCTATCAGTTCGACGGCGAGACCTACCCGGTCCAGACCAGGGTCGACGGCGACCTGCGGATCGCCTTCGCCTCCTGCAACGGCGAGGAAGAGGGCGATCTCGACCGCGATCAGGAGGAGCGCAACAAGATGTGGGCGCATATGTGCGACGAGCACCGACGCGCCCCCTTTGCGCTGTTGTTGCAGGGCGGCGACCAGATCTATGCCGACGAGGCCACACAGGGCCATCCGCTCAGTGATGCCTGGCCGGATCAGGTGCCGCGCCCCCGGAATGCAGAGGAGCTCGAGGACCTGGCAGATCACCTGCGCGGACGCTTTGCCGCGCGCTATGTGCAGGCCCTGTTTGGCGCGGCCCCCAGCTGGATCATGGCGCGGGTGCCGACGCTTGCGATCTGGGACGATCATGACATCTGCGATGGCTGGGGCTCGCTCTATCGTCGCAAGACCCACTCCGAGGTCGGTCAATGCCTCTACCGGGTTGCCCGCGAGATGTATCTGCTGTTCCAGCATGCGGCGGTGGAGGCGGACATCCCGGATCTGTTCCTGGACAAGACCGGCACCTCCCTGTCCTGGCAGCGCGCCTTGCCCGGGGTGCAGTTCCTGGCCCCCGATCTGCGTGCAGAACGCGGGCGGCGGCAGGTCATGGGGGCCTATGGCTGGTCCGCCACCGAAGCCATGCAGCCGGGGACAGAGCACACGTTTCTGATATCCAGCGTACCGCTGTTGGGGCCCCGCCTGTCATTGGTGGAGCGTTTCATGCTGATGATCCCCACGATGCAGAAATACGAAGATGACCTGCGCGATCAATGGCAAAGCCGGGCCCACCGCGCGGAATGGGTTCGGATGCTGAAGCAGGTTCTGAAATGGCATGAAACCAGCCCGGTGACGGTGGTATCCGGCGAGATCCATCTGGCCACGCGGGCCGAAATGCAGGCGCGGGAGGCGCCGGTGCAACAGCTTGTGGCCTCCGGCATTGCCCACCGGGCCCCGCCGCAAGCCTATGCGCGCGGATTGGGCACGCTGGCGGGGCTGGGGGACGCGCCGGTTCCGGGCCACCCGATCCGTATCCACCCGCTGCCGGGGCAGAAGCATCGCTACGCGGCGGAGCGGAACTACCTGGAATTGAAGCGGGAAAATGGAACCTGGAGCGCCATCTGGCATCTGGAGGACAGCGGCAGTACCGCGCCGATGGCGCTGGCCGAAGGGACGGGCTGCGCCGGATCCTCTTCACCTTTGTGAAATTTGTCTGAACTTTTCCTTGCAGTCCCGGCTTTCGTTAAGGGGAAGATTAACGCTCCTGAGGTCTTCTGTCTGCAACGCCGGGGTGGCGGAGTGGGAAGAAAACTGTGCGTGGATGGGGCGTCGGGGATGCCTTGTCCATGCGCAGATCGAGTGGACCGGCGGCATCAGATGACACAGCACAACAGGACTGCGATCACGCTGCAACGGGCGACTGGCCCGGCATGGTGCCTCAAAGGGGCTGCGATAGTGTGCACCAGTCTTCTGCTGTTGTCCCCAGGACAGGCGCATCTGCCCGACAGCCTGTCAGGGGACAGCCCGTTGATGCGGCAGTCTGCGCAAATCCGCAGGCCGCTGCGCACGCCTGTTCAAGAACAACTGCGGCGCGCGTCGATGAACTGGCGGTGTCAGGCGGTCTGTGACGAGACCGGGCGCCTGCGTCAGACCTGCCTGATGCTTGCGGATCCGCGCCTCAGCGGTTTGGGGCAGGGGCTGGATCACCTGTCAAAAGCGCAACCAGCGCAGAAATCACTCAGTGACCTCGGGCTGCTGGAGGGCCGTGATCGCCCAACCTGCTAGGGCAGGCGTGCGCGGTGTCGATCCGGCATCCAGTCCGGCGCAGGCCGGCGCAGGGGACTTACTCTGCCGCATTTGCGTTCAGCGCGATCTGATTGACATAGGCCATCAGATCGTCGCGCAAATCCTCGCGGGCGAGGGCAAAGGCGACCGTCGCACGCAGGAACCCGGCCTTGGAGCCGCAATCAAACCGTTTGCCGTCAAAGCGATAGCCATAGACGGGTTCACCCTGGCCGATGTCCTGGGCGATCGCGTCGGTGAGCTGGATCTCGCCGCCCGCGCCTTTCTTCTTCTGTTGGAGGTTTCTCATCACCGAAGGGGACAGGATATACCGGCCGATCACCGCGAGGTTCGAGGGCGCATCCTCTGCCTTTGGTTTTTCGACCATCCCGTTGACCGAAACCACTTTGCCCATGTCCTCTTTGACATCGAGTACACCATAGGATGAGGTCTTCTCGGGCGCGACTTCCATCGCCGCCACCATATTGCCGCCGGTTTCCTCATAGGCTTCGACCATCTGCTGCAGGCAGGGT
>NZ_JAKRFC010000014.1:0-130782 GCF_022348205.1 Epibacterium sp. MM17-32 | reverse complement strand
CCGTCATCTCCCGTCGTTCCTGCGTCGCCTCGCTGGCTCAGCGTCCCGTCCGGTGTCTCTCAGCAGCGCCTCAGCGCCGCCGGTGAAGGGGGTTCTATGCATAACCTCAGATGCCCGCAACCCCTTTTTTGCAAAACTGTCATTTTTTCACCCAAACCCAACAAAACAACATGTTTTCATAGAGATAAACTTCTACGAGCCCTCTCCGACACCCCTGATCCCGTACGAGATCCCAGCCTTCTCGTTTACAAATCAGACACTGAACGTGGAATCGCGACGCGGGGCGAGGAGATTCCGCTGTGCTCAGGCCCGTCGTGGGACCGGGAGTTTCAACCTGAGCAGCAAAAGGAGACTGATTCCGCCCAAATACAGCAGCGGTTCAATCTGAAACCCTTTTGCGAGCAACACAAAGTGCAGTGCTGCCAAGAGTGCTGCCGGGTAGGCGAGTCGGTGGAGCTTGCGCCATCGCGACCCGAGTTTGCGAATAGAGGCCGTGTTTGAGGTCACCGCCAATGGGATGAGCAGCACAAAGGCGGCCATACCGACCGTGATATAGGGACGCTTGGCGATATCAGCGAAGATCTGGCTCGGGATCTGCACATCCAGCAGCAGCCACACCAGCAGGTGACAGACAACATAGGCAAAGCACAAAAGCCCCAAAGCCCGGCGATGCATCACGAGGTTCACCCCCAAGAAGCGCCGCAGCGGTGTCACGGCAAGCGAGGCAATAAAGAACTGAAGCGCCAACTCGCCGTAGCGATGCTCCAGTGCCTTGATCGGCTCCACGCCAAGCCCGCCCGTGAGGCCCTGCCAGAACAGCCAGACCGCCGGGGCCAGCCCACATATATATATGAGCCACGACGGCACCCGGCGCAGAGCGGAATTCAGTGTCGCAAGATCCATCAGAAGTTCTTTGTCAGATCCAGACCTTCATAGAGGGATGCGACCTCCTTATCGTAGCCATTAAACATCAGGGTCGGCTGACGGCGCGAGAACAGCCCGCCACCGATGCGGCGCTCTGTCGCCTGACTCCAACGCGGGTGATCCACCTCCGGGTTCACATTGCTGTAAAAGCCGTATTCGCGTGCATTGGCCATGTTCCAGCTGGTGGGCGGCTCTTGATCTGTAAGCGTGATCTTCACCACCGATTTGATCGATTTGAAGCCATATTTCCACGGCACCACCAGACGCAGCGGAGCGCCGTTCTGGTTCGGCAGTGGCTTTCCGAAGATACCCGTCGCCATCAGGGTCAGCGGATGCATCGCCTCATCCAGCCGCAGGCCCTCGCGGTAGGGCCAATCCAGAACCGGGTAGCGGGTGCCCGGCATTTCATCCGGACGCAGGAGCGTTTCAAAGGCAACGTATTTCGCGCCCTCCTGCACACCGGCCACATTCAGCAGATCGGCCAGCTCAAACCCCTGCCATGGGATCACCATCGACCACGCCTCGACACAGCGGAACCGGTAGATCCGGTCCTCAAGCGTCATCTCCGACAGGATCTGCTCAAACCCATAGGTGCCGGGGTTATCGACCATACCATCGATCTCGACCTCCCACGGGGACGTCGTCATCTGGCCTGCATATGTAGCGGGATCGGTCTTGCCGGTGCCGAACTCATAGAAGTTGCAATAGGTGGTGACCTCTTCCCACGTGTTGGGATCAAGGCTCTCCGTCTCGGCCTGTGCAAGCCCCGCCCCAATACTGCCAAGTCCCACACCGCCAAGCCCGGCGAGGATCTTGCGCCGGTTCCAGAACAGGGGTTCGGGCGTGATGTCGCTGTGGGTCAGGTCGTTCTGCCAGCGGTGGGCCATATGTGCGCTCCTTCAAGTCGGGTTGCCCCATGAGGTAACGCCCCAAGGCCTCAGAGCAAAAACATATCCTCTCACATCTCCGCGACAGCACTGTAACTTGGCAGGATCTCATTCATCGGCCGCGAGGAGCCATCCTCCTGAACGATGCGCATGTGGCGGCGGCGCATCTTGCGCGGCTCATCCACACCGACCGAATGGGCGATGGTCTCAACCTCGTGAATGACCTCGCGGGCATAGCGGGCGACTTTCAGGTATTTATCCTCAACCACAAGCCCCTGCTGAAAGCGCGGGTCGTGGGTGGTGATGCCGGTCGGGCAGGTGTTGCGATTGCATTTAAGCGCCTGAATGCAGCCCAAAGAGAACATGAAGCCCCGTGCAGAGGTCACAAAATCCGCGCCCGCCGCCAGCGCCCAGGCGACATCGCCCGGATTGACCAGCTTGCCGCTGGAGATGAGGCGAATGCGGTCCTTGAAACCATACTCATCACGCAGATTGCACACCATCGGCAGCGCCTCGCGCACGGACATGCCCACAAGATCGATCAGCGGCATGGGCGCTGCCCCGGTGCCACCTTCGCCACCATCAATGGTGATGAAATCCGGCACATCATCGGGACGTGCGGCGAAGTTCAGGAACATCTCGCGCAGGGCGACTTCGGAGCCTGCGACGGTTTTGATGCCGACGGGTTTGCCTGTGATCTCACGGACCCGCGCCACCATATCCAAGAGTTCGTCATAACTCTCGATATCAAGGTGACGATTGGGGGAAATGCTCGCTTCGCCCTCGGTGATGCCACGAATTTCGGCGATTTCGGCATTGACCTTGGCCGCAGGCAGGATGCCACCCTTACCGGGCTTTGCACCCTGCGCGAGCTTCAGTTCAAACATCCTCACCTGCGGGATCTCGGAGATTTCTTTCAGGCGCGTATCGCTGAGATTGCCCGCCGCATCGCGGACCCCGTATTTGGCGGTCCCGATCTGAAAAACGATGTCGCACCCCCCATCAAGGTGAAACGGGCTGAGCCCCCCTTCGCCCGTATTGAGCCAGACACCTGCCTCACGCGCGCCGCGACTTAAGGCCGTCACAGCCGGGCGCGACAAGGCCCCGTAGCTCATGCCCGAGATATTGAAGAACGATGGTGCATTATAGGGAACGCGCGCGGTGGGGCCGATCAGCATCGGCTCGGTCGAGGCGGATTGATCGTCCAGCGGTGGAAAGGGCGCGTTTACAAAGATCGGCGTG
Organism: Epibacterium sp. MM17-32; assembly: GCF_022348205.1. Lineage (NCBI taxonomy): Bacteria > Pseudomonadati > Pseudomonadota > Alphaproteobacteria > Rhodobacterales > Roseobacteraceae > Epibacterium > Epibacterium sp. MM17-32. Next base: position 127,729 of record NZ_JAKRFC010000014.1, on the reverse strand, counting down.
CCCGGCACGGATGTGTTGCGGGTGGAGCCGAAGGCAACCGTATTTGTCACCCCGGAACAGGCGCGCGCGATCCATTCCCGCTGCGCCCGGTTGAAGGGCAACTCCTCACGGTCCATCGCAAAGAAGTACTGACGGAAGAACTCTCCCAAAGTGCTGAACAGATGGCGAAAGCGTCCAAGGACCGGATAGTTGCGCCGAATGGCATCCTGCGTCTGGGTGCGATCGGCGACGAACATTGCCAGCCCCACGAGCGCAACGACGCCGATCAAACAGATAAACACTACCGCGAGGATCGACACCGCATTCATCGCAAAACCCATCACACGTCCTTTCCGTACTCAAATTGCGCGGCCCGCGCGGACCTGGCTGCACTCAGCTATAACATGTTGATCCATGACAGGCGGATGACGTTTGCCGCACCGCCGATCACGAGAACTTTCATTTGCAAAAAAGGTCGCCCCGCAGGGCGACCCATGATCATTCCATAAGGGCGATCAGTGCACCACGGCATCATCCGGTCTCGGCCGGTCAGAGCTGCCGACACGATCCCCGATCACCAGCCCCTCAGCGCCCGCGGAAACAGGAACGGTTTCACCATCCTTGATGTCTCCGGCCAACAAGGCCTCGGCCAGCGGGTTCTGCAAGGCACGCTGGATCACGCGCTTGAGCGGACGCGCACCAAACACAGGGTCATAGCCCTCATCCGCGAGCCATGTCTTGGCACCGTCGTCGAGCTCAAGCGTGATCTTGCGCTGCGCCAGACGTTTGGCCAGACGCCCAAGCTGGATCTCGACGATACCGCCCATGTCCTGCCGCCCCAGACGGTCAAAGATCACCGTTTCATCGAGACGGTTCAGGAACTCAGGCCGGAAATGCGCCCGCACGGCGTCCATCACGTCGCGCTTGGCATCCGCCGCATCCGCACCATCCGGCAGCTGGCTCAACGCCTGTGCACCGAGGTTCGACGTCAGGATAATCAGCGTCTGCTTGAAATCCACGGTCCGACCCTGACCATCGGTCAGCATCCCATCGTCAAGCACCTGCAAGAGCACGTTGAACACATCTGGATGCGCTTTTTCGACCTCGTCGAACAGCACCACCTGATAGGGCCTGCGCCGCACGGCCTCCGTCAGCACACCGCCTTCGTCGTAACCGACATAACCCGGAGGGGCGCCGATCAGACGTGCGACCGCGTGTTTCTCCATGAACTCCGACATATCGATGCGCACCATGGCGCTGTCATCGTCAAAGAGGAACTCGGCCACAGCCTTGGTGAGCTCGGTTTTCCCCACGCCGGTCGGCCCGAGGAACAGGAACGACCCCAGCGGACGGTTCTCATCATTGAGCCCCGCGCGCGCCCGGCGCACCGCATTTGCCACAGCCGTCACGGCCGCATTCTGGCCGATGACGCGCTTGTGCAGACCATCTTCCATCCGCAAGAGCTTCTCTCGTTCTCCCTCCAGCATCTTGGAGGTCGGAATACCGGTCCAGCGCTCAACCACGGCTGCGATCTGCTCTGGCCGCACCGCTTCCTCGACCATCAGGCCCTGCTCTTCTTTCTGTTCCGCTTCCGAGAGCTGCTTTTCCAATCCCGGAATGACGCCATAAGAGAGCTCACCCGCCTTGGCGAGGTTGCCTTCGCGCTTGGCGATGTCCAGTTCCGCACGAGCGCGATCCAACTGCTCTTTCAGATCACGCGCCGAGGCGAGCTTGTCGCGTTCGGCCTGCCATTGCGCCGTCATCTCGCTGGAGCGCTCCTGAAGATCCGCCAGTTCCTTCTGGAGATGGTCCAGACGGTCCTTCGACGCCGCATCATCCTCGAGTTTCAGCGCCTCTTCCTCGATCTGCATTTGCAGGATCTGACGATCAAGCGCGTCCAGTTCTTCGGGCTTGGAGTCCACCTCCATGCGCAGACGCGATGCCGCCTCATCCACAAGGTCGATCGCCTTGTCGGGCAGGAATCGGTCGGTGATGTAGCGGTTTGACAGCGTCGCCGCAGATACCAGCGCCGCATCCGCGATGCGTACACCGTGGTGCAGCTCGTATTTTTCCTTGATGCCGCGCAGGATGGAGATCGTGTCCTCCACCGTTGGCTCGGTCACCATGACGGGCTGGAAGCGACGCGCAAGGGCTGCGTCCTTTTCCACGTACTTGCGGTATTCGTCGAGCGTGGTCGCACCGATACAGTGCAATTCTCCCCGCGCCAGCGCCGGTTTGATGAGGTTTGCCGCATCCATCGCGCCATCGGATTTGCCGGCGCCCACAAGCGTGTGCATCTCGTCGATGAACAGGATGATTTCACCCGCCGCATCGGTGACTTCGTTGAGAATTCCCTTGAGGCGCTCCTCAAACTCGCCGCGATACTTCGCACCCGCAATGAGCGCGCCCATGTCGAGCGCCAGCAGACGTTTGTCCTTGAGGCTTTCAGGCACGTCACCGTTTACGATGCGCAGGGCCATGCCTTCGGCAATCGCGGTTTTGCCCACGCCCGGCTCACCAATCATGACGGGGTTGTTCTTGGTTCGACGCGACAGCACCTGCATGGCGCGGCGGATTTCGTCGTCGCGACCAATAATCGGGTCGATCTTGCCTTCACGTGCGCGCTCCGTCAGGTCGAGCGTGTATTTCTTCAGCGCCTCATAGGTGTCTTCGGCATTCGCGGTATCCGCCGTGCGGCCCTTGCGCACATCGTTGATCGCCTCATTCAGCTTTTGCGCAGACACACCGCCTGCGTCCAGTGCATCCTTGGCCTTGGATTTCACCAGCGCCAGTGCAGTCAGCAGGCGTTCGACCGGCACAAAGCTATCGCCGGCCTTCTCGGCAACCTTGGTCGCCTCATCCAGCACCTTGGCGGTCTGCCCATCCAGATAGATCTGGCCGGCGTCGCCTGAGACCTTCGGCAACTTGCCAATGGCCGTTTCCACGGCCTCGCTGACACGCGCCGTATTGCCACCTGCATGAGTGATCAGGTTCGCCGCCATGCCCTGGTCGTCGTCCAGCAGTGCCTTGAGAATATGTTCCGGCGTCAGCCGTTGGTGACCCTCGCGCAATGCGATGGTCTGGGCGGCCTGGACAAAGCCACGCGCCCGTTCAGTGAACTTGTTCAAGTCCATCTTCTTCTCCTCTTCATAAGCGCCCCGCGCATGACCCCGCCCGCTTGGCGGCACAGGATCGGTGTGGGCCTCGATCAAAGATGTGGGCATTCGCGCCCCATCTTCAAGTACTTGCCTACCATGCCAAAGGTTGACGAACCTTGACAACGATCAGGCCGGGCAAAAATCCCGCATACGCCCTTTTCCACAGGGGCCACAGGCAGTAGGAAGGCGCAACCCAGCCCAGACCGGAGAGATGCCAATGACCACCCCCGCTGCCGATGACCGTCTGATCGTTGCCATGGACGTGCCCAATGCGATTGCCGGGCTGAAGCTGGCCGAGCAGCTTGGCGACGCTGTTTCCTTCTACAAGATCGGGCTGGGCATGCTGACCGGGGGCGGTCTGGCGCTGGCAAACGAGCTGAAGCAGGAACACGGCAAGAAGATCTTCCTCGACATGAAGCTGTTTGACATCGGCGCGACGGTGGAAAACGCCGTGCATGGCCTGGCACAGTTCGATCTCGATTTCCTGACCGTGCATGGCGATCCCTACGTCGTGCGCGCCGCCAAGGAAGGGGCCGCAGGCAAGGACCTGAAAATCCTTGCCGTGACCATTCTGACCTCACTTGATCGCGAGGACCTTGATGGCGCTCTGATCAAGCCTGGCGAGATCAAGGATCTGGTGCAGGAACGCGCGGGCAATGCACTGGCCGCCGGCGCAGATGGCGTCATCGCAAGCCCGCAAGAAGCTGCCCTGATCCGCGCCCTGCCCGAAGCCGAAGGCAAATTGATCGTGACCCCGGGGGTGCGCCCGGTGGGGGCCGATCTGGGCGATCAGAAACGCGTCACCACACCGGCGCAGGCCCTGGCATCCGGCGTGGATCACATTGTTGTTGGTCGACCAATCTGGCAGGCCAGCGCGCCCCGCGCCGCCGCCGAAGACATCCTGCGGGAAATGAACAGCCCGCAAGCAAAATCCCCCAACTAGTATGGAACCACGGCCAGCCACAGGTCGCGGCCCTAGGGGATGGCCTCTCCCGCGACAATCCCTGCCTAAAAAGCGGGCAATCCGGCGCCAAACGCGCGGTCGTTGCGTGGCACCGTAAAACCACCGTGTAAGAGAAAGCCAAGCTTTGGAGATCAAACGGGAATTCAGGCGCCCTCGGCGATAAATTTCAAAAAATGAATTCCTGAGCCGTGACCCGGAAAGCACAGCCGATACGGCGAAATGGGGGCACCCGCCCGGAGAAGCTTTGCCAAACAGGCCCTCATGGGCGATTCTGTGGATGAGACACTCCCCTGACGTTTACCTCTTCCTGAGAAACGTCACCTTCCCCCGCCACTGTGCGGGGGCCTTTCTTTCAAAAGGGCAATTCTGGCACCGCCGCGCCCCGGTTCAGCGCAGCGCATCCTGTGGTTCCAGGTAATCGCGCAGACGTTGCTTGAACTGCGGTATGCCCAAGGGATGCGCGCAGTAGGCCTGCGGGGACATCAGCGCCCACCGCTGCCCCTCATCCCCAAGCCGCACCTCATCCACTCTGCGCACCGCGATATGCGCGGCAAAGAACCAGCTGTCGCCATCCGGTCGCGGATAGCACCGACCATAGCCAAGGTCGGCTTCGGACAGATGCAGGCCAACCTCCTCGGCGGTTTCCCGCAGTGCGCATTCAGCAGGGGACTCGCCGGCCTCGCGGCCGCCGCCCGGCAGATCCCAATGACCAGGGAACGGAATGTCCACCCTGTCATCGCGCAGGATCACAAGCAGTTCCGGCCCCAGAAACAGCGCCAGTTTCGCTCCCTTGAAGGTCATGGTATATCCTGTTCCTGCGCGGCCGCACTCTGCCTGTTCCGGCAACACGCTACCCGGATCGGGCGCGGCGCACACCCTGTTTCTGCGCTTTTGTCGAGCACGCCATGCCAGCCCTCTGCCGCGACTGCCTGCACAGCTTCTCCGCCGTTTCCAGGCGCCCGGGGCATCGGCGCTGTCCGGTCTGCCGCAGTCCGCGTGTTACGGAACATGAGGAGCTGTTCAGCCTGTCCATCGCCCATATGGATTGCGATGCGTTCTACGCCAGCGTCGAAAAACGCGACAACCCGGAGCTGGCGGACAAACCGGTCATCATTGGCGGCGGGCATCGTGGCGTTGTCTCCACCGCCTGTTACGTCGCGCGCATTCGCGGGGTGCGCTCCGCCATGCCGATGTTTCAGGCCTTGCAGCTGTGCCCAGATGCCGTCGTCATCAAACCCAGGATGGAGGTCTATGCCCAAACCAGTCGCGCCATTCGCGCGATGATGGATGAGCTGACGCCAGAGGTGGAACCCTTGTCGCTGGACGAAGCCTTTATGGACCTGTCCGGAACGGAGCGGCTGCATGGCGCGCCCCCGGCTGTCATGCTGGCCCGGCTTGTCAAACGGATGAAGGATGAGCTGGGCGTTACCGGCTCCATCGGCCTCAGCCACAACAAGTTCCTCGCAAAGGTCGCCTCCGATCTCGACAAGCCCCGGGGGTTCTCTGTGATCGGCAAGGCGGAAACAGCCACCTTCCTGCATGATAAACCGGTGCGCCTGATCTGGGGCATTGGTCCCGCGGCACAGGCCGCGCTGGACAGAGCTGGCATTCGCGCCTTTTCCGACCTGCTGCGATGGGACCGTCGCGACCTGCATGACAGATTCGGCAGCATGGGGGATCGGCTCTGGCACCTGGCCCGCGGTGAAGACCGGCGCAAAGTCTCCGCGCGCACGCCGGTAAAGTCGATATCAAAGGAAACCACCTTCTTTGAGGATACGATGCATCTTGATGTGCTCGATGGGCATCTCTGGCGTCTGGCCGAGCAGGTCTCTGATCGCGCCAAGGCCAAGGGGCTTGCGGGCCGTGTGGTAACGCTGAAGCTCAAACGCGCCAATCATTCCACCCTGACGCGGCGACACTCTCTGCACAGCCCGACGCAAATCGCCGATCTGATCTATCGCACCGCGCGCGGACTCTTGGACCAGACCATTTCGCAGGGCCCCTTCCGACTGCTTGGCTGTGGCATCAGCGATCTGGTGCCCGAGTCACAGGCAGACCTCACAGCGGATCTGCTGGATCCGGATGCCGGAAAACGTGCAACCGCCGAGCGCGCAGCGGATGAAATCCGCAAACGCTTCGGGAAGGACGCGATTCTCAAGGGGCGCGCCCTGCGCTAGCATCGTGGACGCGGTGCCTTCACTCTGCTGCCACGGGCCGCTCTTCTGATCCCAGCGCTGACAGGTCGCGAATGGCCTGCGTCAACTGGGCCCGCACCTGCGCAAAGCGCGCATTGGGGACGATGGCGACCTCATCCATATAGAGCGAGCGATCGATTTCGACCTGAATCGCATGCTGCCGGCGCGAGGGGCGCCCATAGGTCTGGGTAATATACGCCCCGGCAAAGGGCGAATTGCGCGCCACCCGGAACCCCGCGCGAGAGAAGGCCGCCTCGACCGCATCGATGACCCAGCCGTCCGCCGCGGCCCCGAACCGATCCCCCAGCACGACTTCGGGCCGCTTCGACGGTTTTGCAGAGATCCCCTCCACCGCCTCATGCGGCATGGAATGGCAATCCACCAGAATCGTTTCGCCAAACCGGGCATGAGAGGAATCAAGCAACCGCTGCAAGGCGCAGTGATAAGGGTACCAGTAGTCATCAATCCGCGCCCGGGCTTCGGCCAGGGGGATTTTGCCGCGATAAATCGTCCGCCCGTTGGCAACGACGCGGGGAATCACCCCCAGCCCGGAGGCAACACGCGGGTTCTGGCCGCGTCGGGTGACGCCCTCGATCAACGCCGGATCAAGCTCTTCGCACGACCTGTTGAGATCCACAAAGGCCCGCGGCAAGGTTGCCGTCAGCATCGGCATGCCCAGCTGCGGCGCGGCCGCGAACAGCCGGTCCACAAAGGCATCCTCGCTGCTGCGCAGGCGTTTTGCATCCAGAATCGACTGCGCCACAAAAGAATCGGGATAGAATGCACCGCTGTGCGGCGACGCGACGACCACAGGTGATCGCCACACCTGGGGCATTTCGATAGAATATGCCTGTCCTGACATACCAGCTCCGCTTTCCCGCCTGATAATCACAGCATAGAGTTTATATTTCTGTGGCAAAAGCTCTTGCGCCCACAATCGACTCCTTTTATAGACCCCTTCACCGACGCGGATCGACGCGCTGAACAGCGTGTTCATGTCGATTTGACGTTGGCATCATGGGCGGTTAGCTCAGCGGTAGAGCACTTCGTTGACATCGAAGGGGTCACAAGTTCGATCCTTGTACCGCCCACCATGATTTCGCTGTTTTGGACCTCGGTCCAGGACGCCCCGCTAACCTAGGCGCTGGTTCGCGCCGCAGAAAAGGAGAGAGGCCATGAAGGTCAAGAACTCGCTCCGCTCGCTGAAGAACCGGCACCGTGATTGCCGGGTTGTGCGTCGCAAGGGCCGCGTTTACGTCATCAACAAGACGCAGCGCAAGTTCAAAGCGCGCCAGGGCTGAGCCTAACGCACAAGACGCCTTTCACGAGGCTCCGAAGAACCGCATCTTTTGATGCGGTTTTTTGTTTTTCCGGCCCTTCTTTCGCCGCAGCGTCCTCCCGTAGGCCCTCATGCGCCGCCTGCCGTCAGATCGCCGAAATGTGGCGATGTCACCTGCCCTCAGCCTGCTCATAACTTTTCCGACAGAATTAATCAGTTACCCCTTACATTTGGGCCTCAGTGTAGTAATTGACTAAAGAACTTGGATTTTGGAGCGCGGCCAGATCGTCCGTGCCCAAGCGACAGTCAAAGGGATAGAAGCTCATGAGAATCAATATCTTTGCCACACTTGCCGCCAGCTGCCTCGCGACCACCGCGATCGCCGATGGTGTGGTGAACCTCTATTCATCGCGCCACTACGATACCGACGAACGGCTCTACAGCGAGTTCGAGGACGCCACCGGAATCACCATCAACCGGATTGAGGGCAAGGCGGACGAGTTGATCGCCCGCATGGAAGCAGAGGGCGCGAATTCCCCCGCCGACGTGCTGATCACCGTGGACACCTCTCGTCTGGCACGCGCCAAGAACGCCGGCATTCTGCAATCCATCGACAGCGATGTGCTGGAAGAGAAGATTCCGTCCAATCTGCAGGACGTCGACAATCAATGGTTCGGGTTTTCCCAGCGGGCGCGGATCATCTTCTACGCCAAGGATTCGCTCGACACCCCGCCTGCCACGTATCTCGACCTTGCCGACCCGGCCTACGAGGGCAAGGTCTGCATCCGGTCGTCGACCAATACCTACAACCAGACGCTGCTTGCGGCGATCGTGACAAACCATGGCGAGGAAGCCGCCAAGGACTGGGCCGAAGGCGTGGTCTCCAACATGGCGCGCAGCCCGCAGGGCGGTGACACCGATCAATTGCGCGGATTGGTTTCCGGTGAATGCGAAATTGCCGTGTCCAACAGCTACTACTTTGCCCGCGCCCTGCGCAAAGACGTCAAGGGCGTCTCGGGCGATATCGACAAGATCGGATGGGTCTTCCCCGCGCAGGACGCTGAAGGTGCTCATATGAATCTGTCCGGTGCCGGTGTTGCAGCCCATGCTCCAAACCGCGACAACGCAATCAAGTTTCTGGAGTATCTCGCATCCGACCAGGCGCAGAAGTACTTCTCCAACGGCAACGATGAATTCCCGACCGTGCCCGGAGTGGCGCTGGCGGAGAATGTTGCCAAGCTCGGTGAGTTCAAGGCCGATGACGTGAACCTGTCCGAGGTTGCAACCAACATTCCCACTGCCCAGAAGATCTTTAACGAGGCTGGCTGGAAATAATCCAGCCTCGGGTTTTGGCGGTATCCGCCCTGCCATCCGGCGCAGCCCGTTCGCCACGGGCTGCGCCTTTTTCATGCGTCGCCGATCCGGGATTCGCCCCGTCACCCCCACGCCAAATGCTGCGCTCAGGCGCCTGACCCCGGCAAATCCGCCCGGTTCACACCGGAACACAATAATTTTTTCGAATATTTATCGCGATAAATCAGCGCCTAGCGCCGTTTCGCATATTCTGCCCTCTGCCCGCGGGCAATGTTGGTCTGGACCGGATGGATCACAGCCCCTATAGAGTCGCGCCAAGCAAGGCATAGAGCTTGCACAATCTGAAATGGGGAGGTCGGTCGGTATGCCGATTACGATGCACCTGACGTGCGGGGGCAAGCCCTGATGCGCGTTCCTGTCACGATTGTCAGTGGATATCTCGGCGCGGGCAAGACCACGCTGATCAACTCCCTGTTGGGAGAGGACCACGGCCTGCGTCTCGCGGTGTTGGTCAATGATTTCGGCAGCGTCAATATCGATGCCGCCCTGATCAAAGAGACCGAGATCGACAGTATCGCCCTGACGAATGGCTGTGTCTGCTGCACGCTTGGCGATGATCTCCTGATGAGTGTGAACGACCTCCTGTCGCGCGGCGGAACACCGGACCATATCCTGATCGAAGCCAGCGGCATCGCAGAACCGGTGGCGATTGCCAATGCACTGCTCGCGGACAGCCGACTGAGCTATGCGGGTATCGTGACGGTGGTGGACGGGACCAACATCGAAGATTTGTTGTCCGACCCGCTTCTGGAACCTCAGGTGACTCAGCAGATCCGCGCGGCGGATATCGTGCTGATCAGCAAACTGCCGGACGGATCGGATGATCAGGTCCAGGACAAGTTGCGCACCCTCGGCGCCCGCGCGCCCACCCGGCTTAGCGACATGCCGCTGTCCCGCCTGTTGTTCGACGTTACCCCCCTGCCCCGCAGCGCGGCCCCCGCGCCCCATCCCGGATATGTCAGCTGGCAACACCGCAGCCGTCAGGTCCTTGACCGCCGCCAGCTCGGCGACAAGCTCGCGGACCGTCCGGAAGGCCTGTATCGGATGAAAGGGTTCGTCCTGACCTCCGGCGGCGCCTATGAGCTGCATATCGTCGGACGCCATGTCGAAGCACGGCGGTGCGATGCGGACGAAACGCTGCTGGTTGCCTTGGGACCGGAGAACCGGATCAGCCGCGACCAGATCGAAGCCTGGTGGTGTAGCGCCTAACGCCGGCAGGGAGCCCGTTGCGCAGCAGCTGTCGCGCGCTATCGCCTGCGCCCGACCTGACGGCAAATCAGGATCACCGGCAGCAGCCCCACCGCCATGATGGCCAGAGACGGGACCGCGGCCCCTTCCAGCCGCTCATCCGCTGCAAGGCGATGCGCCTGCACGGCCAGCGTATCGAAATTGAACGGCCGCATGATCAGCGTCGCGGGCAGCTCTTTCATCACATCGACAAAAACGATCAGCAGCGCGGTCAGCAGGCTCGGCGTCAGAATCGGCAGGTGAATCCTGCGCAACATGCCCAGCGGGCTTTGTCCCAGCGATCTGGCGGCGGCATCCATATTGGCATGGACCGTCGCCTGCCCGCCCTCATACGCCCCCAGCGCGGCGGCCATGAAACGCACCACATAGGCCAGCACCAGCAACCAGATCGACCCGGTGACCAGCAGGCCCGTCCGGATTCCGAAACTGGCCTGCATCCAGGCGTCCAGCGCATTGTCGAACGCCGCAAAGGGCACCATCAGACCCACGGCGATCACGCCGCCGGGCACAGCATAGCCCAGCCGCGAGAAATAGGCCGCCATGCTCGACGGCCGCCCTGGCCGCAGCCGCTGATAAAACCCGAGACCAATGGCCGCGACCAGCGTGATCAGCGCGGCTGTGGTCGCCAGGGTGAGGGAATTGCTGACAAAGCCGATGTAGCGCCGGCTGAACAGGTCCTGTTCTGACTGCAATCCCATCAGCGTCAGGCTGACCAGCGGCACCAGAAAGCCAAATATCACCGGCAGGGCACAAAGGAGCAGGGCAAAGCAGGACGTCACACCACTGAGGCGCGCCGGCCCCATCGTGGCCTGCTGCTTGCCGGCATGGTGATAGCGCGCCCTGCCGCGACTGGAGCGTTCCGCCACCGCCAGCAGCAGGGCAAACCCCAGCAAGCACAGCGCAAGCTGCGCCGCGCCCGCGCGATCCCCCAGCGAGAACCAGCTTGTATAGATGCCCGTGGCAAAGGTCTGCACACCGAAATAGGCAACGGTGCCGTAGTCCGCAATCGTCTCCATCACCGCCAGCAACACGCCGGAGGCCACGGCCGGACGCGCCATCGGCAGGCTGACCCGCCAGAACGCGCGCCAGGAGCTGTGTCCAAGCGCCCGCGCCGCCAGGAATGCACTGGCGCTCTGCTGCAAGAAGGCCGCGCGCGCCAGCAGGTAAACATAGGGGTAGAGCACCAGCACCAGCATCAAGGCCGCGCCCCCCAGCGACCGGATCTCGGGGAACCAGTAGTCACGCGGCCCCCAGCCTGTCACGTCCCGCAGGGTCGATTGCACGATCCCGGGATGGTCGAGCAAAAAGGTGTAGCCATAGGCAAGCACATAGGCCGGAAAGGCCAGCGGCAGCACCAGCGCCACCTCGAAGAATCGCACCCCCGGAAACCGCGTCATGGTGACCAGCCAGGCCGCCCCCACCCCGATGGAGAAGGTGCCGATCGACACCAGCAGCACCAGATACACCGTCGTGCGCGCATAACGCGGCAGAACGGTTTCGGCGAGATGGGAGATCGTGTCGATCCCGCCGGTAAAGGCGGCGATCGCCACCGCTACCATCGGCAACAGACAGGCCAGAGCCACGCCCCAGGCCAGAACGGCAAAGCCGCGAGTGCCCTTGCTACGTGCGGAGATGCTGCGGCGGGGCACGGGCATCTGAGTCTGGCTCGCTTGCGTCATTCGTCCTGCTTATGAACTGTGTCGCCCCGGTTTCAAGCATTTTTGTCGGAAATGACAGCACGAAACCGCCGCTGCGACGGTATGTCGACAGCGGCGGCCGCGGTATTCCATGTTTTGGCAGGTAGTAGGTCAATCGTAGCTGCGCTGGTCCTCGATCACCAGACCATCCTTGGGCAGCGTGCCCGGCGCGACAATATCCACGGTCCCCCTCAGTTTGAGCAGGTCCACGACCGAGCGGGCAAAGGTGATCTCATCGCCGCCATCGGCCTCGATCCGCACGGTCATGACGTCCATTTCGCCACTGCGCGATGCAACAACGCGGGCTTTGAGGATCTCGTCGTGTTTGTCGACCAGCGCGGCCACCTGTTCGGGGCGCACAAACATCCCCTTGATCTTGGTGGTCTGGTCCGCGCGGCCCATCCAGCCCTTGATGCGCATATTGGTACGGCCACAGGGGCTCTGACCGGGCAGGACTGCGCTCATGTCGCCGGTGGCAAAGCGGATCAGCGGGTAATCCCGGTTCAGCGTCGTGACCACAACTTCGCCCACCTCGCCCGGTGCAACCGGGGTGCCGGTGCCGGGGGTGACGATTTCGACGATCACCTGTTCATCGACGATCATGCCCTCCATGGCGGCGCTCTCATAGGCGATATTGCCCAGATCCGCCGTGGCATAGCATTGCAGGCAGGAAATGCCGCGATCCGCATAGTCCTGACGCAGGCTCGGAAACAATGCACCACCGCCAACCGCCGCCTTCGTAAAGCCCAGCTCGACGCCCATGGCCTCGGCCTTGTCCAGGATCACCTTGAGGTAATCCGGCGTTCCGGCATAGGTGGTTGCCCCAACATCGCGCGCCGCCGTGACCTGCAGTTCGGTCTGGCCAGTGCCCGCAGGCAGAACCGCAGCCCCCACGGTCCGGGCGCCATTTTCAAAGATCATCCCAGCCGGGGTCAGGTGGTAACCAAAGCAGTTCTGCACCACATCGCCCGGACCGACGCCCGCCGCATGCAGGAAACGCCCCATGCGCCACCAGTCGTGATCGACGCCACCGGGTTCATAAATCGGCCCCGGGGATTGAAAGATATGGGCAAACCCGTGTGCAGGCTTGACGGTGAACCCCCCAAAGGGGGGCTGTGCGGCCTGCGCCGCACTCAAATCCGCTTTGCGCAGCACCGGCAATGCCGCCAGCGCCTCCACCGATGTGATCTTTGCCGGGTCTACATCCGCGAGCAGCGCGGCAAAACCGGGCGCGGATTTGGCACGGGCGATCTGTTCCGGCAGGAGCGTCGCCAGATCTGCCGCGCGTTCATCGGCGCTGCGGGTTTCTAATGTATCAAAATAGGTCATGTCGTCCCTCCCCGCCTTAGCTCAACCACCTTTTACGACGGCGATAGGAACGCACATCGCGGAAACTCTTGCGGCCATCTTCGGACATGCCGAGGTAGAATTCCTTCACATCCGGGTTTTCACGCAGCTCCGCTGCCGGGCCGTCCATCACCACCCGTCCGGATTCCAGAATGTACCCGTAGTGGGCATAGCGCAGCGCCACGTTGGTGTTCTGTTCCGCCAGCAGGAAGGTCACACCCTCGTTCTCATTGATCGACTTCACGATCTCAAAGATCTGCTCCACCAGCTGCGGCGCCAGCCCCATCGAGGGCTCATCCAGCAGGATCGTCTCCGGGCGGCTCATCAGCGCGCGGCCCATCGCCACCATCTGCTGCTCGCCACCCGAGGTGTAGCCCGCCTGGCTCTTGCGGCGCTCCTTGAGGCGCGGAAAATAGGTGTAGACCAGCTCCAGATCCTCCTGGATCTTGGCGCTGCTGTCACCGCGGGTATAGGCCCCGGTGAGCAGGTTCTCCTCTACCGTCAGGTGCTCAAAGCAATGGCGGCCTTCCATCACCTGGATGACGCCCTTCTTCACCAGCTCGGCCGGGTCCTGTTCATGCACATCAGCGCCGCGATAGCGCACCGATCCTTTGGTCACCTCGCCGCGTTCCGAATGCAGCAGGTTGGAGATCGCCTTCAGCGTCGTGGTCTTGCCCGCGCCGTTGCCCCCCAACAATGCGGTAATCCCGCCCTTGGGAACATTCAGGCTCACGCCCTTCAGAACGAGGATCACGTGATTGTAGATCACCTCGATATTATTGACCTCGAGCAGGGTCTCCGCCTGCACGTCTGTGGTGTTGGCCGCGTCCAGCATCTCGAAAGCCTATTCCCTTCGTCAGTGTCCGGTGGGGACGAAACGGGTACGGCAGCCCTGCGCCGCACCCAATGAGTTCTGAGGTCCACGCCGACCCATGGGCCGGCGTGGGTTTGCGCTTAGTTGCAGCGTTCCTCGATGTTGTTTTCCGCAGCATAGGCGGCGGAATCCTCTTCGATCAGCTCGCCGATCACCTCGGAATCCGTGGGATTGAACCCGGAGATCAGCGACCAGGTCTGGCTCTCCGCATCCCACTGGGTCACACCGACAAGCCCGGGGCCGCCGTGGTTTTCACAGCTGACGTCAAAGGACGGGCCAAAGTTCGGCATGCCAAGGGCGTTCATCTTGTCAGCCGTGATCGACAGCGCTTCCATCCCGTCACGCATCATCGAGGCGTCGATCTCGGCCGTGCCGTGGATCTCCTGAGCGGTTTTGGCCGCCTCCACGGCGAGCATCGCCGCATACATGCCACGGTTATAGAGCACATTGCCGATCTGATCGCCTGCACCCGCAGCGAGCCCCTTGTCGACCACATGCGTCTGGATGTCGTCAAAGATCGGGAAGTCGCGACCGACGTTGTGGAAGGTCACGGCCTTGTAGCCATCCGCCTTGTCGCCTGCGGGCATCACGTCATGTTCGGCACCGGACCACCACACGCCAATGAAGTTTTCCATCGGGAAGCGGATGTTGGCGGCTTCCTGGATCGCCACCTGGTTCATCACGCCCCAGCCCCACATCACGACATTATCGGGACGGTCCCGGCGGATCTGAAGCCACTGCGACTTTTGCTCCTGACCCGGATGGTCCACCGGCAGCAGGCTCAGCTCAAACCCGTGCTTTTCGGAAAGCTCCTCCAGCGTGCGGATCGGCTCCTTGCCGTAGGCGGAGTTGTGATAGACCAGCGCGATCTTCTTGCCGTTCAGGTCGCCCCCGTTTTCTTCGAGCAGGTAATTGATCACGCCCGAGGCCCCATCCCAGTAGTTGGCCGGGTAGTTGAAGACGTTCGAGAAGACCTTGCCATTGGCGGCGGAGGTCCGGCCGTAGCCCATGGTATGAAGCGGAATACCGTCTGCGGTCACTTTGGGGATCAGCTGGTAGGTGATCCCGGTGGAGAGCGGTTGATAGATCAGGGCACCTTCACCCTTGGTGGATTCATAGCATTCCACACCTTTTTCGGTGTTATAGCCGGTCTCGCATTCGATCACGCGGGCCTTGACGCCGCCGATGCCCCCGTCACGCTCGTTCACCAGGGTGAAATAGTCGTTGTAGCCGTCAGAGAACGGAATGCCGCCCGCGGCATAGGGGCCGGTGCGGTAGCTGAGATCCGGGAATACCAGATCCGCCATTGCGGGGCTTGCGGCAATCAGCGCACTCAGCGCCACGCTTGTCAGTTTCAGTTTCATCGGGTGTCATCCTCCCTGAATTTTTCCGATGTTTTTGTAGTTCGGGGCCGACCTCCTCTTGCCGCCCCCGGCGAATATCGTGTGGTCCGCCGCGCTAGTGCGGGAACGGCCAGAGCCGCAGTTTCTCCTTGGCGACACGCCAGAGCTGCGCGAGGCCGTGTGGCTCCAGGATCAGGAACGTGATGATCAGCCCGCCGACAATCACCAGCTGGAAATGCGCCACGATATCCGTGGGCCAGCCCAGCCAGTCGACGCCCACGACCTTGAGGATCACCGGCAGCAGCACCAGAAATGCAGCCCCTGCAAAAGAGCCAAAGATCGACCCCAGACCGCCGATGATGACCATGAACAGCACAAGGAACGACTTGTTGATGCCAAAGGCCTCACCGACCTCGACCGCGCCGAGATAGACCGAGAAGAACAGCGCCCCGGAGATGCCGACAAAGAAGCCAGAGACCGCGAAGGCTGTCATTTTTGCCTTCAGGGGGTTCACGCCGATGATTTCAGCCGCAATATCCATGTCGCGGATCGCCATCCATGTGCGCCCCTGGGTGCCCCGCGTCAGGTTGCGGGCCACGATGGCGCAGAACGTCAGGAAAATCAGACAGAACATATAGGTCGCCCAGGCCGGTGCATTGGGGCCGGTGATGATGATGCCAAACACGTCCCGTTCCGGTGCGTTGATCTGACCAGAGGCCGAGTAGTTGTAGAACCACGGCACCCGGTTGAAGAGCCAGACCAGAAAGAACTGTGCCGCCAGGGTTGCCACCGCGAGGTAAAACCCTTTGATGCGCAAACTGGGCAAGCCAAACAGCACGCAGACCAGCGCCGTGATTCCCCCCGCCAGCAAGACGTGGATGAACATGGACACCTCGGGGAAGGCCGTCATCAGCTTGTAGCAAGCATAAGCGCCCACCGCCATGAACCCCCCGGTGCCCAGCGAAACCTGCCCGCAGTAACCAACAAGGATGTTCAGCCCGATCGCCGCGATCGCGTAGATCAGGAACGGCAACAGGATCGCATTGACCCAGTAGTCATTGACCAGAAACGGCACCACACCAAAGGCCACGGCCAGCACCGCATAATAGCGGTAGCGGTCGAATTTGATCGGAAAGGTCTGACTGTCCTCGACATAGGAGAGTTTGAAATCCCCGGCTTCACGGTAGAACATGGCTCAGAGGCTCCCTTCTTTGAATTTATCGTTCTGCATCAGACCTCTCCCCAGTTGGACTGCGCCGCGTCCCGCTGTGCGCGGGTCATCCGGTTGGAGGGTTTGGCGTAGCCCGTCCGCTCCGAGATCCGCACCAGTTTCAGATAGGCAAAAAGGCCCCCGAACAGACCCAGCGCCGCCAATAGGGTCGCGACGGTGATCTGACCGGTCGTGTAGCCCTCGCCCGTCAGCGCAAGGTAGCCAAAGGCCCAGAACCCGGACCACGCAACGACGTTCAGCACTGCGATCAGCTTGCTCATGACAGGGCCTCCCCGTTAACCATTTCGTCAGATTTCCGCGTTTCGCCACATTTTGCCCCAATCTGCCTCGCACGGTGCGCGTGGGAAAAGTGAGTGGGTGACATGACCGTAATGCTGGAGAGACTCCGGCAGCTGGATGCTGCACGGAAACGAGGTGATCTGACCGACGCGCAATATGCCGATGCCCGGTCAAAGCTTTTGTCAATGGTCGAAGATGCCGAGGTGGAACCCGCCGGACCGCGCGCGCGCAGGTCCGCGGCAGGGAAAGCGGCGCGTCCACGGCCCCGCCCGGCCGCCCCGTCTTCCACGCGCCGCACCGCACCGATGGTGGCTCCGCAGTCGGACCCCGCCGAGAGCCATGACATGTCGTTCTTCTGGGGGCTCATCCTTGTGGGGCTCTGCGCCGCGGGCTTGATGACCTTCCTCATCGGACGGCTCATCGGGGATATCACCATCGCATTGACGCTCGCGGTCACGGTCTTCGCCGCCGTGGTCATCGCCGCCTTCCAGCGGATGCAGAACTGAGTCTGCACACCGCCGGAGGGGGGGAGGATATGCGCCTCAAACCCGTTCAATGATCTTCTCGCCAAAGAGGCCCTGTGGGCGGAACACGAGGAAAATCAGCGCCAGCACGTAGGCAAACCAGTTCTCGGTGGCACCGCCCACCATCGGGCCAATGAGGAACTCGAACAGTTTCTCGCCCACGCCGATGATCAGCCCGCCCACAATGGCACCGGGGATCGAGGTGAAACCACCCAGCATCAGCACTGGCAGGGCCTTGAGCGCGATCAGCGACAGCGAAAACTGCACGCCGGATTTTGTGCCCCACATGATGCCGGCAACCAGTGCGACAAATCCCGCAACCGACCAGACCAGCACCCAGATGAAGTTCAGCGAAATCCCCACCGACAGCGCTGCCTGGTGATCATCCGCCACCGCACGCATGGCCCGGCCTTGTTTTGTGTACTGGCTGAACAACACGAGGCCGGTCACCAGAAGCGCTGCAATGACCGTCGCCACGATATCGAGGTTGTCGATAAAGAAACCGTAGCCGAAGATCCCAAAGGTCGTCTCGTCAATCCAGAGGTTGATCCCTTGAGGCAGGCCCACATCAAGCGTCTTGATCTCGGACCCCCACATCAGATCCGCCACACCTTCGAGGAAATAGGCAAGCCCGATGGTGGCCATAAAGAGGATGATCGGCTCTTGGCCCACGAGGTGTTTCATCACGAGGACCTGCACCAGCCACGCCAGCACCACCATCACCACAACGGTCATCAGGATCGCCACGAATGAGGGAACCGTCCAGCCAAAGTGGGTGATATGGCCGCCAAAGACCGCGTTGATCATATGCGAGAACGGCACCTGCCCCTGCATGATCCCCACCAGCGTCATGGCCGCAAACAGCGCCATCACGCCTTGGGCGTAGTTGAAGATGCCAGAGGCCTTGTAGATCAGTACGAAGCCCAGCGCGACCAGCGCATAAAGCACCCCGGCCATCAGCCCGTTCAGCGTCACCTCCATGGCAAAGATCAGTTGATCAGGCATGGTTCGCCTCCTTGTTCATTGCTGTTGCGCAGGCGAAATCAGTCATGGGACACCCCCAGATAGGCGTCGATGACGTCCTGGTTGTTGCGCACCTCATCCGGTGTGCCATCGCCAATCTTCTTGCCGTAATCCATCACCACCACCCGATCAGACAGGTCCATGACCACGCCCATGTCGTGCTCAATGAGGGCAATGGTGGTGCCAAACTCGTCGTTCACATCGAGAATAAAGCGGGACATGTCCTCTTTTTCCTCGACATTCATGCCGGCCATCGGCTCATCCAGCAGCAACAGCTTCGGCTCCGCCGCCAATGCGCGGGCCAGTTCGACGCGTTTCTTCAGACCGTAGGGCAGTCGCGCGACGGGGGTTTTGCGGATCGCCTGAATTTCAAGAAAGTCGATGATCTTTTCGACGACTTCGCGGTTCTCGACCTCTTCTTTCTCGGCGCGGCCTTTCCAGAAGGCCTGCTGGAACATGCCCGCCTTCATGTAATTCAACCGGCCAGTCATCACGTTGTCGAGCACGCTCATCCCGTCAAACAGCGCGATATTCTGAAACGTGCGCGCAATCCCCTGCCGGGCCACCTCATAGGGTTTCATCGGGGGGCGCTTGGCCCCGTGAAACCAGACCTCGCCTTCTTGCGGCACGTAAAAACCTGAAATCACGTTCAGCATCGAGGATTTCCCGGCACCGTTCGGGCCGATGATCGCGCGGATTTCCCCTTCGCGGATGTCAAAGGAGATATCCTTGATCGCCACCACGCCGCCAAACCGCAGGGTGATGTTCTTCATCTCCATGACCACGCCGCCAATGGTGCGGCCATCCTCGGTCACATAGCTCTCAGCCGCATCAAGCATGGGTCACTCCTTTGGAATTTCGCGCCAGATGATGGGACGGCGGGCGGGGCGATGTGCAGCTTGCCTGCACGAGCGTCGTCAAAGCCGTCATTCCGCTGCCACCTGCTGTGCCATGGGGGATTGCACCTTCGCATCCACACAGGTCAGCGTCGCACTGATCGCGCCTTTGCGACCGTCTTCATAGGTGACCTCGGTCCGGGTCGAGATCTGTTCGGAGCCATCATAAAGCGCGGCAATAATGTCGGCGAATTTCTCCTCGACGATGCGACGGCGCACCTTGCGGGTCCGCGTCATTTCACCGTCATCGGCGTCCAGTTCCTTGTGCAGCACCACAAAGCGATGCACCTGACAGCCCGACAGCATCTCATCCTGCGCCACCGAGGCATTCACCGCCTCCACATGGTTCCGGATCGTCTCCAGCACGCGCGGATGACCGGCCAGCTCCTGATAGGAGGCATAGGCGATATTGTTGCGCTCCGCCCAGTTGCCCACCGCCGTGAGGTCGATGTTGATGAAGGCCACACAGCGGTCGCGGCCATTGCCAAACAGCACCGCCTCCAGAATATCCGGATAGAACTTCAGCTTGTTCTCGACGTATTTCGGCGCAAACATCGCGCCGCTGGCCATTTTGCCAACATCTTTGGCCCGGTCGATGATCCGCAGATGGCCGGAGCTTTCCTCGATAAAGCCCGCATCACCCGTGGCGACCCACCCCTCGGCATCCTTGGTCGAGGCGGTGGATTCCGCATTCTTGTAGTATTCGACAAACGTACCCGGCGAGCGGTAGTGGATCTCGCCCTTGTCGTCGATCTTGATCTCCACATCCGGCGCAGGCACGCCCACGGTATCGGCGCGCACTTCGCCATCGGGCTGCACGGTGATGAACACCGTGGCCTCCGTCTGACCATAGAGCTGTTTGAGGTTGATCCCCAGCGAGCGGTAGAAATCAAAGATCTCCGGCCCGATCGCCTCCCCCGCCGTGTAGCCGACACGGATACGGCCATAGCCAAGCGTATCCTTTAGGGGACCATAGACCAGCAGATCACCCAGGCGATACTTCAGCCGGTCCATCATGCCGACGGGTTTGCCATCCAGGATCAGACCGCCGACTTTCTTGGCATGGGCCAGGAAGTGATGAAACATCTTCTGCTTCAGCTTGCCCGCGTCTTCCATGCGGATCATCACATTGGTGAGCTGACCCTCAAACACGCGCGGCGGCGCAAAGAAATAGGTGGGGCCGATCTCGCGCAGATCGGTCATCATGGTGTCTTCGCTCTCGGGGCAATTGACGCAGAACCCGCACCAGTAGGACTGCCCCAGCGAAAAGATGAAATCCCCCACCCAGGCCATCGGCAGATAGGACAGGATGTCTTCTTTTTCGGTGAGCTTGTCGAACATGCTCACGTTCTTGGCGCTCTCGACAACATTGCGATTGGAAAGCACCACGCCCTTGGGCCGCCCGGTGGTGCCCGAGGTATAGAGCATCACACAGGTGGAATCATAAGTGAGCTTGGCCTTGCGCGCCGCCAGATCATCGCTGAACTCATCGCGCGCTGCACGTCCCTGTTCCTGCACGTGGCTATATTGATGCAACTGGTGATGGTCGTATTTGCGCAGGCCCTTCGGGTCCACGTAGATCATGTGCTTGAGGTTGGTCAGCTGGTCCTTGACCTCGATGACCTTGTCGACCTGCTCCTGATCGCCGGCGATCACATAGGCCGCACCACAGTGATCCAGCACATAGGCCATCTCTTCCGCGCTGGAGTCCTGATAGACCGGCACCGGCACCGCACCAACACTTTGCGCCGCAACCATCGACCAATAAAGCGAAGGCCGGTTGCGCCCGATTATGGCGATAAAATCTCCCTCAGCCACGCCGAGGTTCAACAGACCCAAGGCAAGCGCCTCGATTTCCTCGGCGGTTTCCTTCCAGGTCCAGCTTTGCCAGATGCCAAACTCCTTTTCCCGGTAGGCCGGGCGGTTGGCATGGACAGTTGCGTTTCTCTCCAGCAGGGCCGGAACAGACATAAGCTGCCCGGCGCCAGACGATGTCTGCGCAGCGGTCTGAGACACGTATTTACTCCTCCCATATCCGGTCCTCCCCGACCGGATTGATCGCATCTCCCACAGGTGCGGGATGCGATCCTTATGTCCGCATTAGGACTGTACCTTTGTAACAAAGCAAGTTTTTCGCGATGATTTCTGAAACCTATCGAATTGTAACAAGGTCGCGAAAATGCGACGCTGGGGCCGAGCCGACCGGCGCGAGAAGCCGCTTTGCCAATGCTGCGCAAGCTGCTAGCCCATACGTGGGGAGCTTAAATGAAACAGTCGACTGCACAGCGAATGGCGATGATTGACGCCGGTCTCAACCTGATTGCGCAGGCCATGTCGATCTATGACAGTGATTTGCGCCTCGCCGCCTGCAACCATCGTTTTCAGGAAATGTTCTCCCTGCCCCCCGAACTGGTGCAGGACGGTGCAAGCTTTGAGGACACCATCCGCTTCATTGCGGAGCGGGGCGACTACGGCCCCATTGATGACATCGAATCGTTCGTCCAGTTGCGCGTCGATCAGGCCCGCGCCTTTGTGCCCCATTATGTCGAACGCCAGCGCGCGAACGGGCATGTGATCTCGATCGAGGGCGCGCCTCTGCCGCAGGGCGGCTGGGTCACGGTTTACACTGACATCACCCGCACCAAACGGGTTGAGGAATTGCTGCGCACCCGGTCCGAGGAACTCTCGGATCAGGTGATGAGCTACACCGAGGAGCTTTCGGCCACCAACCGCAAGCTGGCCGCGACCATCACCACGCTGGAGGAAACCAAGCGTCAGCTGACCCAGACCGAGGCCCGCACCCGGCTGACCACCGAAATGATGCCCGCGCATATCGCCCATGTGGACCCGGAGGGGTATTACACCTTCACCAACGGACGTCTGAACAAGGTGTTTCCCGGGCGCCCCTCCGATATTCTTGGCGAACATATTGCCGACGCCCTGGGGCCAGCCGCATATGGCCGCATCGCCCCGCATCTGGACGCCGCCTATCAGGGCGAAAGCCCGGTGTTTGAGTTCACGGAGGATCACGACAGCCGCCGCCTGCGGGTGGCCTTTACGCCCGACACTGAGGGCGGCGTCTTTATCCTGTCGATGGACGTGACCGAGGAAACCCAGACCCGAGTCGCACTGCAACAGGCCCGGAAACGCGAGATTGCAGCACAGATGACCAGCGGTCTGGCGCATGATTTCTCCAATCTTCTGACCATTATCCTCGGTATGCAGACGCGTCTGGCCCGTATTTCCCTGCCCGAAGGTGCAGGTGAACTGGTTGAGGCGACGCTATCCGCTGCACGACGTGGGGGGCGTCTGCTGGACCGGATGGCGGAGATGACGAGCCATCGGGGATTGCGCCCGCAAGCCACCGATCTCCACGCGCTGCTGGAGGAGATGAAAATCCTCGCCACGCCGTCACTGCCGCAGGGCATTGGCCTCAGCGTGCTGGACAATACTGGCGACGGGCGGTTCCTTCTGGATCCGGGCCGGTTGCAGGATGCGCTTTTGAACCTGATCCTGAACGCCCGCGACGCCTGTGGCACCACTGGACAAATCACGGTTGCCGCCCATTTGGTCGGCCAAACATGGATTGAGTTTTCCGTCAGCGACACCGGCCCGGGGTTTTCCAAACCGGCCCTGGAAAACGCGCTCAACCCGTTTTTCACCACCAAAGGTCAGGAAGGCTCAGGCCTCGGGCTGTCAATGGTCTATGACATGGTGAAATCCGCCGGGGGTGACATTCGCATCAGCAACACAGTGTCAGGTGCCATGGTCACACTGCGTCTGCCTCACCGCCCAGCGCCCATGGCAGCGGGCGGCATTGCCCTGTTGGTGGAGGACAGCGACGCGCTCCGGGCGACCTATCGGCAAGTGTTGATGGACCTTGGATATTCGGTGATTGAGGCCACCAGCGTGGACGAGGCCATAGCACTACTGGCCGATGTGGAGGGGATCGCGCTGATCCTGTCGGACATTAAACTGGAGGGCGAGGCCACCGGCGTCGATCTCTGTGCGCGGCTCGGGCCAGACGCGCCGCCCGTTGTGTTGATGACCTCCCTGCCCCACACGGACCCGCTCTACCGCGCGGCATTGGCCTCTGCGCCGCTTTTGCCCAAACCCTTTGAAAGCCCCCATCTGATGGCGCTCCTGCAACAAGAGGCCGACCATGCGTGATGCCACCCCATCCCCGCTCGTGACGATCCTCGATGATGAGCCCGAGATCCGCCAGCTGCTGACCGAAACACTGGAAGATGCGGGCTATCGCACGCAGAGCTTTTCCCGCGCGCGCGATTTCGAGGCGGCGCTCAAACGGGTGACGCCGGATGTCTGTCTGGTGGATCTGTCACTGCCCGACACCGACGGGCTGGCGCTGGTTCATCGGCTGGCGCTGGAACAGGGCGCCAGCGTCATCATCATCTCGGGCCGGGCACAGGTACAGGATCGGGTAACAGGGCTGGAGCTGGGGGCGGATGATTACATCACCAAGCCATTTGATCCCGCCGAGGTCGTCGCGCGCATCCGGGTGCGCCTGCGCGACACGCCGCGTGGTGGTCAAATGCCATCCGGGGATCGCGCACAATTCTCAGGCTGGACCGCACATTTCGACCGCTACGCGCTTGAGGATGAGAACGGAGGCGAGACCGCCTTCTCCCACGCCGAAGGCGAGGTGCTCAGGCTGTTTCTGGAAAGCCCAAAGCGGCTGATCTCGCGCGCACAGATGATGGAACGCCTGGGCGGAGGGGCGGGCGACAGTTTCGACCGCGCCATGGATGTGCGGGTCTCGCGCCTGCGCACAAAATTGCGCGAGAACCCCAAGAACCCGCGCCTCATCAAAACCATCTATGGCGCAGGCTATATTTTTCTGGGCGATGTCAGCTGGAGCTGATCGTTTAAACTGTACACGGATACCCAGATCGCGACGGGGGCGCTCCCGCCCCTGCAGGTGCCTTGCCTGCGGCAAAACCCCTTGGCAGCGTTGGGCCGACCGCTTGCCCTGCCGGGCAAGCGGTCACGCCGCGCCAAAGGCGCGGCGCCGGGCCCAACGGGAGCGGAGGAGATTTCTCCTCCGGCGACGGGCGGGAGGGCCCCCGCCTCTTGCGGCGGTGATTCGGGTGGCGTAAAAAGAGCTATGGCCACCTGTCTGCTCTATCGCCACGCTGAAACCCGCCCTGCCCGGTTCTACCGGATCGAACTGGCGATGAACCTCTTTGACGAGGTCTCGCTCTTGCGGGAGTGGGGCATCAAAGGGGGCAAGGGGTGCTCAACGATCAGCATCTTCGGCAATCTGCGCGAGGCCTCCGTCGCGGCGGATCGCCATCGTCACCGGATGTTGAAACGTGGCTACGACCGCGCCTAAGTGCGACAGCGCCGACTGCCTGCATCCGGCGCATTGCTCACCGCGCGCTTACACCCAATGCAGTTTGACCCTTTTAACCCGGACGCCCCTCCCCTAGTACTTCTGCAACAGGATCGAAGGGGCGCGCATGTCAGAGATAACGCTGGTCCGCCACGGCCAGGCCAATACCGGGGCACGGGACGAAGCCAGCTATGACAAGCTGAGCGCCCTTGGTCATCAGCAGGCCCAATGGCTGGGCCACTATCTGCGCAACTGCAAGGACAACTACGCCCGCATCTATTGCGGCACCCTGATCCGGCACGAAGAAACCGCCCGCGCCATGGGCTTTGATGCGGGGCAATTGATCCGTGACCCCCGCCTCAACGAGATGGAATATTTCACCCTCGCACAGAGGATGGAAGCCCAGCACGGCCTGCCGATCCCGCAAGAACGCGAGGGATTTGTCGCCCATCTCCCACAGGTTTTTGCTGCGTGGGAGGCCGACAAGATCGGTGCCCCGCCAGAAAGCTGGCGTGATTTTGAATCCCGGACCAAAGCCGCACTCGCGGAGATCGCAGACGGTGAAGGCCCCGCATTGGTGGTCACATCAGGCGGGCTGATCTCCATGGTGATGCGCCAGTGTCTGGGGCTCGATACGGCCGCAACCGCGCGTATGGCGCTGGCGATCATGAACACCTCGCTGCACCGCCTGCACAATATCGGCGGGACCTATGCGCCGGTTCTCTTTAATGCGGTGCCGCATCTGGAAGAGCCGGACCGGCAATACGCGCGCACCCACCTCTGAGATCCCGCACAGGAGACAGCCATGCAACTTTACTACGCGCCCCACACCATCTCCATTGCGGTCGCCATCGCGCTCGAAGAGGCCGGCCTCGCCTATGAGGCCATCAAGATCGATTTTGCCGAGAAACAGCAAACAACCAAAGCCTATCATCAGATCAACCCGAAGGGCCGCGTGCCGGCATTGGTGGTCGATGGCGGCATCCTCACGGAGACCGGTGCGCTGTTGGAGTATATTGCCGATCTGGCGCCTGATGCGGGGCTGCGCCCCACCGATCCGGTCCTGATGGCCCGCATGCGCGAGGTGATGTTCTATCTTGCCTCCACCATGCATGTGAACCACGCCCATAAAATGCGGGGCCACCGCTGGGCCTCCAATCCGGCCTCGTTCAAGGACATGAAACGCAAGGTGCCCGAAACCATGGCCGCCTCCTGCGACTACATCTGCAATCACGGCCTGCGCGGCCCGTTTGTGCTGGGGGAAACGCTCAGCCTTGCGGATTGTTACCTCTACGTGGTCTGCACCTGGCTCGACGGGGATGGCGTCAAGGTTGATCGCTTCCCCAAGATCAGAGCCTTTATGGACGCGATGGAAGCCCGCGACAGCGTCAAGGCTGTACGCGCCAAAGATATGCTTTGAAGGACAAGACTATGACACATCTCTGGGTCCGGGCCGAGCAACGCCCGAACGAGGATCGCGTGGGGCTGACGCCTGCGGGGGCAAAGGCCCTGTTGGACGCAGGCATTCGCGTCACCGTCGAAGACAGCCACAGCCGCGCCATCCCGCTGCAAGGCTACATCGACGCAGGCTGCGAGATTGCGGCAGAAAACTCCTGGCCCGATGCGCCGCGCGACGCGATCATCTTTGGCCTGAAAGAGCTGCCCGAGGACGGCACCCCCCTGCCCCATCGCCACATCATGTTCGGCCATGCCTTCAAGGGCCAGCATTCCGGCAAGGAGCTTTTGCGACGGTTCCGCGAGGGTGGCGGGACGCTGTATGATCTGGAATACCTTGTGGACGAGACCGGACGCCGGGTTGCCGCCTTTGGCTATTGGGCGGGCTATGCGGGGGCTGCCGTGACACTCAAGGCCTGGGCTGCGCAACAACGCGGTGAAGTCTGTGGCCCGGTTGGTGTCTACAAAGACAAGGACGCTCTGCTCTCTGATCTGGGGGATGAGCTGGATGCATCCGGCGCTGAGCGTCCCACAGCCATTGTCATCGGAGCCTTGGGGCGCGTGGGCACCGGCGCGGCGGACCTCTGCGAGGCGATGGGCGTCACGGTCACAAAGTGGGATATGAAAGAGACCGCCAGCGGCGGGCCGTTTCCCGAGATCCTGAACCACGATCTGTTCCTGAACTGCATCTTCGCGCGCCCCGGCACACCTGTGTTTGTGCCGCAAGACGCGCTTCAGGCCGACCGTAAACTGACCGCAATTGGGGATGTGGCCTGCGATCCCGACAGCGACTACAATCCGGTTCCGGTCTACTCCCGTGCCACCACGTGGGACGCGCCTGTGCTGCGTGTTGCCAACGCCCCGGTGCTGGATGTGATGGCCATCGACAACCTGCCCTCGATGCTGCCCGCCGAGAGCTCCGAGGATTATGCAGACCAGCTGCTGGCCAGCCTCTTGACCCTGTCCGATCTGGATGCGGGTGTCTGGGGCCGGGCCAAGGCAGTCTTTGACGAACATGTGGCGGGCTAATCAGCCTGCCCGGACGAAGGAGAACAACTATGACTATTCACTGGTGCGGCACGGGCCTCTCCGCCATTCCCGGCCTGCGTCGCCTGCTCGAAGCGGGTCACGACGTGGCCGTCTGGAACCGCACACCGGAAAAAGCCGCCGAGGCCGTTGGCGACCTCACCACCAACATCCACAAGTTTTCCATCGCGCGGCTGTCGGAACTCCTCAGCCCCGCTGACGTGGTGGTCTCGATGCTGCCCGGCGATTGGCATGTGGAACTGGCAGAGCTCGCCATCAACAATGGCGCGCATTTTGTGTCCTCCTCCTATATCTCACCAGAGATGCGGGCGCTGGATCAGAAAGCCAAGGACGCAGGCGTCGCGCTGGTCAATGAGGTCGGGCTTGATCCGGGCATTGATCACCTGATGGCGCATGCCTTGGTGGCCGAATATGCGGAATCCCCCGCATTCGACCCCGACAATGAAATCAGCTTTCTGTCCTATTGCGGCGGCATCCCCAAAACCCCGAACCCCTTCCGCTACAAGTTCAGCTGGTCGCCTCTGGGCGTGCTCAAGGCACTGCGGTCCCCCTCACGTTCGATCCGCGATTTCGAGGTCCTGGACGTGGCGCGCCCTTGGGACGCGATCTCCACCTATGACGCGCCGCTTGCGACGCCCGAAACCTTCGAGGTTTATCCCAACCGCGACAGCCTGCCCTTCATGGCGCAATACCACTTTGACAAGGACTGGAAGGTCAAAACCTTCGTGCGTGGCACCCTGCGTCTGGATGGCTGGACCAAGGCCTGGGCGGATGTCTTCAAAGAGGTCGAAACACTTGAAGGCCCCGAAGGCGATGCCCGGCTCAAGGAAATGTCCGACCAGTTCTGGGATGAGAACGCCTATGACGAGGGCGAGCCGGACCGCGTGGTGCTCTGCGTCGATCTCAAGGCGGAAAAAGACGGCCAGACCAAATGGCACAAGACCTATGTGATGGACGCCTGGGGCGACGAGCGCGGCAGCGCCATGGCGCGTCTGGTGTCCTATCCGGTGTCCTTCGCGATCGAGGCCGCGATGAACGGCAAGATCGCCCCCGGCGTCAGCGCCGCGCCGAGTGATCCGGCGCTTGTGGACAGCTGGATGGGTCGGATCGGTGCGCTGGCCCAGCACCTTCAGGTGGTGTCACACCGCTCCTGAAATCAGTGAATTCAAAAGAGCCCCGTCAGAGAAATCTGGCGGGGCTTTCTTATGTTAGTTACCGCCCCATGACATCCTCGGCGGCGGCTGTCACGTCAACGCCCAGCGCCTCCAATCCCGCCTCAATGTCATAGGCAAGGTTCGGGGTCGCGAGGAGATAATCCTCGGTTGGCGTGGTTTTCTCGGCGCGCGCCGTGGCGACCGCCTGACCAAACTCCTCCGCCTCAAATACACCGCGCCCCACCCAGACCAAAGCCACAAGCTCCGCCTGCTCATCTTCATTCATATCGGCGATGAAGGCGCGCAGCTCAGGTTCCGCGCGCTCGATCTCGCGCGCCATCAGCGCGACCTGTTCCGCCTTGTTGCTTGCAATCTCGACCATCCTGCGCGTCCTTCCATGAAGCTATCGGGTGCTGCAACAGTGACACCCATGGCAGGCCGCGACCTTGATCTACAGCAAATCAGGCCATACCGGCCTCACGCATGCGCTCCTGACGTCCAAAGAGGGCAAGCGGCTGGCTGCGCCCGCGCAAGGGCGCCGGTTCCAGCGCAATCCAGTCCTCGCGCGCGGGCTCCGCTGCCGCCTCAAGCACCGCGCCCGATACGATGATCTCCATCTCACAGGTCTTGGTCATCTGCTCCAGCCGCGCCGCGATGTTCACCGTATCGCCCAGGGCGGTGTACTCCAGCCGGTCCTCATCACCGACCACGCCGGAAAACACCTCGCCCCAATGCAGCCCGATCCCCACATGCACGGCGCTACGTCCGTCTTTCAGCCGCGCATCGGACCAATCGTGCATTTCATCCGAGAGACGCCGCGCGCAGTTCAGTGCCCGGTCCGGCGCGCCCTCGCCGTCAAACAACAACATCGCACCGTCCCCGATGAACTTGTCCACCATGCCACCGGTCTCGCGCGCGGCGCGCTGGACGCGTGTACGGTACTCCGTGACAAAGGCGCCAACCTCCGCCGGATCGCGCCCTTCGGCCCAGGAGGTGAAGCCGCGAATGTCCACGAACATCACCCCCATGTCCTGCCGCTGCTCCTGACGCATGTCGTCCAGGTTCTCGCCCTGCACCCGGTCTGCCAGCCGCGCTGGCAAATAGCGTGTCAGCAGCAGGCGTTTCTCCGTCTCGATCAGCGCGCGATGCAACAGATCCCGCAGCGCCGCCGCGGCCACCACCAGAACCACGCCCGCCAGCAGGATCATGGTCAGCCGCACGATATTGGGCGGCACCGACACCAGGTGCTTCACCCGATCGGCGATATCGGGCGAGACCGTCACCTCGCTGACAAAGCTCAGATAGCCCAGCCCGCCGACGATCAGGGCCACGCAATAGGCCTGAAGGTAGGGATTGAACCGCAGCACCGCAAAGGCCAGCACCACCGGCACCAGCCATGTTGGCGGCAACAGGAATGTCAGCGCTCCGGGCATGGAGACATTCTCCAGCCCCACCCAGGCATTCACCAGCATGAACAGGCAATCGAGCGTCACAACCGGCCAGACCATCCAGCGGCGAAACCGTCCGCTGCGGGCCAGCCACAGGCTGAACACCCCGAGGGCCAGATACAAGACCATCGACAGGACCGCAAAGATCCACTGCCTGCGCAGGAAATCGGCGATTTCCTCCGGGGGTTCCCCGACCGCCAGGAAGAACACCACCATCAGCCCCAGCGCCACAAAGATCCGCAGGATCGAAACGACCTTTTCCGCCCGCAGTTCCGCTTCGCGCAGCAGCGCCGCATCCGGCGCCATCCGGCGACGTGGCAGCCGCATCATTCGCCCGGGCGCTCCAGCGCCACCACCTGTGACACGCTCTCGGGGTTCAGCTCTTCGAAGTCAAAGTTGTCGAGCCGCTGCGCCCGCCGCCCGGCCTTGTCGGCGCTGATCTTGATGTCCGCGATATCCTTCTGCGCCTGGTTGAAATGCCGGTCGAGATTGCCGACCCGGTCGCCGAGGCGCTCCACATCCTTGTGCAGCAGGCCCAGTTCCTTGCGGATCGCGCCGGCCTGTTCGCGCATCCGGGCGTCTTTCAGGATCGCGCGCATGGTGTTGAGGGTCGCCATGCAGGTGGTGGGCGACACGATCCAGACCTTGAGCGAGAACCCCTCGCGCACCACGTCGGAGAAATTGGCGTGCAACTCCGCATAGACCGCCTCGGACGGCAGGAACAGCAGCGCCCCGTCGGCGGTTTCGCCATCCAGGATGTATTTCTCCGAAATGTCCCGGATATGCTTGCGCAGCGCGCCCTTAAGGAGCCGCGCCGCCTGCGCCCGCTCGTCCTGCGTTTCGGCATTGCGCAGCGCCTCATAGGGTTCCAGCGGGAACTTGCTGTCGATAACGATCGGTCCCGGCGGGTTGGGCAGATGGATCAGGCAGTCCGCCCGCTTGCCGTTCGACAGCGTGTACTGAAACGCATAGGCATCGCTGGGAAGCGCCTTTGACACGATGTCATTGAGCTGGATCTCTCCAAAGGCGCCGCGGGTCTGCTTGTTCGACAGGATGTCCTGCAACGACAACACATCGCCTGACAGCTTGGTGATATTGTCCTGCGCCTTGTCGATCACCGCGAGCCGTTCCTGCAACTGCGTCAGCGAGGTGGCGGTGCGCTTGGCGTTGCCGTGCAGGCTCTCGGTCATGCGTTCCTGCATGTCGGTCATGGCGCGGGCTTGTTTCATGGCGTTCTCGGCCAGCCGGTCGTTCATGCGCTGCTGCACGTCGCCCAGCCGGGCCTCCATGGTCTGAAGGATCTGCAACTGGGCATTGGCCTGGGTATCCGACACGGTCTGCAAATTGCCGCGCAGCGCCTCCTGCCCGGAGGACAACTGCTGCGCCACCTGTCCAAGCGTGCTCATCTGCTGGGTCAGCGGCTCGATGGCGCGCGCCGCCCGTGCGGAATTGCGCATCGACTGGATCAACAGAACAAACAGCAGGACCACCCCCACGGCAGCCCCGAGCAGGATCATTCCCAGCGAGTCCATATTGGCGATGGCGGAGTCCATGCCTTGCATCAGATATTCCTTCAGCTGCGACCGAACAGACGTTCGATGTCAGCGAGTTTGAGTTCCACATAGGTTGGGCGGCCATGGTTGCATTGGCCGGAATGAGGCGTCTCTTCCATCTCGCGCAGAAGCGCGTTCATCTCCTCGCCGCGCATCCGTCGCCCGGAGCGGATCGAGCCATGGCAGGCCACACGCGACAGGATCGCCTCCAGCCGCGCCTGTACCAGCTGGCTGTCGCCCTGATCGGCCAGCTCGTCCAGAATGTCGCGGATCATCGCCTCGGCATTGACCTCGCCCAGAATGGCCGGGGTTTCGCGCACGGCCACGGCACTGCCGCCGAAGGCTTCGATCCCGAGGCCGAATTTTGCCAGATCATCGGCTACATCCAGCAGGCGCGCGCAATCGCCATCCGAGAGCTCGACAATCTCGGGGATCAGCAGCCCCTGGGTGGCAACGCCATTCTCGGCCATCTGGCGTTTGAGTTTCTCATAGACCAGCCGTTCATGCGCGGCGTGTTGGTCGACGATCACCATACCGTCGCGGGTCTGGGCAATGATGTAGTTTTCATGCACCTGCCCGCGCGCCGCGCCCAAGGGCAAATCCTCGACCGGGGGCGCGTCTGGCTCTGCTGCGGCGTCTTCGACCAGACGGCCACTGTAGGCGCCGGACATCTCGGCAAAGCCGGCGGGTTCCGCCGGTGGCGGCGCAGGCCAGGACGGCGCGGGCGGCTGATCGGGGGCTTGCGCCGCATAAGAACTGTTGCGTGCGCCCAGGGACGGCCGATCCATCTGATAGACCCTCGGCGCCCCCGTCGCGGTGGGTTGCTCGGGCCGCATCGCGCCCAAGGTCGCCCCCGCCACAGTGCTGGAGGCACGGTGGCCAGCGTCCGCCAGCGCATGGCGCAACGCGGAGACAATCAGCCCGCGCGCCAGTCCGGGATCGCGAAACCGCACCTCGGATTTCGCCGGGTGGACGTTCACATCCACCAGCGTCGGATCGCAATCGATGAACAGGGCCGCCGCCGGATGGCGATCGCGGCTGAGGAAATCCATATAGGCCGCCCGCAGCGCGCCGGTCAGCATCTTGTCCTTCACCGGCCGCGTGTTCACGAACAGGAACTGCGTCACCGCCGCCCCGCGCGAATAGGTCGGCAGCGCTGCATAGCCATAAAGGCGGATGCCCTCGCGCGTCGCGTCGATCTTCAGCGCGTTCTCTGCAAATTCGCGACCAATCACATGCGCAAGCCGCCCGTGCAGCGCATCAAAGAGATCGCCGCTCATGGGGTCGGCGCGGAAGGTCACACGTCCCTCACCGCCGCCGGAAACATCGCGCAGGGTGAAGCCCACGGCAGGTTCCGCCATCGCCAGTCGCTTCACCGTGTCGGAAATCGCCTGCGTTTCTGCGCGGTCTGTGCGCATGAACTTCAGCCGCGCAGGCGTGGCAAAGAACAGATCGCGCAGCTCCACGATGGTGCCCTGACGCAGCGCGGCAGGTTTCACTGGCTCCATGTGTCCACCCGCGACGCGAAGCTGGGCCGCGTCATGGCCCTCCGCCCGGCTGGTGATGGTGAGACGGCCAACCGCGCCCAAGCTGGGAAGCGCCTCGCCACGAAACCCGAATGTGTGGATATTGAGCAGATCCGAGCCGTCGATCTTGGACGTCGCGTGACGCGACAGGGCAAGCGGCAGATCCTCAGGCGACATGCCACAGCCATTGTCGGTCACCCGGATCAGCGTCTTGCCGCCATCTGCGATCTCGACCGTGATGCGGGTCGCCCCGGCGTCGATGGCGTTCTCCACCAGCTCCTTGACCGCGGAGGCCGGGCGTTCGACCACCTCACCCGCAGCGATGCGGTTGATGGCGCTGTCGTCCAGCTGGCGAATGACAGGCCGGTGGGTCTCTATCGCCTGGGAGACGGGGTTTTCGCTGATTTGGGGGTCGATCGTAGCCATGACCCAAGATTTAGCATGTGAGCGCACGATTCTGCCACCCGGAATACGCGTATCGGACACCGCTGGCAACGGGAACCGGCCCCTCGGCGCATCGCCGCCGTCCGGCCCTTTCCGCTGGCGATGCGGGATGCGCCCACACGCCTCCTGCCACGCCGATAGTGACGCGAGCGGGGCAGATCCTGCGGCGACCCCATCAATAACGGCGTACAGGCGCCCCGAAACACCCTGCACACAGGACCCATTTTTTGTCCTTTTGGTCAAATTTTATCGCAGATCCCGTTTCGCAAGCTTGCAATCGCGGGGGTGGACGTGCGATTTTACCTGCAAATCTTTTGAGGACTCCCGCACATGGACAGCCAAATCGCAGAAGCCTCTGCCGCCAAAGCCGCTGCACCGACCTCCGGTCACGGCTCCGACAGCGCCCTGCCCCGCAATCCCGGTGTCGCACTCGATCTGGACTGGGCGCTGGGGCTGGAGGCCAATACCTCCGCCATCGAACGCCGCTGTGCCAGCCTGCCCGGCCGCCGCACGGTCAAGAAGGACCATCAGGCCGCGTGGCTTCTGAAGGCGATCACCTGCATCGACCTCACGACCCTGGCCGGCGATGACACCGAAGCGCGGGTCCGCCGCCTGTGTGCCAAGGCTCGCCAACCGGTGCGCGCCGACATCCTGTCGCAGCTTGGCATGTCAGAGATCACCACCGGCGCGGTCTGCGTCTACCACGACATGATCCCGGCCGCGGTCCGCGCCCTGCATGGCACCCAGATTCCGGTCGCTGCGGTCTCCACCGGGTTTCCGGCTGGTCTGTCGCCCTTCCACCTGCGACTGGAAGAGATCAAGGAAAGCGTCAAGGCCGGGGCCACCGAGATCGACATCGTGATTTCCCGCCGCCATGTACTTTCGGGCAACTGGCAGGCGCTCTATGACGAGATGAAGGCCTTTCGTGCCGCCTGCGGTGACGCCCACGTCAAGGCGATCCTGGCCACCGGCGAACTCGGCACCCTGCGCAATGTCGCCCGGGCCTCGATGATCTGCATGATGGCGGGCGCCGACTTCATCAAGACCTCCACCGGCAAGGAAGGGGTGAATGCCACCCTGCCCGTGTCTCTGGTGATGATCCGCGCCATTCGCGACTATTACGAGCGCACCGGCTTTCATGTCGGCTACAAACCCGCTGGCGGCATTTCCAAGGCCAAGGATGCACTGGTCTATCTTGCGCTCATGAAAGAAGAGCTGGGCAAGCGCTGGGTGCAGCCCGACCTGTTCCGCTTTGGCGCGTCCAGCCTGCTTGGCGATATCGAACGCCAGCTCGAACACCACGTGACCGGCGCCTATTCCGCTGGCTACCGCCACCCGATGGCGTGAGGAAGAACCGATGACAATCAAAGAGATCTTCGACACCATGGAATATGGCTCCGCCCCCGAAAGCGCCGCTGATGTCTATGCCTGGCTGGTCGACCAGGGCAGCCGCTTTGGCCATTTCATCAACGGGGAGTTCACCGCCCCGGGCAAAGGGTTCGAGAGCAAGAACCCCGCAACCGGAGAGGTGCTGGCAGAGCTGACCCAGGCCACCAAGAAAGACGTGGATGCCGCTGTCAAAGCCGCCCGCGCCGCCCAGGGTGACTGGGCCGCGATGGGGGGCTCTGGTCGGGCAACCTACCTCTATGCCATTGCCCGCCTGTTGCAGAAACACAGCCGCCTGTTTGCGGTGCTGGAAACGCTGGACAACGGCAAGCCG
Organism: Epibacterium sp. MM17-32; assembly: GCF_022348205.1. Lineage (NCBI taxonomy): Bacteria > Pseudomonadati > Pseudomonadota > Alphaproteobacteria > Rhodobacterales > Roseobacteraceae > Epibacterium > Epibacterium sp. MM17-32. The sequence goes on along the minus strand of NZ_JAKRFC010000014.1, from coordinate 92,618 downwards.
ATCCGCGAGAGCCGCGACATCGACATTCCGCTTGTGCAGCGGCATTTCTATCACCACGCGGGCCATGCCCAGCTGATGGACGCGGAAATGACAGACCGCGAGCCGCTCGGGGTCTGCGGTCAGATCATCCCGTGGAATTTCCCGCTGCTGATGCTGGCCTGGAAAGTGGCGCCCGCGCTTGCGATGGGCAACACCGTGGTGCTGAAACCGGCGGAGTACACCTCGCTGACCGCGCTGCTGTTTGCCGATATCTGCCGCCAGGCCGGCCTGCCCAAAGGGGTCGTGAACATCGTCACCGGCGATGGCGCCGTGGGCGAGATGATCGTCAAGGCCGACGTGGACAAGATCGCCTTCACCGGCTCCACCTCGGTGGGGCGCAAGATCCGCGAAGCCACCGCAGGCACCGGCAAGGCCCTGACCCTGGAGCTGGGTGGCAAGAGCCCCTACATCGTGTTTGACGACGCCGATCTGGACAGCGCGATCGAGGGGCTGGTGGACGCGATCTGGTTCAATCAGGGCCAGGTCTGCTGCGCGGGCTCGCGCCTGCTGGTGCAGGAAAGCGTGTCCGAGCAGTTTCACAAGAAGCTGCGCGCCCGGATGAAAACGCTGCGGCTGGGTGACCCCCTCGACAAATGTATCGATGTGGGCGCCGTGGTGGACCCGGTGCAACATGCCGAAATCACCCGGCTGGTCGCAACCGCCAAGAACTGCACCGTGCACCAGTCCGCCATCAACATGCCGGCCACGGGCTGCTTCTTCCCACCCACCCTGATCGAGGGGCTGTCGCCTGCCGACCCGCTGATGCAGGAAGAGATCTTTGGCCCGGTGCTGGTTTCCACCACCTTCCGCACGCCATCCGAGGCGGTGGAGCTGGCCAACAACACCCGCTACGGGCTGGCCGCGACGCTCTGGACCGAGAACGTCAACCTGGCGCTGGATATCGCACCCAAGCTGGTCGCGGGCGTTGTCTGGGTCAACGGCACCAACATGTTCGACGCCGCCGCCCCCTTTGGCGGCGTGCGGGAAAGCGGGTTTGGCCGCGAAGGTGGGGTGGAGGGGCTCATGGCCTATACCAAACCCATCGGCGACACAGATCCGCTGAAACCTGTCGCGGCGTTTGAAGGCAGCGACAAGGGGGCTGCCCCGACCGGTATCGACCGCACGGCCAAGATGTACATCGGCGGCAAGCAGGCCCGCCCCGACAGCGGCTATGCGCGCGCCGTGTATGGCCCCAAAGGCGACCTGCTGGGCCACGTGGGCGCAGGCAGCCGCAAGGATGTGCGCAACGCGGTCGAAGCCGCCAATGCCGCCAAAGGCTGGGCCAAGACCACAGGCCACCTGCGCGCGCAGATCCTGTATTACCTGGCCGAGAACCTCGCCGCCCGCGCCGGGGAATTTGCCGCGCGCATAGATGCGATGACGGGCAAGGGCGACGGTGCCGCGGAGGTCGAAGCCTCGCTGCAACGGCTGTTCTCTGCTGCTGCCTGGGCGGACAAATACGACGGGCTGGCGCATGGCGTGCCGATCCGGGGCGTGGCGCTTGGCATGAAGGAGCCCGTGGGCACCATCGGCATCCTCTGTGCGGATGAAGCGCCGCTTCTGGGTTTGATCTCTGCCATGGCCCCGGCCATTGCCATGGGCAACCGGGTGGTGCTGGCGGCGTCCCAGGCCTTCCCGCTGGCGGCCACGGATCTCTATCAGGTGCTTGAGACCTCTGACGTGCCTGCGGGTGTGGTGAACATCCTCACCGGCGCACACAAGGATCTCGGCGACACCATGGCCAAGCACCTCGACATCGACGCGGTCTGGAGCTTCTCCTCCACCGACCTGTCGAAGACCATCGAGGCCGCCTCTGCCGGCAACCTCAAGCGCACCTGGGTCAACAATGCCTGCGCCTTTGACTGGTCGCGCGACCACTCCAAACGGTTCTTGCAGGCGGCGACCGAGGTGAAAACTGTCTGGATTCCCTACGGCGAGTAACTCATTCCCCCTGACACAGAAAAACGGCGCGGCTCCGATGTGGAACCGCGCCGTTTTTGTTTATGGACTGGCGCCCGCCCGGACCGAAGCACGGGCGCAGAGCCAGGGATTTTAATCGGTGGACCTCAGCCCCTCGGGCTCTCCGACGACAACAAACCGCAACCCCTCGGGATCAAGCAGTTCCTTGGCCACCCGGTTCACATCCTCCAGTGTCACCGCCTCGACCTTGTCGTTGCGGGTGACCACATAATCCGTGGGCAGATCATCCATCTGCATCGACACCAGGATCGAGGCGATCTGGCTGTTGCCGTTGAACCGCAAGGGATAAGCCCCGGTCAGATAGGTCTTGGCATCCTGCAACTCGGCTTCGGTCACACCGCCCTCGACCAGGGCCCGCCACTGGTCGCGCACCACACCGACCGCTTCGGCCATCTTCTCATTGGCAGAGGCAAAGGACCCCATATAGGTCGAGGCCAGATCGCGCGGCACCAGATAGCTGTAGGCGCCATAGGTGAGGCCGCGTTTGGTGCGCACTTCCTGCATCAGGCGCGTCTCAAACGACCCGCCGCCGAGGATCTGGTTCAGCACATAAGCGGCAAAGAAATCCGGATCGTGCCGGTCGATACCCTCTTGACCAAACAGCGCCACCGACTGCGGCGTGGCAAAGGGCACCACCGTGGTGCCACCGGTCAGCAGCACCTCCGCCGGGCCGGGCATCGGCGCGCCCTCGGCGGGCAGTGCCCCCAAAAGATCGTCCAGGATCGTCCCCAGTTCTTCGGGAGTGATGTCCCCCACAGCGCTGACATAGAGCCTGTCACGGGCAAAGACCGCCTCATGCGCGGCGAACATGTCCTGCCGCGTCAGCTCCGAGACACTCTCAACCGTGCCCTTGCCGCTGCTGCCATAGGGGTGGTCGCCAAACGCCAGCCTGGCAAAGGTCTTGCCGGCAATCGCATTGGGATCGGTCTGGTCGGAGCGCAGCCCCACCAGCACCTGGGCCCGCACCCGGTCCAGCGCATCCTGATCGAAACGTGGCTCCTGAATGGTCTGGCGCAGAAGCTCCATCACCTCATCGCGGTTTTCGGTCAGGAAACTGGCGGAGATCGCGACCATGTCCTTGTCGGCATCATAGGAAAAATTGGCCGCCAGAGCCTCGACCGCGCGGGCATAGTCCTGCGCGCGCAGCTCGCCAGCACCCTCCTCCAGCAAGCCGCCCATCAGATGCACGGCCCCGCGTTTGCCGGGCGCATCCAGCGACGTGCCGCCGCGAAACCGCAGCTCCAGCGCGGAAAACGGGATGCTGTGGTCCTCGACCAGCCACGCCTTGATCCCGCCGGGCGAGGTGACTTCCTTGATGTCGATCTCAGCCCGCGCCATCTGCGCGGCAAACAGCAGTGCGACACCGATCACCAGCGACAGAACAGCGCGTTTGAACGGGTGCAGATCAAGGGCGCGCACACGGGCGGATGTTGTGGTCCGGCTCATTGGTCAGCCTCCTGCTGGCTTTGGATCAGGTAACCGGTGACAGAGGCCTCGGGGCGCAAAACTTCGCGTGCGACGGCAATAATCTCATCCTCCGTGATGGATTGCAGCACGCGCGGCCAATCCTGCACATCCTCGACCGTCAGCCCCGATGTAAGGGCGCGACCGTAGCGGTTGGCGATGCGGTCCACATCGTCGCGGGCATAGATTTCCGACGCCCGCAGTTGCAGTTTGATCCGCTCCAGCTGCTGACTGTCGACACCGGTGGCCAGAAACTGCTGCACGGTCCGGTCGAGCGCGACCTCGGCGTCCTCAAGCGTCACGCCGTCGGCCGGCACGATCACAAAATCAAATGTGGTATCATCCAGCGATACCCCGGAATAGAAGGCCGCCGTATAGACCGCCACCTGCTGTTCGAACTGCAAGGCATTGGCCAGATACGACGTGCTGCCACCGCCCAGCAACTGCGACAGCAGATAGAGCGCCGCCGCTTTCTCCTGACTGCCGCTGTCGCGTTCCGGCGCCAGATAGGACCGCTGCACATAGGGTTGCGAGACGCGCGCATCGGCGAACGTCAGACGCCGCGCCGCGGTTTGCGGCGGCTCCTCGCTGCGCAGCCGCTCCGGCAGCTCCGGGTTGGCCGGGATCACGCCATAGTAGGTTTCCGCCAGTTCGCGCACCGCATCCGGTTGTACGTCGCCTGACACCACGAGGATCGCATTGTTGGGCGCGTAATAGGTGCCGTAGTAGGACAGCGCGTCCTCCATCGACAGGGTTTCCATCTCGTGGCGCCAGCCAATCACCGGCTGCCCGTAGCGATGGTTGAGATACTGCACCGCGCGCATCTGTTCGCGGAACAGGGCGCTGGGATCATTGTCGGTGCGCTGGTTGCGCTCTTCCAGGATCACCTCGCGCTCGGTGACGATGTCGGTCTCGGTCAGGCGCAGGTTGCGCATCCGATCCGCTTCCATCTGCATCATCAGTTCCAGCCGGTCGGCGGCAACACGCTGAAAATAGGCCGTGTAATCATAGCTGGTGAAGGCATTGTCGCGGCCACCATTGCGCGCAACCGTGGCGGACAACTCTCCGGGCTCCAGCGTATCGGTGCCCTTGAACAGCAGGTGTTCGAGGAAATGCGCTACACCGCTCTGGCCGACAGGCTCATCCGCCGAGCCCGCGCGGTACCAGACCATATGCTGCACCACCGGGGCGCGGTGATCCTCGACCACCACCACCATCATGCCGTTGTCCAGCGTGAAGGTGGTCACCATGTCCACCCCGCTCTCGGCGCTGGTCGGGCTGTCGCTGGCAGCAATCTCCTGTGCGGACACCACAGGCACACCAAGACCTGCCGTCGAGAGCATCAGGGCACAGAGCGCAGCCCGCCAGCAGGTCCGAACCCCGGACGGAATCGCTGCCATAGACGTCATAGTTCCAATCCTCCAATTCCATCACCCGGGTGCAGGCGGTGCGTGCCCCGGGGCAGAGTCACGTATGTCTGCCAAAGCTCAAGTTACGGCGCCTGCCGTCAGCCACAAGCCGGTTTGCCGAAATTGTGAAGGATTATTCGCCCTCTGGCGGCGCGGAGGGGGTCGGGACCCCGGCGCGGCGATAGGCGGTGCTGACATCCTGCGGGTCCAGCGCCTGACGCTCATAGGTTTCCGCGTAGCGGTCGACCGGGAACAGCTTGATGTTAGCAAAGATCTTTGCCCGCTTGCGCCGTTGCTCATCCTCGGCAGACAGGCTTTCGCGAATATCGCCTTCCACGCCATAGCGGCTGGCTGCCGTCACCAGCGCCCCGTCTCCGGCAGGGATACCGGTGCCGGACGGGCGCCCGCCCAATGCGACGATGGCCTCGGCGTTGGGGTCGCGATCCGTGCGGTTGCTGCCCCCGGGCGTGGGCTCCGGCAATGCAGCATAGTTTTCCGGCGCTTCCAGTGGTTTGCTCGGCAACACCAGGAATTCGTCAGGGCTGTTGCGCCGCGCATCGAGATCATGCAGCGGCTTGTCACCACAGGCGGTCAGCAGCAGTACGGAACCCAGGATGATCGGTGCGGTCACAAAGCGCATGGGGCGCGGTCCTCTTCGACGTTTCGCTCACCTCTAGCGCAAATCGCGCGGGAGGTCACGCGGGCTTTTTCGCGCGGCCTTCGAACAGGATCAACCCCGCCGCCCCGGCAAAAATGAACACATCCGCAACATTGAAAACAAAGGGGTTCTGAATACCGCAACAGGACATGTTCAGGAAATCAAGCACATAGCCGTACAGACCCCGATCCAGCACATTGCCCAGGGCCCCGCCGACGACCAGCCCCGCACAGACCTGCATGATCCGGCTCTGGCCATGGCTGCGACGCACCCAAAGGATCACCGCTGCGCAGATCACCAGTGAAATCGCGATCAGGATCCAGCGACTGGCGTCGCTCTGGCCATCGAACAGGCCAAAATTGATGCCCCGGTTTTCGCCGTAGCGAAAGGTCAGGAGCGGCGGAGCCACGTCGATCCGCAGCCGGGTCACCAGATCGAGGCCGAACACGACCGCGATCTTGGTCGCCTGGTCCAAGATCAGCGCAAAAATGGCTGCGAGAAAAAGCGCGTAGCTCCGCATATCAGATAAGGCTCCGGGATCAGTGACGGAAGTGGCGCATGCCGGTGAAGACCATCGCCAGACCGGCCTCATTGGCGGCTTTGATGACCTCGTCATCGCGCATCGACCCACCGGGCTGGATGACGCAGGTGGCGCCATTGGCCGCCGCTTCCATCAGGCCATCCGCAAAGGGGAAGAACGCATCGGATGCCACGGCAGAGCCTTTGGCGAGGCTTTCCGGCAGTTCCATCGCATCCGCCATGCGCTGCGCCTTGACGCCGGCGATCGTGGCCGAGTCCAGACGGCTCATCTGGCCGGCGCCCACACCGACGGTCTGGCCGTCCTTCACATAGACGATCGCGTTGGATTTCACATGTTTGGCGACTTTCCACGCAAACAGCAGATCCGCCATTTGTTCCTCGGTCGGCGCTTTCTCGGTCACCACCTTGAGGTCATCCATGGCGCGGTGGCCAACGTCCTTGTCCTGCACCAGCATGCCGCCAGAGACCTGACGGGTGGTCAGGCCTGCGTCCTGTGGGTTGGGCAGGCCCTCGGTGATCAGCAGGCGCAGGTTTTTCTTCGCCGCAAAGATCGCCTTGGCCTCATCAGAGGCGCCCGGCGCAATCACCACTTCGGTAAAGATCTGGGTGATCGCCTCGGCGGTTTCCGCGTCAAGCGGCATGTTGAGCGCCACAATACCGCCAAAGGCAGAGGTGCGGTCGCAGTCGAATGCCTTGTTGTAGGCGTCCAGCAGGGTTGTGCCGCGCGCCACACCGCAGGGGTTGGCGTGTTTGATGATCGCCACCGCCGGGCCGTCGGCAGGCGCGAACTCACTCACCAGTTCAAAAGCCGCATCGGTGTCGTTGATGTTGTTGTAGGAGAGTTCCTTGCCCTGCAGCTGCTGCGCGGTCGCCACGCCTGCCCGCTCGGTGCCATCGGTGTAGAAGGCCGCCTCCTGATGCGGGTTCTCGCCATAGCGCAGCGTCTGGGCGATCTGACCGGCAAAGGCCCGGCGGCGCGGTGCCTCCAGACCGATCGCACCGGCCATCCAGTTTGATACGGCGGCATCATAGGCGGCGGTGCGCGCATAGGCGTTCTGCGCCAGCCACTGACGGAAGGCAAAGGAGGTCTGGCTGTCGTTCTGGTCCAGCTCTTCCAGCAGCACGCCGTAGTCTTCGACATCCACCACGGTGTTGACAAACGCGTGGTTCTTGGCCGCCGCGCGGATCATCGCCGGGCCGCCGATGTCGATGTTTTCGATCATCTCGTCATAGGCCGCGCCCCGCTTCAGCGCCGCCTCGAACGGGTAAAGGTTCACCACCAACAGGTCGATCTCGCCGATGCCATGCTCGGTCATCGCCGCCACATGGGCGTCATTGTCGCGCAGCGCCAGCAGGCCGCCATGCACCATCGGGTGCAGGGTCTTCACACGACCGTCCATCATTTCCGGGAAGCCGGTGACCTCCGACACATCCTTCACGGCGAGACCCGCATCACGCAGCGCTTTTGCAGTGCCACCGGTCGAGAGCAGTTCAACCCCGCGTTCAGCGAGGGATTTGCCCAGCTCGATCAGCCCGGTTTTGTCAGAGACGGACAGAAGGGCGCGGCGGACGGGGTGGAGGTCGGTCATCGGTGTCAGAATCCTTGTTCAGGTTCACTCTTCGTAAGCCATGGGTTCGTCGCGGGCCAGATCGCGCACGGCCACGGCCGTTTCCTGCGCCTTGCTGAGGGTCCAGCGGATCTGGGTCGCGTATTGAATGGCCCGGCCCGACAGGACAATTTGCAGCGATTGACGCGGCTTCAAGCGGGTCTTTTCCAGGTAAACGCTGGTTTCCAGCTTCAGATCGCATTGACCGTCGTGACGGAATACCCAGATTTCCCCACTCTTGAGCGCCATGGATACTGCCGCGCCGCCCAAGTCAAGGGCTGCGTCCACATCCGGGTGCAAATGGAACCGTAAATCAAAGCCGATGCCCTTCAGGCCGCCCGCATCCAGCGCCTTGTCAAAGCGTTTCTTGGCCGCGCCATCCAGCGCCAGCAACATATCCTCGCCCGAGAGCATGCGCCCATCCACCGACAATTCCAGCGAGCGCGCCGCCGTCACGCCAAAATGTCTGGCATAGCCATCATGGGCGCCCTGGAAACGATACCCGTCATCCAGGTCATCCCGCTCGATCGGCACGTCGGTGGGCGGCTCGATCAGGAACTCATGGCCGGTGCCCTTCTGCGGCGAGGCCAGCCGCGCGCTGGAGTGCCCCTCGACACAGAGCGCCGAATGCGATGGCGTGGCCCGCCCGGCCCGACGCCACTCCAGACCGAAATTCTCCCCCGCGCCGCAGCTGACGATCAAGGGACGCCGCCCCGAAGTCAGCTCAAACGCCAATGTGGAGGCATGCGCATTATACGACGCCTTGCCAACCGGGGGCACGGTGGCATCGACAATGATCGAGGTGCGCCGGGCAGACAGTCGGGCAAACCCCATCGCAAGGCCTTCAAAGGGGCGCGCGGGCACTTGCGAAGCGGCCAGCGCATGATCAAGCCAGCCCTCCTGTCCGCGTCCGCCGCCATGAAACCGCGCCAGGGCGCCATCACTGTGGCGCAGGGCGCGCAGGGTCGGCGCGATCCTGTCGAGGGCTGCATGATGCTCGCGCGGCACCGATCGCCCCGCCTCATGCAGCGCCGCCGCCGCCCAGGTGAGCAGGGTGAACACATCCAGCAGCTCTTCGGGGTTGCGGGTCGGCAGGCCCCCGTCGGCATTGATCTGGATCGCGCAATCCTGAGCAAGCGCCTTGACCGCCGGATCCGCCAGTTCCTCGCAGCCCTTGAGCGCAAGACCGGCATAAATCAGCCCTGTCAGCGCCTCAAAGCGTGGCAAGCCGGGGGATGCCCCCTTCCAGCGCTGCGCGAGGAACCAGGTTTGCTGCGACAGCGAGCGGTAAAAGGCATCAGAGGCAACTTTGTCCTGCCCGCTCAGCAGGAACAGCGCGTGGTTGATCCATCGAATCACCCGCCGCCCGGTCAGATCCGGCGACCAGCCCGGCCCTGTGCCATTGCCGAATTCATCGATCCAGCCCCAGACCCAATGCTGCGCCTTCTTGCGCGCCTTGATGTCCCCCACGGCGGCCAGATCGTCCAGCCAGGTGCAGCCCTGCCGCTCTGCCTCAAAGGCAAAATCAGGTGAATCCACATCCCAGAGCCCGGTGGTGGCGCTTTCGACCAGATAGCCCGCAAACAACAGGTTGCCGGCCACAAGCTGCCGCCCGCGGGCAAAACTGCCAATGGTGCGCGGCTCCGGCTGGGACACGAACCCCGTGGCCGCAGGCTGCTTGCGCGCCTTCCAGGCGGTATAATGGTTCAGCAGCCGCGTGCCGCGACTGGCCATTCGATCATATCTGGACATGCACTCTTGCCTCACACGCCTTTGGCGTTTTGGCCAGAGGATAACGCGCCTGCCGCCGGGTGTCATGCGCTCTCTGCCCTGCGTGAGACATCGCGGCAAACTCTCCCGCCCGTCGCCGGATCATGCAGAGATGATCCGCTCCCGTTGGGCCCGGCGCCCTTCGGGCGCGGGCGGTGGCATTTCTGAGCGTTGCGATCAGTGCTCGGCCTTGACGAGTTCCGCCATGTAGAACCCGTCCATGCCGCCGATCTCGGGCCAGTAATCCGGCCGAAGGCGCAGGCCACCCTCCTCAGTGATCCACGCCGGATCAATGCCTTCGAGTGTCTGAATTCTGTCGCCGATCCGGACCTCGGGGAACATCTCCAATGCATCCTCGATCTGGCACTCGCCCTCATCCGGCAACAAAGAACAGGTGCAATAGACCAGCCGCCCGCCGGGCCGCACCAATGTCCACGCATGCGCCAGCATTTGCGCCTGCAACTCGATCAAGGCGCCAAAACCGGCCCCGTCCTTGGCGTGGGGCAGATCCGGGTGGCGGCGGATTGTGCCCGTCGCGGAACAGGGCGCATCCAGCAGAACCGCATCGTATTGCCCCTTTTGCGCAAGCACATCCCCCGCGATCACATTCGCCGAGAGCCCCGTGCGGGTCAGGTTCTCCTGCAGACGCGCCAGACGGCCCTCGGAAATATCAACCGCCGTCACATCGGCCCCCGCCGCAGCCATCTGCAACGTCTTGCCCCCCGGCGCCGCGCAGAGATCCAGCACCCGTTCACCTGGCTGGGCATGGATCAAACGGGCAGGCAGGGCTGCGGCTGCGTCCTGCACCCACCAATCGCCTTGCGCATAGCCCGGCAACGCCGAGACCTGCCCCGCGTCGTCCAATCGCAGACTGCCGGTCGGAGTTGGCTTGCCCCCCAACGCCGAGAGATCCGCGCCCGGTTTAAAGCTCAGATCAAGCGGCGCGCCCTTTAAATGCGCAGCCTCGATGGCCAGCATTGCATCACTGCCCCAAGCTTGCGCCAACGGGCTGCGCAGCCATTTTGGCAATCGCGGCACGCGCAGCTTCGCCCACTCTGCTGGGCCATCTGTCGCCACTTTGCGCAGAACCGCGTTGACCAGCCCCTTGAGCTGGGCGTGACGGCGATGACGCGCCACCAGATTGACGATATCGTTCACCACCCCATGCGCAGCCCCACCAGAACACAGCTCCACCGTTCCCAGACGCAATGCGTTTCGGACATGAAGCGCGGGGGGCTTGCGCAGATGTTTCGCCAACACCCGATCCGCGCGTTCGAGGGATCGCAACACGTCCAGCGCCAATCGCTGAGCGCGCGCGCGATCTGAAGGCTCCAGCCGCTCCAGCACCTGCGCGTGACACTCTGCCAGCAAAAGCCCCTCGCCCAGAACCTTATCAAGAAGCGTCACAGCCGCACGGCGTGCGTCAGAGGCAGATGTGGGGCGGTCGGTCATGGGTGAGGGCTCCTGATCGGGGATCGGCTTGTCCATAGCGGACGCGGGCGTATATCATGGTGTCAGAATAAAGAAACCCACCCTGCGGAGAAGCCCCCATGAGTGACGCCCCCGAATCCCAACGGGCAAAGGATCTGCCCGCAGCCGCCCAGCGCGCCCTTGCCGAGGCCGAGGAACGCCGCAAGGCCCGCGAGGCGCACCCCCCCCAGCCAACCGAACTGGGAGGCCGCGATGGCCCTGACCCAGCGCGCTATGGCGATTGGGAGAAAAAAGGCATTGCGATTGATTTTTGAATTTGGCGGCTCAGGGGCGCTCACGCCGGGACAATTCAGGTTAGAAGAACGATGAGCGCTTCATCTTTTTCCAAATACCTCCGCCGGAGGCAACCGCCCGCAAGGGTGGCCCATGATCCTCACAAGCCAAGCACATCGATCATATCATAGGCACCGGTGGCTTTGCCCTGCCCCCAAAGCGCGGCCTTGAGCGCGCCACGTGCAAATATCGCACGGTCGGTGGCCATATGGCGCAGGACGATCCGTTCGCCAGCCGCCGCAAACAGCACATCATGTTCGCCCACGATGTCGCCGCCGCGAATGGCGGTGAAGCCGATGTCGCCTTTCTTGCGCGCGCCAGTGATGCCGTCCCGGCCCCGGTCCGCGACATCGGATAGTTTGACACCCCGGCCCTCGGCCGCTGCTTCACCCAGCATCAAGGCCGTACCTGAGGGCGCATCGACCTTGTGATGGTGGTGCGCCTCAATGACCTCAATATCGAACTCCTCATCAAGGGCCGCCGCGACCTTTTTGGTCAATTGCACCAGAAGGTTCACCCCAAGCGACATATTGCCCGCACGCACCAGCACGGTGTCGCGGGCGGCGGGGTCCAATGCTGCGATCTGCTCATCACTCATGCCGGTGGTGCCGATCACATGGACACAACCCGCCTGCGCGGCCAGCTTGGAAAAGGCGATGGTCGCCTCTGGTGTGGTGAAATCGATCACCGCCTGCGCCGCAGAGAAGGCTCCAAGCGCATCGTCGGTGACCGCCACGCCAAGCGCCGCGCCGCCCATGGCGATGCCAATGTCCTGACCGACCCAATCGTGACCTGGACGTTCCACCACGCCGGCAAGCTCCGCCTTGTCGCTGTCCAGCACCGTCTTGATCAACATTTGCCCCATGCGCCCCGAAGCGCCGGTGATCACGATCCCTGGTTTATCCGTCATGGCTTTACTCTCTGATTGGACTATCCGCTGGATTCCTCCTACCCTGACGAGGACCGCTTGGCAAAGGGCGGCTTTCGGCATAGATCGAGTCTCATGGCTAAGAACAAATTCCACGACGGCCCCGGCCCCTCTCAGCGTCAGCTTCGCGTCGGCGAAGTGATCCGCCGCACACTCTCCGAGGTGCTGGCGCGCGGCGACATTCACGACCCGGACCTGAACCGTCTGTCCATCACCGTCGGCGAGGTGCGCACCTCGCCGGATCTGAAGATCGCCACCGCCTATGTCCTGCCCCTGGGCGGCAAGGGGCAGGAGGACGTGTTGCAACTGCTCGCCCGCAACAAGAGCGAACTGCGGCGCATGATCGGCAAGAAGACCGGGCTGAAATTCACCCCGGACCTGCGGTTCCAGATCGACGAGACCTTTGACCGGATGGATGACACCCGGCGCCTGTTCAATCAGGATGCGGTGCGCCGCGACATCGAGGACTGAAGTGATGCGCGTGCGCCGGTCGCTGAGCCTGCTTCTGGGACTGGCCCTCTGGGCGGGTCAGGGCGCGGCGGTCGAGTGCCGCGACGAGAGCTATCAGGGCAATCGCTATTCCCTTTGCGAAGTGGATGCCAGTCGCGAAAACCTGCGCCTGTTCCTACGTGATGACACCGGCGCGGTCATGGGGCATTTCTCCACCATCGAAGACCGTCTCGCGGCCCAGAACAAGACCCTCGCCTTTGCCACCAACGCGGGGATGTATCACACGGATCGCTCCCCGGTCGGGCTTTATGTCGAGGATGGCAACGAGGAAATGCGGCTGGTCACCAATCCCGGCCCCGGCAATTTCGGGCTCGTGCCCAATGGCGTATTCTGCCTGCGCGAAGGCCGCGCCGATGTGATCGAAACGCTTGCCTTCGAGGCCAGCACGCCCAGCTGCACCAGCGCCACTCAATCCGGGCCGATGCTGGTGATCGACGGAGAGCTGCATCCGAGATTTCTGAAAGACAGCGATTCCCGCTATATCCGCAACGGGGTCGGTACCAGCGCCGATGGCCGCCGCGTGGTGTTTGCGATCTCGCGCAATACCGTGAACTTCCACGACTTTGCCAGCCTGTTTCGCGATCACCTCGACCTGCCGCAGGCGCTCTATTTTGATGGCAATATCTCGCGATTGCACGCCCCCGACCTCAACCGCTCTGATGCGGGGTTCATGATGGGGCCTGTGGTTGGCGTGGTGGAGGATGTCGCAGAGGACGACGCAGGCACGCTGCAGAATTGACAGCCTGCCCGCGCTGCGCTACCTCGCGCGCCTTATCCGACATTTCTGGGGACATTCATGGGACGCAAACGCAAGGGACGCGACATTTCCGGCTGGCTGGTGGTGGACAAACCCGCAGGCCTCACGTCGACCGCTGTGGTCAACAAGGTCCGCTGGGCGTTTGACGCCAAGAAGGCCGGTCACGCCGGCACACTCGACCCCGACGCCACCGGCGTTCTGGCCGTCGCTCTGGGCGAGGCCACCAAGACCGTTCCATTCATCACCGACGCCATGAAAGCCTATACGTTCACGGTGACGCTGGGGGCTGCGACCAACACCGATGACGCCGAGGGCGAGGTGATTGCGACCTCTGCCGAGCGTCCCTCGGATGAAGACATCAAAGAGGCGTTGCTTGGGTTCATTGGCGAAATCCAGCAGGTACCGCCGAAGTTCTCAGCCGTAAAGGTCGACGGCCAGCGCGCCTATAAGCTCGCCCGGGATGGCGAAGAGGTCGAGCTGTCCTCCCGCCCGCTCTGGGTTGAGGAATTGGTGATGCTGGACCGCCCCGACGCGGACCACGTGGTGCTGGAGATGACCTGCGGCAAGGGCGGCTATGTGCGGTCCATTGCCCGAGATCTGGGCGAGAAACTCGGCTGCCTCGGCCATGTTCAGGAACTGCGGCGGATCTGGTCCGGCCCGTTTGACGCCGAGGACGGTGTGACGTTGGAACAGATCGACGATCTGGCAAAGTCGCCCGAGATCGATCAGTTCCTGCGGCCGCTCGAAGAAGGGCTTGCGGACCTGCCGGAACTGAAATGCACGCCACAGGGCGCAACCCGGCTCAGAAACGGCAACCCCGGCATGGTGATCGCATCGGACGTTGAGTACGGCGATGAGGCCTGGGCGTCGCTAGAGGGCAAAGCGGTTGCCGTGGGGATCTACAAGGCAGGTGAATTGCATCCATCGCGGGTGTTCAATCAGGACTGATACGCCATCACGCAGGCGCATCACCTCCGCCGCACATCCGTTAACATCATGTAAATGATAGAGAAAACACGCTGACCCATTGTTTCGCACGCGAAACAATGGGTCATATGCGTTGACCTACAAATGCCGCAATGCGACCGCGAGATCAGGCCATTTCCACAGGGAATTGCGAAGCGCGCAGCGATAGGCCAAAACCTTCACCATGATCACCCGCCATCACATCAAGGGCGACGCGCCCTCCACCGCCCTTTATTCGGACTGCGAAACCTATCGCTACAGCCTGACACGCGTCTGGGCACCCGAGGGGCAAAAGGTGATGTTTGTGATGCTCAACCCATCCAAAGCCACCGAAGTTCAGAACGACCCCACCATCGAACGCTGCGAAAGGCGCGCACGGGCCTTGGGGTTTGGCGGGTTTCAGGCCACCAATATCTTTGCCTATCGCGCCACCGATCCGCGCGACATGCGTGCGGCCCCCGATCCCGAAGGGCCGGAGAATATGCCGGTGCTGCTTGCCGGGATGGATTGGGCGGACATGGTGATCTGTGCGTGGGGCACCCATGGCGCGCATCGCAATCAAGGTCCCGAGGTTGCCACTCGCCTGCGTGCCACGGGCCGCCCTCTGCACCACCTGGGCCTGAGCAAAGCCGGCCATCCCAAACACCCGCTCTATATTCCTTATGCGCAGACTCCGTTGCTTTGGCCGGACCAGTCCACGCGATAAGGAGATTGTTAACCCATGTTCCTGTTTTGTTTTGAGATGGGCAACGGGGTGTGTCACACTCGATACTGGTGTCGTAGCTGGAACGAAGTGGACCAGTACAGTGTTGTGGTTAGCCAGTATTCTCGGGATCGTTGCTGTTGGCAGCGCGGTCATGATCGACTTCGAATCCGATGAGGATTACGAAGATGACAGCAATGCCCCCGACGCAGGCAGCGAAGGGGGTGGAAACACGATCGTGTCCCCTGATGTGTTTCTGTCCGGCGGAAGCGACGATGATGACCCAGACACCGACACGCCCCAGGATGATGGCGCGAACGCCGTGATGACCGGAACGTCCGATCTCGACCACCTGACCGGCACCGCGGCTGACGAGGTGGTCATGGGGCTCGACGGGGACGACCAGATCCACGGTTATGGCGGCAACGATTCCCTTGATGGTGGCGACGGCCGGGATGAGATCTTTGGCGGCGAAGGCAGCGACAGCCTGCTCGGCGGCAGCGACGATGATACGCTTCATGGCGAAGATGGCACGGATACGCTCGACGGCGGCGAGGGCGACGACACGCTGTATGGGGGATTTGGCGACGACCGAATGACCGGCGGGACCGGTGCGGACTCGCTGCACGGCGGGGGCGGTCAGGACACGCTGGCGGGACAGGCTGGCGCAGATGCCCTGCATGGCAACGCCGGGGATGATGCCCTGTCTGGTGGAGCCGGACAGGACGTGCTCTTCGGTGGGCAAGGCAACGACACCATCAATGGGGCTGATGATGGCGACACCGCCGATTTCCTGAACGGCGGCGACGGGGATGATACGCTGATCGCAGGCGCCTCCGACGTGGTTACAGCGGGAGACGGCGCGGATCAGATCCTGTTGGGCGACTGGATTGCCGGCGGACAGGTCGACCTGATCGATTTCGACAGCGCGGAAGACCAGTTGCTGCTGATCTATGATGGTGCCCTGGGGCACCCCAGCGTTGACGTCGACGACGACCCGGAAAATCCGGATCAGCGGATCATACGTCTTGACGGCGAGGAGGCCATGCGGCTCACCGGCGCCGAAGACCTGAGCGCCGAAGATATCCTGTTGGTCGAGGCCAGCGATGAGGACGTCGCCTATCTCCCGCTGCCCGAGTGACAACGCCGGCATGGCTATGGCACGCCCGCTTCTCAGCACCGCTTGCGAAGTCTGTTTTTAGCAGTCCGTTTCACAGGTGTTTCGCTTCGGGCTTTGCCCGAAGCGACCGGCGCGGCGCAGGCCTTTCAGGCCTGCGCCGCGCCGGCTCCGATACCGTGACGGATTTCCTTCGGAACACAGGGCCGGTTTGCACGTCACCGCAGTGTCAGGCATGCTCCAAAGACAGGTGCTGGGCTGGCCCCGCCGTGTGTCGGCCCATGGTCTTGTGATGCGCAGGGCGTTGTGCGGAGCCGCAGTGCCGGTGCACAGCGCCTCACCATGGGATCTGGTCCGGCATGCAACCGGTGGCGGCGTGCACCGGTTCATCGCCCTGTCCCGCCAGTCACCGGCCTGGCGATGACGTCACAACAAGACCGGGAACGTTTGGTGGCAACTTCTTTCGCCCCCCCCCCGGATCTCAGGTGTCGGGCCGGTCCCTGACATGATCGCCCCGCAGCGCGGGTTGCCAAGTACGCCACGTCCTTTTCCTTTGCAAATCGCGGTGAAATCCCGTAGGCACCCGCATCCGCTGCGGAATCACATTGTGATCCCGGGTGGAGCACTCCATGGGCCTGTGCTGGACGACATCCCGGCCAGAGCCATCCACACACATCATATGAAGGAGACCCCGATGTCGATTACTGCCGAAGAAAAAACACGCTTGATGAAAGAATTCGCAACCAAAGACGGCGACACCGGTTCCCCGGAAGTCCAGGTTGCAATCCTGACCTCGCGCATCAACACCCTGACCGAGCACTTCAAGACCCACAAGAAGGACAACCACGGCCGCCGTGGTCTTCTGAAGATGGTCGCCCAGCGCCGCAAACTGCTGGACTACCTGAAAGGGAAAGAAGAAGCACGCTATCTTGACCTGATCAAGAAGCTGGGTATCCGTCGCTAAGACGCCCTCAGCATTGTCAATCAGGAACGCCCGCCCTGCTCAGGAGCGGGCGTTTTCTTTGGCACTTGCGGCGATGTTCCCCTGGCGCATGCGTTGCCATCGCTTGCGTCTCTGGGTAAGGGGAGGGTGCACCAATCAGCCAGGCAAGATGTCCCCCGACGTCCTCCCCCGCGACCACAAAACCGTGAGGGACACATCATGATGCATCGCATCACTTCGAGGAACATCGCCACCCTTCTGCTCGGCACCGCCATACCGCTTGCATCGGCGGCGGGGGCGCAGGATCTGACCGACGCCTTCATGCTCGACGACATTCGCGTCGAAGCACCGGACGCACAGGCGCTGCTGGGCAACGACGAAATCACCGAAGAGGAAATCGCCGCGCGCAACCCCTCCACCACAAAGGATGTCTTTGTCGGAGAGAGCGCAGTCACCACCGGGGGCGGCGCAGCGATCGCGCAGAAGGTCTATGTGAACGGGATCGAGGAAAGCCTGCTCTCCGTCACCATCGACGGCGCGCGGCAGAACAAATCCGCCTTTCACCACACCGGCAATGTGCTGCTGGATCCGGAGCTGCTGAAACAGGTCGAGATCAGCAAAGGTCTGGCCCCCGCGGATGCCGGTGCGGGCGCCCTGGCCGGTTCGATCGCCTACGAGACCAAGGACGCGAGCGATCTGCTGGACGCCGGTGACAATTTTGGCGGCCGCCTGCGCCTGTCAACCGACAGCAATGCCAACAGCCGCGAAGGGTCGCTGACCATCTACGGAATCGAAGGCGGGTTTGAATACGTGCTGAGCCACACCCGCCGCACCGGCGATGACTACAAGGATGGCGACGGCAACACCGTGACCGGCACCCGCGCCGACCTGACCGACTATGTGGGCAAATTCGCCTATGAAAGCCTTGAGGGGCACCGGTTCGAATTTGCCGCCTCGCGCACCGAGGACACGGGGTTGCGGGCTGCGCAGCCGGGACCGGGTGGCCTGTTCTTCACCCGTCCGGATTTCTGGGGCGTCAACGGCACCAACAGCACGCTGATCGAGGCGCTGTCACGACGCACCTCCTACACCTTTTCCTACCGGAACACGCAGGCAACCGGCATCTGGAACCCCGAATTCCAGCTCAGCCACAACGCGCAGGAAATTGATGCCAGCGGCGTCTATGGCGTCAACAAGAGCTTGAGCGGGACGCTGAAGAACCGCTTCGACATTGCTGGGGGCAATGTGACTGCGGGGATCGACTTCTTCCGGGAAACGGCAGAGGGCGAAGGCCGGGGCCCCGGCCCCGCTCTGGGCAGCAGCGGCGAAGAAGAGCTCCGCAATATCGGGCTGTTTGCGCAGGCCCGGCAGGACATTGGCGCGCGGGTCTCGGTCAGCTATGGTGCCCGCATCGACACGCAGAAGTTTACCGGCGCCGATGGGTCCGAGTTTTCCGAGACCGGCCTGAGCGTCAACGGCACCGTTGATGTCGTGCTGTCCGACACCTGGTCGCTGAACGCAGGTCTGGCCTCCTCCTGGGGTGGTTTTGAGCTGGGCGAGGCTGCGCTTGTGAACTTCGGAGGGGCGTGGAACTACGCCGGGTTCACCTCCTCGCGTGCAAACGCTGGCCGGATCGGTCTGCGCTTTGACAACGGCGCCTGGAAGGCCAGCGCGGCACTGTTCCAGACCAATGTCGATGACATCGCAGCGGTGCTGCCGTCCAGCGGTGCGCGTGGGGCCCTGTCCGATCTGCGCAGCCGCGGGATCGACACCTCGCTGCAATACACCTGGGATCGCGGGTTTGCGCGTGTGAATTGGACCTATGCCGATGTGGAAGTGGATGACGCAGCTGTTGGATCGACCGCATACTATCTCGGTCGTCCGATGGGGCACCTCATCGCGCTCGAAGCGGGGATGGACCTGACCTCGCAATGGCGCATCGGTGGATCGGCCGAAATCGCGCTGGAAAACGATGAGGCCGGCACCACCCTGCCGAGCTACGAGGTTGTCAATCTCTACGCCACCTATGTGCCCGCACGCTACGACGCCCTCGAGCTGCGTCTGGACCTGCGCAACCTGTTTGACGAGGCCTATGCCAGCCGGAGCTCCGACGGGATCGGCAGCAGCCGGGTTGTCGCCTTGAATGAACCGGGCCGCGCCATTGCGCTGACCGCACGCCTGCGGTTCTGATCCGCACCACAGCCTGAAGTGCCCCACCGCGTCCCCTGAAGGGGGCGCGGTTTTTCACATTATAGGGGGCTTGCCTCTTTTGGCACTTCGTGATTGTTACATTATAACATTTCATACAGGAGTCGCAGATGTCCGATCCCCGCCTTCCCGTCACCGTCCTCTCCGGTTTTCTCGGAGCGGGCAAAACGACGCTTCTGAACCGTATCCTCAACAATCGTGAAGGCCGCCGGGTGGCGGTGATCGTGAACGATATGAGCGAGGTCAACATTGACGCCGATCTGGTGCGTGAGGGCGGCGCAGACCTGAGCCAGACCGAGGAAACGCTGGTGGAGATGTCAAACGGCTGCATCTGCTGCACCCTGCGCGATGACCTCCTGGCGGAGGTGCGCCGCCTGGCTGCCGAACAGCGGTTTGACTATCTGCTGATCGAATCCACCGGGATCTCGGAACCGCTGCCCGTCGCCGCGACCTTTGATTTCCGCGATGCCGAGGGCGAGAGCCTCTCGGATGTGGCGCGGCTTGATACGATGGTCACGGTGGTCGACGCGGTGAACCTGCTGAACGATTTTGCCAGCCACGACTTGCTGGCAGACCGGGGCGAAACACTGGGCGAAGAGGACGAGCGCTCCCTCGTGCATCTGCTGACCGACCAGATGGAATTTGCGGATGTGGTGGTGTTGAACAAGGTGAGCCTTGCCAGCCCCGAACAAGTAGACGCCGCGCGCAAGATCATCCGCAGCCTCAACGCCGATGCCGAAATCATCGAGACCGATTTCAGCGAAGTGCCTGCCGACAAGATCCTCGACACCAAGCTGTTTGATTTCGAAAAGGCACACGAGCACCCGATGTGGGCCAAGGAGCTTTATGGCTTTGCCGATCATGTGCCGGAAACCGAAGAATACGGCATCGCGTCCTTTGTCTATCGCGCGCGGGCGCCGTTTGATCCCGGCAAATTGCATGCGGTGCTGAACGGCAATCTGCCCGGCGTAATCCGCGCCAAGGGGCATTTCTGGGTTGCCACCCGTCCCGAGTGGGTGGCGGAATTCTCGCTCGCGGGAGCGCTTTCGAGCGTAGCGCCGCTGGGCACGTGGTGGGCCTCGGTGCCCGCCGAACGCTGGCCCACCCACCAGCAGGCGCGCGACTATATGCAGGCGCATTGGCAGGAGCCCTTTGGCGATCGCCGTCAGGAATTGGTGTTCATCGGCGCAGGCATCGACTGGCCCGCGATCAAATCCACATTGGATGCTTGCCTGATCCGCGAAGCAACGGCCGAGACTCTGCCGGACTACGCGGATCTGGACGATCCCTTCCCGCTGTGGCGGCGGGCCGATCAGGCGGCGTAACCATGCGACGTCGGGATAAGAACGGCAACCGGGGGGCAGTCGCACTGCCCACCCGGCGCAGGCGCGAGGACCCAATGGCAGCTTATGACCGCTTGCCCGCCCCTCTGCGCGCCTGGCTGCAGGAGGCCGCATTGCCCTGGTCGGCGCAGTCCTGCCGGCGCATCTGGCAGGCGGCACAGCGTGACGGCCTGTCGCCAGAGGCCGCCCTGGCCCGGCTGGATGCCGCAGAGCGCAAAACCCTGAACCGCAGCCAACAGGCCTGATCCGGCAGCCCACCGCGCAAGCGAACACTTTCTTTCTGCGACGAACTCATGTATGGGCGGATCTATCTGAGACGATGTGCCCAGACCCCGGCACGCGAAAGAAAGATAGCATAAGGGTCGGCGGCAATGGGGCCGCCACGCAATTAGGAGACCCGGGATACGCCTGGGAGCGCTCCGACTTAGGATACGATAGATGTTCAACGTAACGACGAAAACAATGCAGTGGGGCGAAGAAACGCTCACACTGGAAACCGGTAAGGTTGCGCGCCAGGCAGATGGCACCGTGATCGCCACCCTCGGCGAAACCTCGGTCATGGCCAACGTGACCTACGCCCGCGAACAAAAGCCCGGTCAGGATTTCTTTCCGCTGACCGTGCACTACCAGGAAAAATACTACGCCGCCGGTAAAATTCCGGGCGGCTTTTTCAAACGTGAAGCGCGTCCGACCGAAAAAGAGACGCTGACTGCACGTCTGATCGACCGTCCGATCCGCCCGCTGTTCGTTCCCGGCTTCAAAAACGAAGTTCTGGTGATGTGCACCGTGCTGTCCCACGATCTGGTCAATGACCCCGACATCGTCGCGATGATCGCGGCCTCCGCGGCGCTGACCATCTCTGGCGTGCCGTTCATGGGTCCGATCGCGGGTGCCCGCGTCGGTTACGAGGATGGCGAGTACATCCTGAACCCGACCGTCGACGACATGCAGGACCTGCGTCTGAACCCCGAGCAGCGTCTGGACCTTGTTGTTGCAGGCACCAAAGACGCCGTGATGATGGTGGAATCCGAAGCTTACGAGCTGACCGAAGAAGAAATGCTCGGCGCTGTGACCTTCGCACACGAGCAGATCCAGCCGGTCATCGACCTGATCGTCTCGCTTGCGGAAGAAACCGCAAAAGAGCCGTTCGACTTCACCCCGCCGGATTACTCCGACCTCTATGCTGCCGTTAAAGCAGCGGGCGAAGAGAAAATGCGCGCAGCCTATGCAATCTCTGACAAGCAGGAACGCGTTGCTGCTGTTGGCGCCGCCAAGGAAGAGATCATCGCATCCCTGACCGAAGAGCAGCGGGAAGACGGCAATCTCAGCTCCGCGCTGAAGAAGCTCGAATCCGTTGTTCTGCGGGGCGACGTTGTGAAAAACGGTCGCCGCATCGACGGTCGTGCACTGGATCAGGTCCGCGCGATTGAGTGCCAGACCGGCCTTCTGCCCCGGACCCACGGGTCTGCCCTGTTCACCCGTGGTGAAACGCAGGGTTTGGTTGTGACCACGCTGGGCACTGGCGACGATGAGCAGTTCATCGACGCGCTGCACGGCAACTTCAAATCGAACTTCCTGCTGCACTACAACTTCCCGCCCTACTCGGTTGGTGAAGTGGGCCGCGTGGGCTCCCCCGGCCGTCGTGAAATCGGCCACGGCAAGCTGGCATGGCGCGCGTTGCAGGCGGTTCTGCCCGCTCCGACCGACTTCCCCTACACCATCCGCGTGGTCTCCGAGATCACCGAATCGAACGGCTCCTCCTCCATGGCATCTGTCTGTGGTGGCTCGCTGTCGATGATGGACGCAGGTGTGCCGCTGAAAGCGCCGGTTGCCGGTGTGGCCATGGGCCTCGTGCTGGAAGAAGACGGTTCCTACGGCATCCTGACCGACATCCTGGGCGACGAGGATCACCTCGGCGACATGGACTTCAAGGTTGCGGGCACCGAAGCCGGCATCACCTCCCTGCAAATGGACATCAAGGTTGCAGGCATCACGCCTGAAATCATGAAAAACGCGCTGGCTCAGGCCAAAGCGGGCCGTCTGCACATCCTCGGCGAAATGTCCAAGGCACTGACCGAAGCCTCCGAGTTCTCGCAGCACGCACCGCGCATCGAGACCATGCAGGTTCCGACCGACAAGATCCGTGAAGTCATCGGTTCCGGCGGCAAGGTCATCCGCGAGATCGTCGAAGTCTCCGGTGCCAAGGTCGACATCAACGACGACGGCGTGATCAAGATTGCCTCCGCCAACGGCGACGCCATTCAGAAGGCCTATGACATGATCCACGCGATCGTGGCAGAGCCGGAAGAAGGCGCGATCTACACCGGCAAGGTCGTGAAGATCGTCGACTTCGGCGCCTTCGTGAACTTCTTTGGCAAGCGCGACGGCCTGGTGCATGTGTCCCAGATCGAAAACCGCCGCCTGAACCACCCCAGCGACGTGCTGAAGGAAGGTCAGGAAGTGAAAGTGAAGCTCCTGGGCTTTGACGATCGCGGCAAGGTGCGCCTGTCCATGAAGGTCGTGGATCAGGAAACCGGCGAGCCGATCACAGCCGAGAAGAAAGAAGAGGCGGAATAAGCCTTTTCCCGCCACATGCGGATCTGACATAAGATGCCCGGGACAGGAGTGTCCCGGGCATTTTTTTGGTCGCGCGTCACTGACGTTGCCGCATGCCACCGGAAAGGATCACATGAGCCGCGTTACCCTTGTTACCGTTGCCTATAACTCTGCTGCCGTTCTGCCGACGTTGCTGGCCTCGGTTCCCGAAGATGTGGACTGTGTGATCGTCGACAATGGCTCGCAGGATACCGATGAGGTCCGGCACCTCGCGGCGACGCATGGCGCAGAACTGGTGATCTCAGAGCACAACATCGGTTTTGGACCGGGCTGCAATCTCGGCGCGGCACATGGAACCGGCGAGTTCCTGTTCTTCGTCAACCCGGATGCGACGCTGTCTCCGGGCGCGGTGGAGGCGCTTTTGGCAGCGGCCGATGCGCATCCCGAGGCCTGCGCCTTCAATCCGCGCCTGCGCGAGGGCAATGGCAAGATTGCCTTCAAACGGCGCAGCAAGCTGTTGCCAAAATCGCTCTGGCTGCCGCGCGAGGCGGCGGAGCGCGACTGCGACCTACCCGTCCTGCAAGGGTCAGCGATTTTTGTGCGGCGCGCCGCCTTTGAGGCGGTTGGCGGGTTTGACCCCGAGATCTTTCTCTATCACGAGGATGACGACCTCAGCTTGCGGCTGCGCCAGACCTGCGGCCCGCTGCGCCTGGTGACAGCGGCAGAGGTTGTGCATCTGTTTGGCGAATCCACCGTGCGCTCGCCGCGGACAGCGGCGTTGAAGGCCTGGTACATGGGACAATCCCGCGTCTATGCGTGCCGCAAGCACGGCATGTCCAGCGCCTTTGCTGTGGCCCTGAGGGACGCGATGATGCAGCTCCTGTCACCATTGACACTGCTCTCGGCACGCAAGCGCGCCAAGCACTGGGCCTATCTGCGTGGAGTCTGGGCCGCGCGGAATGCGCCCGGCGCCAATCAGCCCTTCCTGACGGACTAAGCGGGCCGCGTTGCACAGCCAGCCCCAACAGGCTAAGTCCGCAGACATTGTTTCAAAGTCACAAGGTGTTTGAATGGCGCTGCCCCTCTGGAAGATCAAACGCGAGCTGACCCGTCCTTTTTTACAGCTCAAACGTTTGCCGCCGCGGCTGACGAGCCTTTTGTTTTCAAAAACCTACTATGATCGCGTTCTGGCCCCCCGCAAACAGGTGACAGAGGGCACGGCGTCACCTACGGGGAAGGTCGCGATCTATCTGATCTTTCCTCAGACCGGGGTACTGGCATCGCATCTGGAGGCCTTGCGTTACCTTGCAGCCAATGGCTATGCGCCGGTCGTCGTGTCGAATCTCCCGCTGAACGACGCGGACCGCAGCACGATCCATGAACACGCATGCCTGCTGATAGAGCGGCCGAACTACGGATATGACTTCGGAGGGTACCGCGATGGCGTGCTGGAAATCGCCCAACGGTTTGCAGACGTCGAACGACTGGTTCTCTTGAATGATTCTGCCTGGTTCCCTCTTCCGGGATCTACCAACTGGCTGCATGAGGCGGAACAGCTCGATCTGGACTACGTCGGCGCCGCAACCAACTATGGGCACGCCCGGGTGAATCCCGAAGAGTTTCGCAACCTGAGCTGGAGCTACTCCAGCGAACACCGAAACTTTCACTACTGCTCCTTCGCCCTGATGATTAGCGGCAAGCTGTTCTCGGACCCTTCCTTTCAGCGGTTCTGGCGCAACTTCCCGCTCACAAACAACAAGACCGTGACGGTGCGTCGCGGCGAAATCGGGATGTCGCAATGGGTGATCCGCAATCAATTCACCCATGCCAGCACTTTGGACATCGCCGGTCTCGATCAGCACCTCTCGGCACTGCCCGATGATGAGCTGAGACATATCGCTGAACAGACCGTGATCCCGGAAATGCCGCAGATGCAGGACATTCTGGCAAAGACGCTGGCGGGAACCCCAACCCGCGAAGAGCTGATCGGCCTCATCCTGACCAGCATCGCACGCCAGGGGATCAGCTACACGCAGCCGCGACTGGTGCATCGTGACTTTGGCTTTGCCTTCCTGAAGAAATCACCGATCTGGCTCGACGAAACAGCGTCGGATCTGACTTTGGCATTTGCCCGCGACCTGGATGGGCCCTTTGGTCAGGTGATCTGGGACGAGGCGCTGGATCTGCGCCGCACCCGCGCCAAAGCGTTTGCCCCCGTCGCAGACTAAGCGAACATAGAACGGGCCACGGCAAACCCACCGTGGCCCATATTTATCTTGCGATACCGAACCGCTGATGGTCGGTGCGCCCGCCTTACTCTGGCGCCTTGGTCTTGCGCAGGTAGGGGAAGATGGTCTCGAACTCACCGAACTTCGCCTTGGCGTCCTCATTGGACACGCTTGGCGGAATGATGACGTCCTCGCCCGGCACCCAGTTTGCGGGGGTCGCAACGCCTTTGCCGGACATCTGCAACCCGTCGAGCGCGCGCAGGATCTCGGCAAAGTTCCGCCCCACGGTCATCGGGTAGGTCATCGACAGCTTCAGTTGCTTGTCCGGACCAATGATGAACACAGAACGCACGGTGGCGCTGTCGGCCGGCGTGCGACCGTCGGGCAGGTAGGCCTCGGCGGGCAGCATGTCGAACGCCTTGGACACCGCCAGCCCCTCGTCAGCGATGATCGGGAACCCCGCTTCCGCCTTGCCGTAAGATTCGATGTCGCCCTTCCATTTGCGGTGGTCCTCGGCGCTGTCGACAGAGACGCCGATCACCTTGGTGTTGCGGGCTTCCCATTCCTTGCCCAGTTGCGCCACGGCAGAGAATTCCGTGGTGCAGACCGGGGTGAAGTCCTTGGGGTGGGAGAAGAGAATCGCCCAGCTGTCGCCGATCCAGTCATGAAAGGTAATGGTGCCCTGATCGGTCTCGGCCGTGAAATTCGGCACCACGTCGTTAATGCGCAAACCCATTTGAGTGCTCCTTCTTGTGCAAGTCACGTGAATCGCTGGGTCAAACCTACTCCCTTTCCGCCCGTGTTAAAGCACATTGCCCATCCGCGGCGGAAATTGTCGCAGACCACCCTACCTACTCGCCCCGGAGAAGCTTTGATCGATAGGGCCGTGAGCAAGGCGCGGAATCGCGCGCTTCAGAATTTGATCAAAAATCCGGCTTGTGGTGGGACACGGTCGCTGCCACACTGCCGGCAACGCGCCGGAAACCGGCCCGAGCCATCGTCTCGACAAGGGAGCAAACCATGCTTGAGAAACGCGAATTCTATATCAATGGTCAGTGGGTCTCTCCTGCGACCGCCAACGACTATGCCGTCATCGATCCGTCGACGGAGGAGCCCTGCACGGTGATTTCTCTGGGCAGCCAATCGGATACCGATGCCGCCGTTGCCGCCGCCAAGGCCGCCCTGCCCGGTTGGATGGCGACCCCGCCATCCGAGCGTATCGCACTGGTGGAGAAACTGATCGAGGTCTACAACACCCGTGCCGAGGATCTGGCGCAGGCCATGTCCACTGAGATGGGTGCCCCGATCGATCTGTCGCGCTCCAGCCAGGTGGGCGCCGGGACCTGGCACCTGAACGGCTTTATCGAGGCGGCCAAGAATTTCCAGTTTGAACGCCCGCTTGGCGATCACGCCCCCAATGACCGCATCATCTACGAGGCGGTCGGCGTTGCGGCGCTGATCACACCGTGGAACTGGCCGATGAACCAGATCACGCTCAAATTCGGGGCCGCCGCGATCGCGGGCTGTACCATGGTGCTGAAACCGTCTGAGCAAAGCCCGCTCAACGCGATGATCTTTGCCGAGATCGTGGATGAGGCCGGTTTCCCGCCCGGTGTGTTCAACCTCGTGAACGGCGATGGCGCGGGTGTCGGCACCCAACTGTCCTCGCACCCGGATGTGGATATGGTGTCCTTCACCGGCTCCACCCGCGCGGGCACCGCGATCTCCAAGGCGGCAGCTGACACGCTGAAGAAGGTGCATCTGGAACTGGGCGGCAAAGGGGCGAACCTCGTGTTTGAGGACGCCGATGAAAAAGCGGTGAAGCGCGGCGTGCTGCACATGATGCAGAACACCGGCCAGAGCTGTAACGCGCCCTCCCGCATGCTGGTGCAAAAGGGCATCTACGACCGCGTGGTCGAAGAAGCTGCCGCAGTGGCCAACAAGGTCGAGGTCGGCCCCGCGTCTCAGGAAGGCCGCCATATCGGCCCCGTGGTCAATGAGCTGCAATGGACCAAGATCCAGGATCTGATCCAGAAGGGCATCGACGAGGGTGCGCGTCTGGTTGCCGGTGGCACCGGTCGCCCGGACGGGCTGAACAAGGGCTACTATGTAAAGCCGACGGTCTTTGCCGATGTGAACAACCAGATGACCATCGCGCGCGAAGAGATCTTTGGCCCGGTGATGACCATCATCCCGTTCGAAACCGAGGAAGAAGCGGTCGAGATCGCCAATGACACGCCCTATGGCCTGACCAACTACGTACAGACACAGGACGGCGCGCGCGCCAACCGCATGGCGCGAGTGTTGCGCTCCGGCATGGTGGAGATGAACGGTAAATCCCGCAGTGCCGGTGCGCCCTTTGGCGGCATGAAGCAATCCGGCAATGGCCGCGAAGGTGGCGTCTGGGGGCTTGAGGACTTTCTCGAGGTGAAAGCCGTCGGCGGCTGGACCCCCGAGAGCTGATCCCGGCAGCCAGCCTCCACACACACAGATGGACCGCCCCTGAACCGGGCGGTCCTTTTTGTTTGCTCCCGTTCCTGACAGAAACCAGGAAGCAACGTCTTAAAACGTTTACCGAAACTTGCGAGAGTTCGCGCGGTATTCACGCTCTGCCGGGCGTATTTTTCAGATCTGTTTTCAGACCCCGTGTTAGGCTGACCTCGCCCCGGAGGTGCGCAATGGACTTTTTAAACGCTTTGGGCCTGACCGGAGACTGCCCGACCGATCACATTCCAACCACATTGGCAGGATCGTCAAAACCGGTGGTGACGCGTATCGTCGCCTATCCCGACGCGTACCTGATCGCTGACAAGCTCTGCCGACTGGAGCGTTACTGCGCCAGTCCGCTGCGTCTGGAGGCCAGGCCGGTCGGTGGCAGCGGCCTGTCTCTTGCGCTGCATCCCGTGTCATCCCCGGCGGACCTTGAAACAAGATGTGCAATCCTGCATGGGCTGCTGCTGCGCGCCGGATTTGACGGGGTGTCCTCCAGCGGGGCGGGCCTCACATGGCGGCAGGCGCCGGAGCCGGTCGGGCTTGATACAGGCGGATCTCCGCGGTTGTCAGACCACCTGCTGCGCCTGATTGCGGCCGATCCCGCCCGCGCCTGGCGGTTGCAGGAGGCGGCGGCAGAGCTTGGCGTATCCAGCCGCAGCCTGCAACGCTACCTGTTGGCGGAGGGCAGTACCTTCTCGACCGCCTTGCGACAGGCCCGCACCAAATCTGCCGCCAGCCTCTTGCGCACGTCACGGATCAGCCTCGCGGAGATCGGTTTCTGCTGCGGGTATGCCGATCAGGCGCATTTTCAACGCGAATTCCGCGCTGTCTCGGGCGCGACGCCCCGGCATTTCCGCGCCGGGGAGGGGCAGCTGCAAAAACCGGCGAGAGCCTAAAACGGCGCCTTCGCCCGGAACTTCTGCGACACCCCGCCCTCGGGATGCTTCAGCCGCAGCTCCTCGGAATGCAGCATCATGCGCGTATGCTCCAACGCTGCCCCCGATGCGTAAAGCGGATCGCCGAGGATCGGATGACCCAGCGCAAGCATATGAACCCGCAACTGATGGGATCGGCCTGTCTTGGGGTGCAGCCGCACCCGGGTTTCATCCGCACCGTAGCTTATGACCTTCCAGTCGGTATGGGCAGGCTTGCCGGTTTCCGTGCAGACCTTTTGCAGCGGACGGTTGGGCCAATCCACGATCAACGGCAGATCAACGGTCCCCGAACGCGGCTCCAGCTTGCCGGTCAGACGGGCCACATAAGCTTTCTTCGTCATGCGCTTTTCAAACTGCAGCCCCAGATGCCGCTGCGCATGCGCGGTCATCGCAAAAACCATCACGCCGGAGGTATCCCGGTCGAGCCGATGCACCAACAAGGCCTCGGGAAACACCGCCTGGATACGGCTGATCAGACAGTCTGACAGATGCGCGCCCTTGCCTGGCACCGACAGCAACCCCGCAGGCTTGTTGACCACCAGGATCTGAGAATCATGGTGCAGGATCTCGAGCGGGGCGCTCGGCGGGCAATAGGCGCTGGATACGGTCATGCGCGCTGCGTAGCGGCGTCGGGACCGCAACGCAAGCATCCGCCGCAGGCCCCGTCACACACCACACCCGCGATCGGCTGGGATGTCGTGTCGGATCAGGTCGCCGCCGTCTCAGGTCTGCGCGGGGGACGTGGCGCATCCCAGACCGCGCCGCCTTCGGGGTTCAACACCCCCCACAGATAGACACCGCGGTTGTACCAATTGACCACGATCTCCCGCTCGCCCTCAAAGATCACCACGCAATAGGATGTATCCGTGATGGTGCAGGAATCTCGGTCGAGCAGCTGCGTGATGAAGGGTTCCGCAGTGTAGCTCTTGATATTGACCCATATGCGGTTGAGCTTGCTCGAAAAGAACATCGGGCCAAGGATGATCACCGCACCGGCCAGCAGCAGGGCGGGGCCGGACAGATTGCGAAACGGGTTCACGCCCGTGAGCTTGTCACCATAGGCGACAAACACCAGACGCCCGATCCCCCCAACCAGAACAAAAACCGCAAGCAAGGACATGGATTGCGTCACCTGTTGCGTCATGCCCGTCACAGCGGACACGTCTACTCCTAAATCCAAAACGTCACCTTCGTAATATCTGAGAATCAAACTGAATCGTCGCCAGCCCGTGGCTGGTACGAGGAAGATGTGGCGAGGGTTTGGGGCCCCAAAATGGCAAAGGCGAGACCAACAGATGACAACCGATAGTTGCAATCAAGAGGTGGCGTGCTTCAGGCTTCGCGGGCAGGTGCCGCCTCGGTCAGCGCCTCCCGCCCCTTGCGTCGCATCTCGCGCAGCAGCGACGTGGAATAGATCACCAGCGCGGCCCAGATCAGCGGGAAGGCCACCATGCGCGCACCGCCAAAGGGCTCTTTGAAGACAAAGACGGCGACCAGAAAAATCATCGTCGGGGCGATATATTGCAGGATCGCAATGGTCGAGAGTTTCAGCAGCTTGGCGCCATTGGCATAGATGATCAGCGGCACCGCCGTAACCACGCCGCAGCCCAGCAGCAGCAGCGTATCATGGCGCAGGGCGGCAAAATGGCTCTGTCCGGTGGCGGTGAGATAGCCGATGTAGCCCAGCGCCGGAATGGTGAGGATCAGCACCTCCAGCAGGAAGCCCTGATTGGGGCCGATGGGCAGGGATTTCTTGAAGAACGCGTAGAACCCCCAGGACACGGTCAGACCCAGCGCGGCCAGCGGCAGCCGCCCCGTTTCCACGGTCAGGATGATCACCGCAATCGTCGCAAGGCCAACCGCCACCATCTGGGCTCGCGTCAGCCGCTCGCCCAGCAGCAAGGCGCCCAGCGCGATCGAGAACAGCGGATTGATGTAGTAGCCCAGCGCCGCCTCCAGCGCGTAGCCGGAGCCGACGGACCAGACATAGATCCCCCAGTTCACCGACACGAAGGCCGCTGTCACACAGCCCATCGCCAGCACGCGCGGATTGCACAGCGCAGCCTTGAGGTCATTCATCCGCCCCAGCAACAGCAGCAGAACGGCGGCGATCGGGACCGACCAGATCACCCTATGTGCCACCACTTCTGTCGGCGGGATATGGGCCAGCATTTTCATGTAAAGCGGCAGGAACCCCCACATGAAATAGGCTGTCAGTGCAAAGGCGAGGCCCTGAGGCGTGTCCTCGTTTGTCGCTGTGCTGCTCATGACCGGACCTCCCCGTCCTGCGAATCATATGCCCGGCTGAAACACGCCAACGCCTTAATACACAAAGAAAACCGCAGCGCCGCTGATCCATCGGGCGCTGCGGTCCAAACTGGCTAGCAGATCGATCAGACCTTTACACGATCCGATTTGGGATCATACATCGGCCGGAGCGATGCCTCGGCGCGCACCCGGGTGCCGCACACGTCGATCTCGTAGGTCGACGCCAGAACCTGCGCCGCGGTTTCCCCCGCGCAAGGAACATACCCCAGGCCGATGGCGCCGCCGAGGGTGTGACCATAGTTCCCAGACGACAGGTAGCCCACATACTCGCCATCGCGCAGGATCGGCTCGTTGTGAAACAGCAGCGGCTCCGGATCGGTGAGGCGGAATTGCACAAGACGTTTCTGGGGGCCGGTCTCCTTACGCTGTGCCACTGCCGCACGGCCGATGAAATCGCAACCCTTGTCGACTTTGACCGCAAATCCCAGCCCGGCATCCACCACATGATCCTCGCAGGTGATGTCATGGCCGAAATGGCGAAAGCCTTTCTCGATCCGGCAGCTGTCCATCATGTGCATGCCGCAGAGCTTGAGATCCATCTCCTGCCCGGCCTGCCACAGGGTTTCGAACACATGGCCCGCCATGTCGGTGGGCACATAGATTTCCCACCCCAGCTCGCCCACATAGGTGACGCGGTGAACGCGCGCCAGCCCCATGCCGATCTCGATCTCCTGCGCGGTGCCAAAAGGGTTCACGGTGTTGGAAAAATCACTGGGCGAGACCTTCTGCAACAGGGTGCGCGCGTTTGGTCCCATCACCGCCAGCACGCCCTCGCCCGCCGTTACATCGGTGATGACCACGTTGAAGTCCCCCTTGTGGCGCGCCATCCAGGTCTGATCGGCAAGCCGTGTGGCCGCCGGTGTCACCACGAGGTAGGCCGTCTCCGACAGCCGGGTGACGGTCACGTCGGCCTCGATCCCGCCCCTGCGGTTGAGGAACTGGGTATAGACGATCTTGCCCACCGGCACGGCATAATCACCGCCGCCGATGTGGTTCAGGAACGCCTCGGCCTCCGGCCCTTCGACGCGGATCTTGCCGAAGGAGGACATGTCGTACATGCCGACATTCTCGCGCACGGCACGATGTTCCGCGGCGGAGTTTTCAAACCAGTTCTGGCGTTTCCAGCTGTATTCATAGTCTTTGTTCTGGTCCGGCTGCGCAAACCAGTTGGCGCGCTCCCAGCCCGCCAGTTCGCCAAAGACCGCGCCCTGATCCTTCAGGTGGTGATGAAAGGGGGTGCGGCGCACCCCGCGTGCCGTCGCCTTCTGCCGGTAGGGGAAGTGATCTGCATACAGCAGCCCAAGCGTTTCTTTGGAGCGTTCAAACAGATAGTGTCGGTTACCCTGAAAGGGCTGCATCCGCGCGATGTCGACGTCGCCGAGGTCAAAGGGTTTCTCGCCCTCCTCCATCCACTGCGCCAGCGCCATGCCCGCGCCGCCTGCGGATTGAATACCGATCGAATTGAACCCCGCCGCAACCCAGACATTGTCCATCTCCGGCGCCAGGCCCAGGTGATAGGCATCATCCGGGGTGAAGCTCTCCGGCCCGTTAAAGAAGGTATGTATCCCGGCCTCGGCCAGCATCGGCATCCGGTTCACCGCAGCCTCCAGGATCGGCTCAAAGTGGTCGAAATCCTCGGGTAGCTGATCGAATTCGAAACTGTCGGGGATGCCCGCCATGCCCCAGGGTTTTGCATTGGGCTCAAACGCGCCAAGCAGGATCTTGCCCGCGTCCTCCTTGTAGTAGGCGCATTCGTCCGGCACCCGCAGCACCGGCAGTTGGGTGAGGTCGGGGATGTTCTCGGTGACGATATAGAAATGCTCGCAGGCATGCAGCGGGACGTTGACACCGGCCATACGCCCCACCTCTCGCCCCCACATGCCGGCGCAGTTCACGATCATGTCGCAGGCGATATGTCCCTGATCCGCGCCGTCATCAGAACACCAGTCGACACCGGTGACACGACGCCCGTCGCGACTGATGCCGCTGACCTTCACACGTTCCTTTATCAGCGCGCCCTGTTGCCGTGCGCCCTTTGCCAGCGCCAGCGCGATATTGGCCGGGTCTCCCTGCCCGTCCCGCGGCAGCCAGACACCTGCGGTGACGTCCTCGATATTGAGGTGATCGTAGCGGGCCTTGACCTCCTGGGGCGAGATCTCCTCGACCTCCACCCCGAAGGCGCGGGCCATGGCGGCCTGGCGGAAGATTTCTTCGCGACGCTCTGCGGTCAGGGCCACGGTGATCGAACCGCAGCGCTTGAACCCGGTGGCAACGCCGGTTTCCGCCTCCAGCGCGCCATAGAGTTCCTGACTGTATTTCGCCAGCTTGGTCATATTCGCGGTGGCGCGCAGCTGCGCGATGAGGCCCGCCGCGTGCCAGGTGGTCCCGGAGGTAAGCTGCTTGCGTTCCAGAAGCACCACATCCTTCCAGCCGAGTTTGGTCAGGTGATAGGCGACGGAACAGCCCACGACGCCACCGCCAATGATGACGACACGGGCCTGTTCGGGAAGATCTGCCATGGGAAGGCTCCTTTCATGCAGGCGGTTCGCCGGGGGCGCTGCCCCCGGACCCCCGGGGTATTTGAGAGAAGATGAAGGCTCAGGCGCGCAGGCGCAGGTTGTCCGGATCCCAGAGCGGTTGATCGGGCTGCACCACGGCGCGGTGTTTGCTGCCGTAGATTTCCACCTCGAGTTCGGTGCCTGGGGATGCAAGGTCCGCCCGGACCATGCCCAGCGCGATCGAGGCGCCGACCCGGTAGCCCCAGTCGCCCGACGTGGTTTCACCGACAATCTCGTCCCCCTTCCAGAGGCAGGACATATAGGGCGCGTCCGCCTCGGCCGCGTCGACCAGAAGGGTCACAAAGCGTTTCTTTGGCCCTTCTTTCTGCTCGGCCAGGAGCGCCGCCTTGCCCGGGAAATCCTGCACTTTATCAAGCCTGACAAACCGGTCCAACCCGCCCTCAAACAGGCTGTAGTCGGTGGACAGGTCTCCCTTCCACGCGCGATAGCCCTTTTCGATGCGCAAACTGTTCAGCGCATACATGCCGAAGGGTTTGGCGCCTGCCGCAAGCAGCGCCGCGTAGATGTCCGGCATGTGGTCGTTCAGCGCGTGAACCTCCCAGCCAAGATCACCGGCGAAGGACACGCGCACAAGATGGGCAGGCTGTCCGGCCACGGTGGCATCCTGATGGCTGAGCCACCCGCGCGCGAGGTCGGCATCCGTCAGCGGGCCGAGGATCTCGCGCGATTTTGGCCCGGTGACGATCAGCGTGTCGCGCGTGGTGGTGACATCCTCCAGCCGGATCCCCTCCGGCAGGGCCGCGCGCAGGAGATCACGGTCGTGCCATTGGGCGCTGGCGGCGGTGATCATCGTGAACTCATCCTCACCGCGGCGCAGGCAGGACATCTCTGTCAGGATACGCCCCCGGCTATCCGCGACATAAACGAGGTTCATCCGCCCCACCTTGGGCAGGGCACCGGTGATGAGGCCGCGCAGCGCCTCTGCCGCGCCCTCGCCGGAGATCGCAAACCGCGAAAACCCCGGCAGATCCAGCACGCCGCAGTGATCGCGCACCGCCTCGCATTCCTCGCGGATGCGTTGCTGCCAGGGACCGGAGCGTTCCCAGGTGTGGGTCGCCTCTGGCGCGGTGTCATCGCCCGGCTGCGCAAACCAGTTGGCGCGCTCCCAGCCATTGTAGACCCCCATCTGACCGCCCTGCGCAATAACCTGATCATGCACCGGCGAGCGTTTCTTGTTGCGCCCGGCGGGCCATTCGTGACGGGGGAAGTGCATGGCGTATTCGTTTCCATAGACCTCCATGCCCTTTTGCACGCAATAGTCGTGATCGGTGTAATCGGTGAACCGGCGCGGGTCGCAGGACCACATGTCCCATTCGGTGTGCCCGTCGACGATCCATTCCGCCAGCACCTTGCCCGCGCCACCGCCCTGGGCGATGCCGAAGGTAAAGACGCAGGCCTCGAAGGCATTCTTGACGCCGGGCATGGGGCCGAGCAGCGGCAGGCCATCGGGGGCGTAGGGGATCGGGCCATTGATCACCCGCGAGACACCGGACCGGGCCATCAGCGGCACCCGGGCCATCGCGTCGGTGACGATATCCTCGATCCGGTCAAGGTCATCGGACCAGAGCTGGAAAGAGAAATCCTCCGGCATCGGATCGTCTGATGTGTCCCAATGGGCGCGGCAGTTCGGCTCGTAGGGGCCGAGGTTGTAGCCGTGTTTTTCCTGGCGCAGATAGTAGGAGACATCGACGTCGCGCAAGAGCGGCAACTTCTTGCCGGTGGCCTTGGTGTGGGCCTCGATCTCGGGGATTTCCTCGGTCAGCAGATACTGGTGGCTCATCACCATCATCGGCACGGTGCGACCGCCGTAGGGTTTGAACCACTCACCGACCCGTTGCGCATAATAGCCGGCGGCATTCACCACATGGTCGCAGGCGATGTCGCCCTTGTCGGTGTGCACGATCCAGCCGTCCCCGGTCTGGGTTACACCGGTGGCGGGGCAGAAGCGGATGATCCGCTGCCCCATGTCGCGCGCGCCCTTGGCCAGCGCCTGCGTCACCTGCGCCGGGTCGATGTCGCCGTCGTTGGGATCATACAGCGCTCCGGCCAGATCATGCGTCTCTATAAAGGGATAAAGCGCCTTCACCTCCTCCGGTGTCAGGATCTTGATATCCATTCCCTGATAGCGCCCCATGGCGGCGGCGCGTTCGAACTCCTGCATGCGCTCCTTGGAATGCGCCAGCCGGATCGACCCGGTCTGGTGGTAGTTCATCGGATAGTCGACCTCTGCGCCGAGGCGGGCATAAAGCTCGGTCGAGTAGCGCTGCATGTTCATGATCGACCACGACGTTGAAAACGTCGGCACATTGCCTGCCGCGTGCCAGGTGGAGCCGGCGGTCAGCTCGTTCTTTTCCAGAAGAACGCAGTCGGTCCAGCCCTTCTTGGCCAGATGATACAGCGCGGAGCAGCCGACAACGCCGCCTCCGATGATGACGACGCGGGCCTGTGTGGGAAAATCAGACATGGTCGGCTCCTTCTTGCAAGGGGTGGCAGGTCAGGCGTTTTGCGGCAGACCGTCGGCGATCTCGTAATAATCGCCCTTGTCGGCCACGAAGATGTGCTTTTCGAGGGTGATCCCAGTGGGGGCGGCAACCGCCCCAAGCGCAAAACTGGTGGTGTCTTCCTCCAGCGCCTTCCAGAACAGAAAGGAGCCGCATGTGGCGCAGAACCCGCGCTTGGCACCGGGGCTGGAGGCAAACCAGGTGACATCACCGGTGATGGTCAGATCCGCGTCCGCCACATAGGCCGAGGACCAGATGCCGCCGGACTGGCGCCGGCATTGGCCGCAGTGGCACATCGACGGCCCCCGTGGGTCCGCCTCGGTTTCAAACTGGATATTGCCGCACAGGCAGTGTCCCTTGATCATGATGCTGTCTCCAGATTTGGGGTGCTGCTGGCGCCGAGAAGGACGCCATAGACAATGAAACAGATCGCCAGCAGGCGGCGGATCCAGACGTTGAAGACCGCTGCCAGCGCCGCCCGACCCATGCCGGCGCCCAGCAGTGTGAAGCCGGTATAGCTGAGCGTTGTCAGCGTCAGCGCGGTAGGCACGATGACGGCCATCTGCGACCAGATCGGCACATCGGGCTGCACGAACTGCGAAAAGGCGGCGAGGTAGCCCGCGACGCTCTTGGGGTTGATCGTCGCCACCGCCAGCGCATGCAGGTAGACATGCCGCGCCGGACGTTCGGCCACCGGCACCGGGTTTGTCGAATTGCGCCAGCCGCGGATGCCCTGAAAGATCAGAAAACCCGCGCCGGCCAGCTTTGCGATGAAAAACCCGGTGGGCGAGGCCGCAATCAACGCCGTGATCCCAAGCGCGGACAGCAGCAGGAACGCCGTCGCCTGGGTCAGGATGCCCAGCACCCCCAGCATCGCCTTGCCAAACCCCAGGCTCATGCCGTTGGAGATGCAATTGACCGCATTCGGCCCCGGCGTGGTGACAAAAGCGGCCCAGAACAGGGCAAAGACGATCCAGGCATCAAAGCTCATGCGCAGCCCCCGGCGTCATGACAAACGCCCCTCGCGCGGCGCGCGGCAACGAGTGGAGGACCGCAGCCAGTCGCATCAATACACCGGCGGCGCGATGACCCAGATGACGACACAGGGCACGTCATAGGGGTTCGACCACTGAAAGGGCTCGTGGCGGATGCGGAAACTGTCGCCGGGGCCGACGGTGAAATGCCGGGTCCCGATCTGCAGATCGAGGTGGCCGGAAATCACATAGGCCACCTCTTGTGTCGGGCGATGGGCCGGCGCCTGCATGCGCGCGTGCGGGGCAAAGGTGGAATGCACCATCTCGAAGTCATCGGTCAGATCGGGTGAGAGCAGTTCCTCGATCAGCCCTTCTTCACCAGAGCCCATGGGCCGCCGGGCCCCCGCACGCACAATATAGCCCTGTTCCGCCACCGGGGCGGAGGCATGGGCAAACAGCATCGACATCGGCACATCCAGGCATTTTGCAATCTGCCGCAGGTCGGAGATCGACGGCTCCGACTTGTCCCGCTCCACCTGGCTGAGCCATCCCACCGAGCGCCCCATGCGGGCCGAAAGATTCGCAAGCGTGATCCCCCGCGCCCGCCGCAGCGCGCGCAGATCAGCGCCAAGCGTGGTGAGAGCGGGCGTGTGGTCGTTCAAATGCGCCTCCAGCGGGGTCGTGAAATTTACACCTCAATTTTCACCATGCCCGATTCTCGTGAAATTCCAAAGCGAAATTTCACGGACACTGTCAGGATAAAAAAACCGGCGCACGCTGCGCCGGTTGTTTACAATTTGGATCGTTGTATCGGCCGCAGGCTCAGAGCGCGCCAA
Source organism: Epibacterium sp. MM17-32 (assembly GCF_022348205.1). Lineage (NCBI taxonomy): Bacteria > Pseudomonadati > Pseudomonadota > Alphaproteobacteria > Rhodobacterales > Roseobacteraceae > Epibacterium > Epibacterium sp. MM17-32. The sequence continues at coordinate 54,482 of NZ_JAKRFC010000014.1, read as the reverse complement.
AGACCTGCGCCAGCAGCGCCTGAAGGTGCTCGGCATCTTCGGCGGTGAAGGCCGCGGGCCGGTCGCTATCGATATCAAGCACGGCGATCACCTCGCCTTTGCCGTTGCGCACCGGCAGCACGATCTCTGATCGGGTCGAGGAGGAGCAGGCGATATGGCCGGGGAAGGCCTCGACGTCCTCGACCAGTTGCACCTCGCCGGTGCGGGCCGCTGCCCCACAGACTCCGCGCGAAAACGGAATGACCAGGCACCCGTGACCGCCCTGATAGGGGCCGATCTTCAGCACCTCGGGTTCGGTCACCCGATAAAAACCCGTCCAGTCAAAGCGCTCATCGGCATGATGCAGCTCACACGCCACTGTCGCCATCAACGCAACCGCGTCGGTTTCGCCCTCGGTCAATGCCGCCACCGTCTTGGCCAGCTCGGAATAGTTCACCCGCATTGGAGTTTTGCCTTTTCTGAATATGAAGAGGAGGGTCACCCCTCCTCAATCCTGTCACATCTCGTGGACAGCGCGCGTCGCTTTTGGGGTCAGACCCGCTCGATCGCGATCGCCGTGCCTTCACCGCCGCCAATGCAGATTGCCGCAACGCCGCGCTGCAACCCGCGGGTTTCAAGCGCGTGCAGCAGAGTCACGATAATTCGCGCCCCCGACGCGCCGATCGGATGCCCCAGGGCACAGGCGCCACCGTTCACGTTCACCTTGTCACGCGACAGGCCCATCTCCCGCATGAAGGCCATCGGAACCACCGCAAAGGCTTCGTTCACCTCCCACAGGTCCACGTCTTCCACATCCCAACCGATCCGGGTCAGCAGCTTGCGCGCGGCAGGAACCGGCGCGGTGGTGAACCATCCCGGCGCCTGGGCGTGGCTGGCGTGCCCGAGAATATGCGCCTTGACCTGCAACCCGCGCGCCGCCGCCGCATCCTCGGACGCCAGCACCAGCGCCGCAGCGCCGTCCGAGATCGAAGAGGCATTCGCCGCCGTCACGGTGCCGTTTTCGCGGAACGCCGGTTTCAGCGTCGGGATCTTGTCGGGACGCGCCGATTTCGGCTGCTCGTCAGAGTCGGTCACCACCTCACCTTTGCGTGTTTTCACAACCACTTCGGTGATTTCATTGGCAAATGCGCCACTGTCCTGCGCGGCCAGCGCATTGGACAGCGACCCCAGCGCAAACTCATCCTGCTCCTCGCGGCTGAACTGGTAGAACTCCGCGCAGTCCTCCGCAAAGGTCCCCATCAGGCGCCCCTTGTCATAGGCGTCTTCCAACCCGTCGAGGAACATGTGGTCGATGACCTGACCATGCCCGATCCGGGCGCCTGCGCGCATCTTCGGCAGCAGGTAGGGCGCATTGGTCATGCTCTCCATGCCGCCGGCGACCATCACATCAGCCCCGCCGAGCGCCAGCCGGTCGAACGCCATCATCGCCGCCTTCATGCCGGAGCCACACATCTTGTTCAGCGTGGTGGCGGGGACTTCCTCGCTCAGCCCCGCGGCGAACCCGGCCTGACGCGCCGGCGCCTGTCCCTGCCCGGCGGGCAGCACACAGCCCATCAGCACCTCATCCACCGTGGTCGCGCCCGCGCGCTGCAGCGCGGCCTTGATCGCCGCGCCGCCCAGCTCGGCTGCGGTTACACCTTCATACATCCCTTGGAAACCGCCCATCGGTGTCCGGGCCGCGCCTGCGATCGCAATTCTGGCCATTCTTTCGACTCCTTCAATTTTCTAAACTATCCATACTGAATGATAACATTTAAGGTCTAGGGTGAGTTCCAAGTAAGACGAGCCGAGGAACATGAAATGAGCCTGACGAGCACCGAAGCGGACGGCGCACAAGTGGTTACCGTAAACGCCCAGCGCATTGATGCGGCCATGGCTATCCAGTTCAAGGAAGACATGCGCACGGAAACCGAAGCCGGTCCAAAGCGCGTGATCCTTGACCTGTCCAGGGTCGATTTCATCGACTCCAGTGGTCTGGGCGCGATTGTCGCCGCGATGAAGCAACTTGGCAAGGAGCGCAAGCTTGACCTCGCCGGGCTGACCCCGATGGTGGACAAGGTCTTTCGCCTGACCCGAATGGACACGGTCTTTAACCTCTATGATACGCTCCAGGATGCTCTGGACCCCGAACACGTTGAAAATTGACGCAGCCCAACCCGCCTGTGGAGCCTGAACTTCATGGTTGATTCCTTCGCCTGCTCCTTCAGGGCGACCGAACTGGATGCCCGTCGGGGGATCGTCTCGGTGGTCGAGCGCCTGAAGGAAATGGGTATTCCGAATACCCGGGTCGACGAGGTACAGATCGCCCTCGCCGAGGCGGTAAATAATGTGGTGGAGCATGCGTATGCAGAAACCGCCACCGGCGATGTGCTGATCAGGTGCAATCTGCACCCTGACCGGCTCTGGGTCGAGATTCGCGATGCCGGCGCGCCCTTTCCAGCCTCCAAGCTGCCAGAGGGGCGGGCCGTCGACGTCAACACCGATACGCCGCTGGAAGATCTGCCCGAAGGGGGATTCGGCTGGTTTCTGATCCGCGAGTTGACAAGCGACATCCAGTATCAGCGCAACATGGACAACAACCAGCTGTCCTTGTGCTTTGAAATTCAGCTCACCAACTGAGGTTGCCCCGCGCCGCATCGCCGGTCTGCGCGCGGATCGCCAAAGTGACGCGAATTTAGCTCAGATGCCCGACAACTCTGCTGCCGCTTCACAAATCTGCCGCAATCCGGACCCACGAGCGCCCGAAAGGTAAGCAACAAATCAACGTGTAGCTGAACCAAAGCTTCCCCCGGCGCCGTGTGTTTCTGCCCCCACCAAGTGCATGGCGCCGGGGTGTCTTTGCCAGTGCTGGCCACCGGCGTTTGTTTTGCTCTCCTGCCTCCTTGCGCGTTCCTCCGGTCCTGCACCGCCAGACGAGATGTTGCGACCGGCGCACAGCCATCGTCGGACTGTGCCTGCATCGCCCACTGGACAAAGCCCCCGCGTGTGTCGGTGCACGCCTCAGCCGGAGTTCCGAGGGCCGCGTTTGCGGTTTTCATTGCGCTTGTTCCTGAAATCTCGTGGATTTTACGCCGGCGATATAGGATGAATGACCCTGCCACCCGGGGTCATACAGAGGAGGAACCGCATGCGTGATTTCCATCAACCGGGCCGCTCTGCGGTCTTTGCGCAGAACGGCATCTGTGCCACGTCGCACCCGCTGGCGGCACAGGTTGCCATCGACATTCTGAAACGCGGCGGCAATGCGATGGATGCGGCGATCGCCGGGGCGGTTCTTCTGGGAATCTGTGAACCGATGATGACCGGGATCGGCGGCGATTGCTTTGCTCTGTACACCCGCGCCGGCGAAGACACCGTCCGGGCCCTGAACGGATCAGGCCGCGCCGCCCGGGCCGCGCAGGCCGAAGTGCTGCGCGCGCGGGGGCTGCAAACCGTGCCTTTGCACTCGGTCGACGCGGTCACGATACCCGGCGCCATCGATGCGTTCTGCCATCTCTCTGCAAACGAAGGGAAACTTGACCTCGGCACGGTGCTGGCCCCCGCCATTCACTACGCCGAAGAAGGCGTCCCGGTTGCGCCGCGGGTTGCCTTTGACTGGGGCAACAACGCCGGCACGCTCCAGGGGGCGGCGCGCGACAGCTATCTTCTGAACGGACGCGCCCTACAGGTCGCCGAGATGTTTCGCGCCCCGGGCCAGGCCGAGGTGCTGCGTCGGATCGCGCGCGACGGGCGCGATGCCTTTTACAGCGGTGAGATCGCCGAGGATATGGTCGCTGCCCTGTCCCAGCTGGGCGGCGTCCAAACGGTCGAGGATTTTGCCGCGACACGCTCTACCGTGGCCGCGCCGATTTCAGGTCACTACAAGGATGTGGAGCTGTGGGAGCATCCCCCCAACGGCCAGGGCGCGACCGCGATCCTGATGCTCAATATCCTGAAGCATTTTGACATCGCCGCGCTTGATCCCTTTGGCGCGCAACGCGCGCATATCGAGGCCGAAGCCGCCAAGCTGGCCTATGATGCGCGCAACCGGTTCATCACCGACCCGGATCACATGTCCCGGCTCGACCACATGCTGGCGCCGGAGACCGCCGCCAGCCTTGCCGCATTGATCGACCCCAAGCGCGCGATGACGGCCCCGCAGGACATCAGCGAAGCGGTGCACAAGGATACGGTCTATATCACCGTGGTCGACAAGGACCGCATGAGCGTCTCGCTGATCTACTCGCTCTTCCACGGCTTCGGCTCTGGTATCGCGTCCGAGAAATTCGGCATCCTGATGCAGAACCGCGGGGCCGGATTCTGCCTTGACCCCGGCCACCCCAACGAGCTCGCGGGCGGCAAGCGCCCGATGCACACCATTATCCCCGCCATGCTGGCAGAACAGGGGCGTGTCACCATGCCGTTTGGCGTCATGGGGGGGGCGTATCAGCCAAACGGGCATGCACGGTTTGTCTCCAACCTGCGGGATTTTGGCATGGACCCGCAGGCGGCGATCGACGCGCCGCGCGCATTCTCGGATGCGGGCGTGCTCAAGGTGGAGCGCGGCTATCGCGATGCGGTGCGCTCCGAGCTGTCAGAGATGGGCCACACGGTCGAGGTTCCGGACACGCCGATCGGCGGCGCCCAGGCGATCCGCATTCACGACAACGGCGTGCTGGAAGGCGCAAGCGATCCGCGCAAGGACGGCTGCGCGCTCGGCTACTGAGATAGGCCACCGATGCCGGGTTGGACCTGGCATCGGGACGCCGCCGGACCCGTTAGTTCAGTTGATACTGTAGCTGATAGTTGCCATCGTCAAAGCCGGTGAACATCTCATAGACATCCGGATGGCTCACCGGCTCGCCAGAATAATCCGCAATCAGGTTCTGCTCTGAGACATACGCAACATAGTAGGTCTGATCGTTTTCAGCGAGCAGGTGGTAATAGGGCTGTTCCTTGGCGGGACGGCTTTCTTCGGGGATTGCTTCATACCATTCCTCGGTATTTGCAAACTCCGGATCCACATCAAAGACCACGCCCCGAAACGGGTGCTTGCGGTGACGAACGACCTGGCCAAGATTATATTTTGCGCGTGTTTTCAGCATGTTTCCGGCCCTCTTCTCACACTGTACTAGCGTTTTCTTCCCCCTGTTGTCCAACCTCGGTGGCGAGGTTTTGCAGAAACAATCTGTCAGAGCGGTCTTTACAGTCGGTCAACCTGATCGTTTCAAACAAACTTTTAGTGATCAGCGAGAGCCCCCCGGCCCTGTCAATAGGGATTTCTTCTGCCCCCGCAATTGGCTAAACTGCGAAAAAAACCAAATAGGCAGAGGCAATGAGCAGAATCATAAGTGCCCTGGCGCTCCTGTTGGCTTTGGCCGCCTGTGGTGGTGGGTATAATTCCCCGCCGCGCAATCTGGACAATGCCTGCAGCATCATCACCGAGCGTCCCAAATATCTTCGCGCCTTCCGCGCCGCAGAGCGCCGGTGGGGGGTTCCCGTGCATGTCCAGATGGCGACGATCCATCAGGAAAGCCGCTTTGACGGCAAGGCCCGCACGCCGCACAAATATGTGCTCGGCATCATTCCGATGGGACGGATCTCAAGTGCCTACGGATATGGACAGGCGCTGGACGGGACCTGGGACGACTACAAGGACGACACCGGCCGCCGCTTTGCCCGTCGGGACCGGATCGACGACGCGACCGATTTCATGGGCTGGTACATGGCGCGCAGCTACCAGCGCAACGGCATCCCGCTCACCGACGCCCGCAACCAGTATCTGGCCTATCACGAAGGCCACACCGGATATGCCCGCGGCAGCTATCGCAGCAAGAGCTGGCTGTTGAGAGTGGCCAACAAGGTGGAAGCGCGCTCCAACGCCTATCAGGTCCAGCTGAGCGGTTGCCGCAAGTTTCGCTAGAACACCTGCCCCGCGCACAGGCCCGCGCGGGGCAGAATTCGATTCAGCGGTCGCGTTTGGGACGCGAAATGCTGAACAGGCTGGACCGGAACGACATCCCGGTCTGCATATCCCCCAGGATCACCGTGGTTTCCTCGCCGGCGCCGCCATGGATCACCCATTTGCGCAGCTGCACCGGATTGTCGGTGAACATCAGCTCGATACTGCCGTGTTCCGGGTTCTTGGGGTCCTGTGCCCGCACCACCGTCGACACCCCATCAAACCCGTGCCCCACGACCATGTTGGCCTGCCCGAGATTGACCCGGCGCGCCAGGATGATCGACAGCGGTGTCCGGCTCAGCGGATAGGTCTCCGGCGGCTGGTTCGACTTGGGGTCCATGATCGCAACGGTTCCGGCCTCGGCCAGCACCAGACCGGAATGCGGTGGATCATACTCGAAGCGCACCTTGCCCGGACGGCGGATATACAGCTGCCCGGTCGACAGGCTGCCGTCGTCATTCACCTGCGTGAAGTCCGCCTGCGCGGTGGCAAAGCTGTTCAGATAGGCCGAGATTTCATTCAGGCTCAGCTTCTCCGCCGCGGTTGCCGCGGTGGAGGCCAGCGTGGTTGCGCCAAGCGCAAGAGCAAAGACAAACTGTTTCATGATGTAGAAGATATGCGCGTGTGACCCAAAGTGAAGAGGCCGGGCAGAGCGCCCGGCCTTTTGTCGCCTATTGCTCGGGAACGAGGATTTCCCTTTTGCCAACGTGGTTTGCGGGCGAAACGAGGCCTTCTTCCTCCATCTGCTCCACCAACCTCGCGGCCTTGTTATAGCCAATGCCCAGCTTGCGCTGGATGTAGGAGGTCGAACATTTGCGGTCCTTGATGACAATGCCCACCGCCTGATCGTAGAGCGCATCCTCACCATTGGTGTTGCCGCCTGTATTGAGGCCCAGCACCGCGTCGATATTGTCGGCCTTCTCGTCATCGGGACCTTCGACCACGCCGCCGACGTAATCGGGCGGGCCGAATTGTTTCAGGTGGTTCACCACCTCCTCGACCTCTTCATCCGACACAAACGGGCCGTGGCAGCGGGTGATCTTGGCGCCACCCGCCATATAGAGCATGTCGCCCATCCCGAGAAGCTGCTCGGCGCCCATTTCGCCCAGGATGGTACGGCTGTCGACCTTGGAGGTCACCTGGAAGGAAATCCGCGTCGGGAAGTTTGCCTTGATGGTGCCGGTAATGACGTCCACGGAGGGGCGCTGCGTGGCCATGATGAGGTGAATACCCGAGGCCCGCGCCATCTGCGCCAGACGCTGGATGCAAGCCTCGATCTCCTTGCCCGCAACCATCATCAGGTCGGCCATCTCGTCGACGATGACGACGATATAGGGCAGTTTCTTGGGCTCGAACTCTTCGGTCTCGAACACGGGCTCGCCGGTGTCGTCGTCAAACCCCGTCTGCACGGTGCGGCTGAACATCTCGCCCTTGGCCAGCGCCTCGGAGACGCGGCCATTGTAACCCGCGATATTGCGCACGCCCATCTTGGACATCTTGCGATAGCGGTCTTCCATCTCGCCCACGACCCATTTCAGGGCCACAACCGCCTTTTTCGGGTCGGTCACAACGGGCGAGAGCAGATGCGGGATGCCATCATAGACCGACAGTTCCAACATCTTCGGGTCGATCATGATCAGGCGGCAATCCTCGGGCGTGAGCTTGTAGAGCAGCGACAGGATCATGGTGTTGATCGCCACAGACTTACCGGAGCCGGTGGTGCCCGCGATCAGCAGGTGCGGCATCTTGGCGAGGTTGGCGACCATACTGTCGCCACCGATGTCCTTGCCCAGCGCCAGCGGCAGGTTCTGATTGCCGTCGCCAAAGTCCCGGCTGGCGAGGATCTCGCGCAGCACCACTTTTTCGCGGTTCTCGTTGGGCAGTTCGATCCCGATCACCGAGCGGCCGGGAACCGTGGACACACGGGCCGACAGCGCCGACATCGACCGTGCGATGTCATCCGCCAGACCGATCACGCGCGACGCCTTGAGACCGGGCGCGGGCTCCAGCTCGTACATGGTGACCACCGGACCGGGGCGGACCGAGACGATCTCTCCCTTGACGCCATAGTCATCCAGCACGGATTCCAGCATGCGTGCGTTTTCTTCCAGCGCCTCGTCGCTGAGGTGATGCCGCTCGATGGCGGCCGGGTTGGTCAGCAGGGACAGGGGCGGCAGTTCGAAATCGCTGCTGTCGTCCTGGAACAGGGTGGGCTGGGCTTCTGCCTTGGCACGTGTCGAGGGCTGCACCGGCTTGCGTTGCGGCTGTTCGACCACGGCCTTGCGCGGCTCGGCCACCGGAATGTCCATCGGCGCCATGGCCGTCGCCGGTTTTGGATCGGCGCGCGGTGTGATCGGAACCCGCGGCAGCTCCGCGCCGCCGGTGTCGGGCGCGGCGTCCTGTACTGTCGAGACGGGAGCGTCTGGCAGGGCTGTGGGCGGGGCTTCGGGCAGGTCCTCGGTCGGGACCTGATCGCTCAGGAACACGTCCGGCGCTTGCGGCTCCACCATCGTTTCGGCCACCGGATGCGCGGGCGCCTGCGGGATCGGGGTCGGGGCCGGGGCCTGCGGGGGCGTAGTCATCTCCTCCGGATGCGCCGACAGCGGCGGTTCCGCAACGTGAGATGCCTGCTGCGCCGGGGCATTGAAGATCAGCGGCTCGGGTCGTTTGCCACGCCCTTTGGTCAACGGCAGGTTTGGATCGGGTTGCGGCGGCTCGTGCTGGGCGCGACGGATCCGCACGGCATTGGCAATTTTCTGTGCGATCCGTTCGTCGCCGGGCACATCATCATCGACATGCGCAACCGGGGCCGGGTCGACCAATTCGGGTTCCGGCATTTCCACCGGCTCCGCCCGGCGGATCAGGTTGGTGGCCCGGCTGAACAAACCGCCACGTTCTTCCACCTGCGGCGCAGGCTCCGGTGCTGGCGCAGGCGCATGCAGGCCGAACTGCGGCTCGGTGCGTGCAAAATGGTTTTCCGGCAACGGGTCGCTGTAGACCAGCGGATCATCATCGGTCTCTGCCTCAACCGCCATGGCCCTCCGCTCGGCACGCCGCGCCTGCCAGTTGCGCGCCGCCTGCAGACCACCGCTGGCGCCACGCCCCGTCAGGCTCGCCAATGTGCCATAGGCCAGGATCATCCCCACCAGCAGGAACCGCCCGATCCGGGACAGCTCCGAACGGGTGAACCCCAACACAAACGCGCCGAGCGCCACCATCGCCAAGGCGGTCAGAAACGACAGGAACTTGACCAGAAAGGCCAGCCCGAAGGGCAGCAGCGCCAACAGGCCACCCAGTGCGGTATTGCCGATCATGCCCCCAAGGCCAAAGCTGTGAAACGCTCTCCACTCCGCGTCCGGCACCAGCGTCTCATAGTGCAGCGCGACCACAATCAGCCAAAACACCAGCATCAGCGCGGGCCAGAGAATACGCTCCTCGCCCTTGTGCAGCAGGAACCGCCCGCCCCAGGCAAAGAGGAACACCGAAATCGCCCAGGACCCTTTGCCCAGAAAGGTAATCAGCAGGAAGGAAATCGACGCACCGGTCTGGCCAAGCCAGTTCTGCACCGGGGCATCGGTGGACACCATCCAGTTGCTGTCGTCCGGCGTGTAGCTGCCGATCATCGCAGCCACCAGCAGCCCGATACCGATCAAAAGGAGCCCGATCAGCTCCTTGCCACGTTTCTCAATGGCTGCCTGCATGTTGCTGTCCAGAAGCGGATCCCGCCCGCGGGTTTGAAATGCCATGCCTACCTCGGTTCGCTCGCGTGGGGCATCGGCTGTTTCGCTCTTGGATCAGCCCCACCGGTGTTTCGTCTTGCTTTTGGCCTGCCCCCGACAGGTGCGGAAGCAGGCAGTCCTGTCATCTCAATAGAGACAATCGCGCAGCACCGTAAGGGCGGTGCGTGTTTGTTCCTCTGACGCAACCAGCGCCACGCGGATATATCCGTGTCCGGGGTTTTCTGCCCCCTTTCCCTGCGCCAGGAACGCGCCGGGCAGCACCCGCACGCCGGTCTCCTGCCAGAGCTTCAGCGTCGCCGCCTCGCCATCCTCGACCGGCAGCCACAGGAAGAATCCCGCCTCGGGCGACATGTAGCCCTCCAGACCGGCAAAGACCTGATCCGCGATGCGGTATTTTTCCTGATAGAGCGCGCGGTTCTCAACCACATGCGCCTCATCCGCCCAGACCCGGGCGGCTGCGGCCTGCAACGGCCCGGGCATCGGGGCGCCGGCATAGGCGCGCAGCTTCTTCACCTGCACCAGTGTTTCGGGTCCACCGGCCAGCAGGCCAGAGCGCAGCCCCGGCAGGTTGGAACGCTTGGAGAGCGAGTTGAACAGAACCACCCGCTCCGGGTCTGCGCCCATTTCATCTGCCACGGTCAGGGCCCCCACCGGAGCCTCATCGCGATAAATCTCGGAATAGCACTCATCCGCGAAGATCTTGAAATCGTATTTCTCTGCCAGCGCGATCAACTGCTGCCAGTATGCGCGCGAAGCCACCGCGCCCTGCGGGTTCGCGGGCGAGCAGATATAGGCCACGGCGGTGCGGTTCAGCACATCCTCGGGCAACGATGCATAATCCGGCAGGTGACCGGTCTCTTCGGTTGCGGGCACGAAGACCGGCTCCGCCGCCACCGAAATCGCTGCGATCATGTAGACCTGATAAAACGGGTTCGGGATCAGAACCACCGGCCGCTGGCCGTTCTTTTCCTCGGGGCAAAGCGCCATCGCCGCATTATAAAGCCCCTCGCGGGTGCCGTTGAGGGCCATCAGCCGGGTCGCCGGATCAAGCGTCACGCCATAGCGCTGCGCCGCCCAGTCTGCCATCGCACCGCGCAACGCGTCGGTGCCCTCGTTTTGCGGGTAGTTGTTGAACGCGGAGGCATGCTCCACGATCACATCGGTGACCCATGCGGGAAATTCGTGTTTTGGCTCGCCAATGGTCAATTGCACCACGTCGCCACCAGGCGCGTGATGGTCAAGAAGCGCACGCAAACGCGGAAACGCGTAGGGCGGCAGATGGGCAAACCGCTCGGGAAACTTCATGTCTGTGCCTCAATACCGGGATCGTAATCGCCCCGTTTGCCCCGCAAGTTACAGGCCAAACAGGCATGCGTCCACCCGCTGATGGCGCGGATGCAACAGTGTGTCTTTCAGGCCAGTGCGGCCTCGATACCCGCGCCCACGCGCAGCAGCGCCTCCTCGCAGTCGGGCTGACCGATCACCTGCAAGCCGCAACTGGGCGTGCCCGTGGGCAGCGAGAGCGCGCAGACGCCCATCAGGTTGCCAATGCGGGTGTTGCGCAAGGTCATCAGGTTCGACGTGACGTAGTAGTCGTGATCGCTCTGCAAACGGGCCAGGTTGGGCGGCAGGATGGGGGCCGCAGGTGCCAGCACCGCGTCAAATCCCGCAACCGCCTGATCCCAGACCATGCGCACCTGTTCAAGCTTGGCCCAGGCCGCCACGTAATCCGCACCGGAGAATTCCGCACCGGAACGGAACCGGGCGAGGATTTCCGGGAACATCAGATCCGGTGTCGCCTCGATCACGTCTTTCCACAGGCCGTAGGCTTCGGTGGTGTAGAGAATCGCAGAGAGCGCCATGGCCTCCGGCAGCTCCGGCACCGCAAGCGGGACGATCTCCGCCCCCGCCTCGCGCAGCTTGTCCAGCGCGGCGGCATGGGCAGTGGCCACCTCCGGCGCGAGATCGTCCTGCGCCACCGTCTGAAGGTCCGCAAATCGCTTGCCCTCGACCGATGCGCCCTCCAGATCCGGCGCGGTGGCCGCGCCTTCGATCAGCGCCAGCATCAGGGCGGCATCCTCGACCGTGCGCCCAAGCGGGCCAATGGTGTCGAACTTCAGGCACAGGGGCACAACGCCCTCAAGACTGACGCGGCCGGAGGTGGTCTTGAGCCCCACGAGGTCATTCCACGCCGACGGGATCCGCACCGACCCGCCGGTATCGGACCCGATCGCACCTGCCGCCAGCCCAAAGGCCACCGAAGCCGCCGCACCTGACGACGACCCACCGGGCACCGCCTCGGGTTCATTCACGCAGGGCGGCGTGGCCTTGACCGGGTTGAGGCCAAGACCGGAGAACGCCAGCTCGCTCATATGCGTCTTGCCCAGGCACACCGCGCCCATGGCAGTTGCGTTTTCCAGCACCAGCGCATCGCGATCCGGCACCCGGCCTTTCAGCAGATCCGAACCCGACTCGGTTTCCACCCCGGCGCTGTCGAACAGATCCTTCCAACTGATCGGCACCCCGTCGAGGGGCGAGCGGCGCAAGCCGGATTTTGCGCGTTCCTGCGCGGCCTTAGCCTCGGCCAAGGCGCGGTCGCGGGTGACTTGCGTGTAGATTCGCGCGGTCTCGGGATGGCTGTCGATGGCCGCCAGATAGGTCTCTGTCAATGCCACCGGGTCGATCTCTCCCGCGGCGATACCGCGGCCCAGTTGGGCGGCGCTCATGGTCAGCCAGTCCTGCATCGCGTGTGCCTTCTCGTGATCCCCGTGCCGGGGCGAATTTCAATGTGTCGCCACCGTAGCGAGAGCGTTCCGGGCACACAATCCCGCGCGACCCTGTCACGAAACCCGCAAGCTGCGGCAGCGTGCCTCTGGACAATGGCATGGACAATTCCCCGGCAGGGCGCATATTGCGGGGCATGACTGATACGCGTGATATCCTGATCGTGGGCGGTGGCCTCAACGGCCCCTCACTTGCCCTAGCGCTGGCACAGGCCGGACATTCTGTGACGCTGATTGATGCGCTGCCCGCGCCGATCCGCGAGGATGCGGGCTTTGATGGCCGGTCTTATGCGCTGGCGCTCGCGTCCACGCGGCTTTTGCAGCAGATTGGCATCTGGGCCCGCATTGAAGATCACGCGCAGCCGATGAACGAGATCAAGGTCAGCGACGGCATCGCCGGGCGCGGCCCCTCACCGCTGTTTCTGCATTTTGAGGCAAGCGATCTGGACGAAGGCCCGATGGGCTATATGGTCGAGGACCGCTATCTCCGCCGCGCCTTGTTGGAGGCGCTGGAGGCGGAGCCCAAGATCACGCAGATTTCAGGCCAGCGGGTGGTTACACAGACCGTCAGCAGGGACGCGGTCACCGTGACGCTTGAGGATGGCACGCAGCTCTCGGGCGCGCTTTTGGTGGGCGCGGATGGTCGCCAAAGCGGCACCGCCGAACGCGCCGGCATCAAGCGCACCGGCTGGGACTATGGCCAGACCGCGCTGGTCTGCGCCATCTCGCACGCGCAACCGCACGACGGCATCGCGCATCAGTTCTTCATGCCGCCGGGGCCGCTGGCGATCCTGCCCCTGCCCGGCCATCGCAGTTCCATCGTCTGGAGCGAAACCCACGCAGAGGCCGCCCGCATTCAAGCACTCTCGGATGAGGACTACCTCACCGTGCTGCGCCCGCGATTTGGGTCGTTTCTCGGAGAAATCGGGCTGGAGGGAAATCGCTTCAGCTATCCGCTGAAACTGAGCCTCGCCAATGCGTTCTACAGCGAACGGCTGGCCCTGGTGGGGGATGCCGCACATGGGTTGCATCCAATCGCGGGTCAGGGGCTCAACGCCGGTCTGCGGGATATTGCAAGCCTGGCCGAAGTGCTGACGGATGCCGCCCGGCGCGGTGAGGACATCGCAAGCCCGCTTGTGCTGGCGCGGTATCAGCAGTGGCGGCGGTTTGACACGACCTCCCTGGCACTGGCGACAGATGTGTTCAACAAGCTGTTTTCCAACGACAATCCGATCCTGCGCGCCACCCGTGACCTGGGCCTTGGGCTGACCAATGCGCTGCCCGGACTGCGCCGGGGTTTTGTGCGCGAAGCCGCAGGGCTCTCGGGGGATCTGCCGCGTCTGCTGCGCGGGCGCCCGCTCTGACCGCGCGCCCGGTGCAAGGTCACTCCAGCGGGCGCGCCTCATCCGTCAGCATCACGGGGATACCGTTGCGGATCGGAAAGGCAAGGTTTGCCGACCGCGAAATCAGCTCCTGCGCCTCGGCGTCATATTCCAGCACCGTCTGCGTAACCGGGCACACAAGCGCCTCCAGCATGTGCCGGTCAAAGGCAGGTGTTGTCTCATTCATTGCAGTTTTTCCTCAAGCGAGCCCCCGCGCAGGGCAAACTCCATCAATGTGACCAGCGTTTCACGCCGGGTTGTGAGGCTGGGGGCTTCGAGCAGCGCCTGCTTGTCCTCGGGTTCGAAATCCAGCAGCATCGACAACGAGTTCACCAACAGCTCATCGCCCGCTTCATCCAGCACGCCCCAGTCGGTCGACATCCCGCGCGCCTCCAGGTAGCGCCCCAGCAGTTCCAACAGCGCCGCGCGATCAAAGGCTGCATCCCCTTCGGCGTGCCCAAGATCCGCATCAAACCCGTTCCAGTCCACCGAACAGCGCCGATAGGGGGTGAACCCCTCGACCTCGGCCATGACGCGGAACCGCGAGAGGCCGCAGAGCGTGATGAAATACCGCCCGTCTTCGGTTTCGGAAAACTGGGTCACCCGCCCGGCACATCCGATCGCATGCAGGCCGCTCCCCTCCGCCTTACGGGCGCTACAGGGCTGGATCATGCCGATGACGCGATGACGAGTCTTGAGCGCGTCCTCGAGCATCTGAAGATAGCGCGGCTCAAAGATATGCAGCGGAAGCTTTGCCCGGGGCAGCAGAAGTGCCCCGGGCAAAGGAAAGACTGGGATCGTATCCGGCAGGTCTGCGGCTTTTATCATGACAGAGAACCTAGCGCCGCATTCGCGTCAGGCAAATATCATCGAGCTGAGCTTGCGGCGGCCATTGAGCACCACCGGATCATTGGGCTTCAGGGCCTCGAAAATGGTGAAGAGCTGGGCCTTGGCCGCGCCCTCGTTCCACTCGCGATCACGCCGGAACAACTCCAGCAGCTCCTGCACCGCCGCCTCGGCCTCGCCTGCGGCGTGCAGCGCCTGCGCCAGATCAAAGCGGGCCTGATGGTCGTCGGGATTGGCCTCGACCGCTGCACGCAGATCGGCGACCGGGCCTGCGTTCTCCGCCTGCCGCGCCAGTTCGATCTGGGCATGCGCCGCCTCGATTTCGGCCGCCGTGGAAATCTCGGCGGGGGCACCGTTCAGCACCGCCTCCGCTTGGTCTAGTTCACCCAGAGCCACGTGGCACCGCGCCAAGCCGCTGTAGGCCGCGGCGTTCTTGTCGCCCTCTCCCAGGATCGCGGCAAAGACCTGCGCCGCATCCGCGGCCGCGCCTTCCTCCAGCATTTGCTCGGCCGTTTCCAGCGCCTCGCCCAGGCCGCCATCTGCGGTACTGCCAGCGGTCTCCGCCAGCTTTTGCAGAAAGGCGTCGATTTCCGACTGCGGCAGCGCGCCCTGGAACATGTCCACCGGACGCCCCTGATAAAAGGCCACGACGGATGGGATCGACTGCAGCGGCAGCCCCTGCTGCGCCAACGCGGCGGCCAGGCGCTGGTTGTCGTCAACGTTGATCTTGGCCATCTTGACCGCGCCCTTGGCCTTGGTCACCGCTGCCTCCAGCATCGGGCCCAGCGTCTTGCAGGGACCGCACCACGGCGCCCAGAAATCCACGATCACCGGGACCTCCATGGAGGCATCGACAACCTCTGCCATAAAGGTCTCTTCGGTCACATCCTTGATGAGATCGCCCGCAGGTGCCGCGCTCGCACCACCGCCCAGAATGTCCATCATTGCTCCGCACTCCTTTCGAGTCTTGCTTGCGCCCTATATGCGATTTCAGCGCCGGAAAACCAAGGGATGAGTTTGGCACCAAGCGTGCGTCCTGCGCACGCCGCACCGGCAGGTGCGGCGCCCGGCCCAACAAAAATGCGCGCCCCTTGGGGCGCGCGTCTTTTGGCGGGAGCCTCCCCGCCCCTTGATCCCGGAGATCAGAGATCGAATGTGGCAAAGACCGGCGCGTGATCGCTTGGCTTTTCCCACCCGCGCGCGTCGCGCAGGATGCGGCTGGAATGGGTCGCGTTGGTGATGTCGGGCGTGGTCCAGACATGATCCAGCCTGCGCCCCTTGTCGGCGGCGTCCCAGTCCTTGGCGCGATAGCTCCACCAGCTATAAAGCTGCCCGTCGGGGATATCCTTGCGCGTGACATCGGCCCAGCCGCCCGCCTCCATCACCTGCGCCAGATGCTCCACCTCGATCGGCGTGTGGCTCACCACTTTCAACAGTTTCTTGTGGTCCCAGACGTCATCCTCGCGCGGCGCGATATTGAGATCCCCGACCAGCACCGATTTCTCGGGCCGGTCCGCATGGAACCAGTCCCGCATCTCGGTCAGATAGTCGAGCTTCTGGCCAAATTTCACGTTCTTTTCGCGGTCCGGCTCGTCACCGCCAGCGGGCACGTAGAAATTGTGGATGGTCACGCCGTTTTCCAGCCGCCCCGCCACATGGCGGGCATGGCCGAGGCTGGCGAAATCCTTGTCGCCCACGTCCTCGATCGGCAGCCGGGACAGGATCGCCACACCATTATAGCCCTTCTGCCCGCGCGCAACCATATGGGTATATCCCAGCGCCCGGAACGCCTCCATCGGGATCTTCTCCACCGGGCTCTTGCATTCCTGCAGGCACAGAACATCCGGCCCCTCCTCTTCGAGCAGTTTCAGCACGATCGGTTCGCGCAGGCGCACGGAGTTGATGTTCCAGGTGGCGAGGGTAAAGGACATGCGGGCTCTCTATCTCTGGCAAGTGTTTGTGCAGGATATTGCCTGTGCCGCGCCCGAGATACCAGTGGGGCGCCTGCGGTTTCCTGCGCAATCTCGACGCCGTGAAAGGCCTTGCAAAACACCGCGCCCCATATTCTACACTTGCGCAAGAGACGCACAGACACGGGACTGGCCGAACTGATGGTACCGGTATTGGGGCAACGCCCCGGGCACCCTTACAAGAAGGCCTATGACTGGTGGCCGCCGCCGGCGCCTGCTGCTGCGCCCTGACGGGGCGATTCCACCACATTCTAGTATCCCAAACGCCAGGAGGTTTCTCATGGCACAGGCCGTTTTGCAGCCCGAGGACGCATGCGTTCTCGTCTCTTTCACCGATGGCACATCCGCCCGCTACCCCTATATCTGGTTGCGCGACAATGACCCCGCCGGGTTTCACCCCGACACGCAGGAGCGGGTCACCGATCTCTCCGCGATCCCGCCCGACATCACCGCAGCATCCGTTGCGATCTCCGGCTCGCATCTGATGGTTCACTGGCAGGACGCGGCCGAGAGCAGCAGTCGCTTTGATCTGACCTGGCTGCGTGCGCATGTGCCAGGCACACGCGCGTCTGATCCGGCGCGCACCGGGTTTCAGCCCTGGCGCAGCGATCTGGGCGCCGACGGCATCCCGCGCGTCGCAGCGCAGGAGGTGCTCACCTCGGATCGCATGCTGCGCAGCTGGCTGGAGCAGACCCAGATCATGGGCCTGTCGATCATCGAGGGACTCGCGGACACAACCGAGGCCGGCATGGAGGTTGCCCGCCGCATCGGCTTTCTGCGGCAAACAAATTTTGGCGTCACGTTTGAGGTGAAATCCAAACCCAATCCCAACAACCTCGCCTACACGCCGATCGCCCTGCCCCTGCACACGGATCTGACCAATCAGGAACTGCCGCCGGGGTTTCAGTTCCTGCATTGCCTGGCAAACGAGGCCGAGGGCGGCGGCTCGCTGTTTTGCGACGGCTACGCCATCGCCGAGGACCTGCGCCACCAAGATCCCGAGAGTTTTGAGCTGCTCTCCACCGTCTCGGTCCCGTTTCGCTTTCACGACCATGAGACCGACATTCGCAATCGCAAGAAGGTCATCAACCTCGACGAAGAGGGTCGCGTGATCGAGATCTGCTTTAACGCTCATCTGGCGGATATCTTCGACCTCGAACCCGCATTGATGCAGCGTTACTACCGGGCCTATCGGCAGTTCATGATCCTGACACGGTCGCCTGAATACCTCGTGACGCTCAAACTCAAGGGTGGCGAGATGGTGGTATTTGACAATCGGCGCGTGCTGCACGGGCGTGACGCCTTTGACCCGCAAACGGGCTATCGCCACCTGCACGGGTGCTACGTGGATCGCGGCGAATTCGAGAGCCGCCTGCGCGTTTTGCACCGCACAGTCTGACACGCACAAAGTGACACGGCACAAAAAAAGGCCGGGCGCGAAGCCCGGCCAGTCCAACAGGGAGGATGCATATCATAACCCGGATATGCGCGGGATTTCTGATGTGTCTCGACCGTATAACGTGTGCAGCCGGAATATGTTCCACACCTGATTGTTGCCTAGGCCACCAACCGGTAACCGCCTGATTCCGTCACAAGGAGCCTCGCATTCGACGGATCGGGCTCGATCTTCTGGCGCAGACGGTAGATATGGGTCTCCAGCGTATGGGTTGTAACCCCTGCGTTGTATCCCCAGACCTCATGCAGCAAGACGTCGCGGGGCACCACGCCATCGTTGGAGCGGTAGAGGAACTTCAGGATGTTGGTTTCCTTCTCGGTCAGACGGATCTTGCGCTCGTCTTCGGTGATCAGGATCTTCATCGCGGGTTTGAACGTATAGGGCCCAAGCACAAAAACCGCGTCCTCGGACTGTTCGTGCTGGCGCAGCTGGGCGCGGATGCGGGCCAACAGCACCGGGAACTTGAACGGTTTGGTGACATAGTCATTGGCGCCGGCATCAAGCCCCAGGATCGTGTCCGCGTCACTGTCGTGACCGGTCAGCATCAGGATCGGCGACTTCACACCCTGCTTGCGCATCAGGCGGCACAGCTCGCGCCCATCGGTGTCGGGCAGCCCGACGTCGAGGATGATCAGATCATAGATCGCTTCCTTGGCGCGCTCCATTGCGCCCTGCCCGTCACCGGCTTCGAAGACGTCGAAATCTTCGGTCATAACAAGCTGTTCGCTCAGCGCTTCGCGCAGATCCTCGTCATCATCAACGAGCAGGATTTTCTTCAACTGGGCCATGTGGTGTCTCCTGTTGTCTTGTGCTCACAGATGTGTGCCTGCCCGCAAAAGAACAAGCTTTGCCATCACAGCTTCACGTCGACGTGTCCCCAGGCGCGGAAATATTTCACTTTTGCAGCAATTGAGCATAGGAGTAGGCTCCTGATGTTACAGCCGGGACCAAGACCTGATGAGCCTATTGCCGACAATGCTGGAGCGGATCGCCCGTGCCCGTGTGGATCTGAGGATGGGATTGCCGGTGATCCTGACCACCGGCGACACTGCCATTCTTGCCATTGCGGTCGAAAGCCTGAGCCCCGACCGCCTCGCCGATCTGCGCGCACTCGGGCCGGTGTCACTGGCGCTGACGGCGCGGCGCGCGGCAACGCTGAAGGCGCGTGTCTATGACGAGGACATCGCACGGGTCACGGTGCCCGCTGATCTCGATCTTGGCTGGATACAGGCGCTGGCAGACCCGGCGGATGATTTGCAAACGCCCATGAAGGGGCCGCTGACCAGTGCCCGCAGTGGCGATGCAACGCTGCCGCGCCTGGCCATCGCGCTGGTAAAATCCGCACGGCTTCTGCCCGCCGCCGCCTATGTCGCGCTGGACAACGCCGGGGACTTTGCGCTCCAGCACGATCTGACTCTGCTGCCCCGCGCGGTTGCCGAGCCCTTGCTGAACACAAGTTCGCCCCTGCATCCGGTCGCCGCTGCGCGCCTGCCGATGGAAGCCTCCGAGGCCGGACGCCTGCATATCTTCCGCCCCGAAGACGGTGGCGAGGAACACTATGCCATCGAAATCGGTCGCCCGGATCGCAGCAAGCCTGTGCTCGCCCGGCTGCACTCGGCCTGTTTCACCGGCGATGTTCTGGGCTCGCTCAAATGCGATTGCGGCCCGCAGTTGCGCGGTGCACTGGCGCAGATGGGGACCGAGGGCGCGGGCATTCTGTTGTACCTCAACCAGGAAGGGCGCGGGATTGGCCTCGCCAACAAGATGCGCGCTTATTCCCTTCAGGATCAGGGCTTTGACACGGTGGAGGCCAACCACCGACTGGGGTTCGAAGATGACGAGCGCGACTTCCGACTTGGTGCCTCGATCCTGCGCGAATTGGGATTCGCCTCCGTCCGCCTGATGACCAACAACCCCGGCAAGATCGCGATGATGGAGAAAACCGGCATCACGGTTGCAGAACGGGTGCCGCTCAAGGTGGGAGAGAACGACTTCAACCGCCACTACCTCGCGACCAAAGCCAGCAAGTCGGGTCACATGCTATGACGCGTGCGGATCTGGTGCTGACGCCGATGGGGCTGCGCTTCATGGGACGGGTGTTTCCCTGCACCATCGGCAAAGGAGGCATTACGCCTGATAAACGCGAAGGCGATGGCGCCACGCCGGTGGGCATCCACCGCATTGTCGGAATGCTCTATCGCCCGGACCGCATCACCGCGCCGCAGGATTGGGCGACGCCGATCCTCCCCCGCGATCTGTGGTCGGACGACGGGGCGGCGCCGGATTACAATCATATGGTGCGCGCGCCCTACGCCTATAGCCACGAGACCCTGCGCCGCGCAGATCCGCTCTATGATCTGGTGCTGCTCACCGATTGGAACTGGCCCAACTCGGTCAAGGGGCGCGGCTCGGCGATTTTCCTGCACCAATGGCGCCGGCCCGGGTATCCAACAGAAGGCTGTATCGCCTTTTCACGCCAGACCCTGCGCTGGATTGCCGAACGCCTGCACCCTGGTGCGCGGGTCATCGTGCGCTCACGCTGAATAGGCGCGCTCGCCAAAGATCGCAGACCCGACCCGTACATGGGTAGCTCCCAGTGCGATGGCGCTCTCGAAATCGCCGCTCATGCCCATCGACAGACCGCTCAGCCCGTTGCGCGCGGCGATCTTGGCGAGCAGGGCAAAATGCAGGCTTGGCTCTTCGTCCACCGGCGGGATGCACATCAGCCCCTTGATCGGCAGGTCGAGCGCGCGACACTCCTGGATGAAACCATCGGCGTCCTTGGGCAGGATACCCGCTTTCTGCTCTTCTTCACCGGTGTTGACCTGAATGAACAGCTCCGGGCAATGGCCCAGCTCCTGCGCAAGCCGTGCCAGCGTGGTGGCAAGCTTTGGGCGATCCACGGAATGAATGGCATTCACCAGCTCCATCGCCTGCCGCGCCTTGTTGGTTTGCAATGGGCCAATGAGGTGCAGGTCCACATCCGGGAATGTCTCGCGAAATCCGGGCCATTTGCCTGCGGCCTCCTGCACGCGATTCTCGCCAAAAACCCGGTGCCCCTCTTCCAGCACAGCCTGCACGCGCTCGTTGGGCTGGACCTTGGACACGGCAATCAGGTCCACCGAACCGGGCGCGCGCCCGGCGGCAGCCTCGGCAGTGGCGATACGGGATTTGATCTCACTCAGCGACATCTCGGCCTCATTTAGCTAGGGGGCTGTTTGGCCGGACAAAACACTGTTTGCGCACAAAAGAAAAGGGCGAGCTCCGAAGAGCCCGCCCCAAGAACACTGTGGTTCAGATCGGCTTAGAAGGAGAACTTCACGCCGAGGTCTGCCAGGGTGTTTTCGGAGGTGTCGCGTGCGATACCGCCTGCCAGGGTGACGCCGCCACCCAGACCGTGGGTGAAGCCCAGGCCGTAAGCGGTTTCGGAGGAGTCCAGACCACCACCGGAAACAACAGCTTGGATCGCGGTTGCGGAGGAGATCTCGTAGTTGATGGACGCACCGTAGGCGAGGTCACCGGAAACGCCGCCGGCGTCAAAGATGTCGCCGTCGCCGAGGATTACGGAGTAACCCAGAGCACCTGCGGAACCAGCAACGTTCAGGATGTAGTAGTCACCTGCGTTGTCGTCGTCACCGTAAGCAGCAGCAATGGTCATGCCGTTTGCCAGGGTGTAGCCCAGACCGATCTGGAACTCTTCGTTGGCTGCAACAGCTGCGGAACCTGCGGAACCGGGAGTTGCGGCAACAGCTGCCTGAGCGCGGGTCTCGGTGTAGGACAGCGATGCGGAGAAGTCACCAACGTTGTAGCGAGCTTTGATGGTGGTCGCGTCCGCGTCACCTGCGCCGAAGCCGCCGATGTCTGCTGCGGTGTCGTACCACACGGAGTTGTGCTCGATCAGGGCGGTCAGACCGATGCCGTAACCGTAGAAGTCAACCTGGTCGCCGGAGTCGAAAACGTCGGAGACGTTACCAACGTCAACACGCAGACCGCCGTAGGACACTGCGAAACCAGCTGCGCCCGGGCCACGACCGGAGATGTCGTTGGCGTGAGAGTCTTCGTTGGCTTCGAGACGGAAGCGAGCTTCCAGCTTCACGCCAGCGTCGGTTTCCGCGATGCCGGTGATGTTGACGCGCATACGCTGTTCGATGCGGGTCTCGTCAGTTTGAGCTTCGTTGTAAGCCAGACCAAAACGTGCGGAGCCGCCGATGGTCAGCTCTGCTGCTGCGACGCCTGCGGTCGCGACCAGTGCGGTCGAAGCGAAGAGAATCTTTTTCATGGTTTTCCCTCGGGTTTGAATTTCCAAAGAAGCAATCGGCTGACGCCACTTCGCTCCTCAAGTACGCACATCCTCTCGCTCGAATTGGGGTCGTGAAGCAAGCGCGCGCTGAAAGGGGAAAACCTTTCATCAACAAATTGATGCATCGGTGCCACAGTCGATTTCGGCGAATATCCCGTCAAAGCGCAGCAGCGGCGAGTCTATTAAAGAATAGGCTTGTTGGCGCATGCCCGCTTGTCTAGGAGTAGTCCAACTGGAAAATCAGGAGCGGGCCCGGCCAAAATGCGTGGTATAAAGACCTTTATCCTTCTTTCGTCACTGGCTTTCGTGGCGTCCTGCGGTGCCTTTCGGTCGCTGGACACCGGCACCGAGGTCAATGATGCCGACACCATCGTGCTGGCCGGCGAGGGTCGCGAAGCGCGCGAAGATCGCACCACGATCTGGGAGGCCTTTGGCCCGCGCAAGAGCGAACAGCGCGTCCAGGTGAATCGCTACCTCTGGGCTGCGAGCCTTGATGTGCTTGATTTCCTGCCGGTTCAGTCCGTCGATCCCTTCACCGGCGTCATCATCACCGGCTATGGCACGCCCCCCGGCGGCGGCCGCGCCTATCGCGCCACGATTCACATCAAGGACCCCGCCCTTGAGGCGCGCGCCCTCAATGTCGCGCTGCAAAGCCGCGGCGGCGCCGTGAGCGCGGAAACCGCCCGCGCGGTCGAAGATGCGATTCTGTCCCGCGCGCGTCAGATACGCATGGCCGACAAGAAGATCTGACGCCTGCGCACTGGAACCCATTAGAAATTACACGTATCAGAAGCGCCGGGTCTAAAGCCCGGCGTTTTTAGTCAAAGGATCGCTCACATGTCGCGTTACGAAGCCTCGGACATCGAAGCCAAATGGCAAAAAGCCTGGGAAGAGGCCGCCATTTTCCAAGCGAAAGAAGATCACGACAAGCCCAAGTACTATGTGCTTGAGATGTTCCCCTACCCGTCGGGCAAGCTGCACATGGGCCATGTGCGCAACTACACGATGGGCGACGTGATCGCGCGCTACAAGCTGTCCACCGGCCATAACGTGCTGCATCCGATGGGGTTTGACGCCTTTGGGATGCCTGCGGAAAACGCCGCGATGGCCTCGGGCGGGCACCCCAAGGACTGGACCTATTCCAACATCGACACGATGGTCGAACAGATGAAGCCGCTGGGCCTCTCGCTCGATTGGTCGCGCATGTTTGCCACCTGCGACCCGGAATACTATGGCCAGCAGCAGGCCTTGTTCCTTGATTTCCTTGAAAAAGGTCTGGTCTACCGCAAGAACGCCGTGGTCAACTGGGATCCCGTGGACATGACCGTTCTGGCCAATGAGCAGGTCGAGAATGGTCGCGGCTGGCGCTCCGGCGCGCTTGTGGAACGGCGCGAGCTGACGCAGTGGTTCTTCAAGATCTCTGATTATTCCGACGAGCTGCTGACTGCGCTCGACGGGCTGGAAAACTGGCCCGCCAAAGTGCGCCTGATGCAGGAAAACTGGATCGGCAAGTCCCGCGGGTTGCAGTTCAGCTTTGAGCGCACCGATGGCGGTGAGGCGATCGAGGTCTATACGACTCGCCCCGACACGCTGATGGGCGCGAGCTTTGTTGGCATCTCGCCGGATCACCCGATTGCCAAGCAGCTTGAGACCGAATCGCAAGAGGTTGCAGACTTTGTCGCCGAATGCCGCAAGGGCGGCACCACCGAAGAAGCGATCGAAACCGCCGAGAAGCTGGGCTACGACACCGGATTGCGGGTCAAGCACCCGCTCGATCCGAACTGGGAGCTGCCGGTCTGGATCGCCAACTTCATCCTGATGGACTACGGCACCGGCGCGATCTTTGCCTGCCCGGCGCATGACCAGCGCGATTTTGAATTCGCCACCAAATACGACCTGCCGATCATTCCGGTGATGGAACCGATCTCAGGTGCCGACGCTCTGACCGAGGCCTATGTGCCCACCAAAGCCGAAAAAGTCCGCTATGTGCGCGGCTTTGCAGGTGCGGAGGAACAAACCGGCGAAGAGGGTGTGAACACCGCTGTCGACAAGGCCGAGGCCGAAGGATGGGGCGAAGGCGTCACCAAATTCCGCCTGCGCGACTGGGGTCTGTCCCGTCAGCGTTACTGGGGCTGCCCGATCCCCGTCGTCCACTGCCCCGATTGCGGCGTGGTGCCGGAAAAGAAAGAAAACCTGCCCATTGCGCTGCCTTACGATGAGGACGGCAAGGCGATTGACTTCTCGGTGCCCGGCAACCCGCTGGACCGTCACCCTAGCTGGCGCAACTGTGCCTGCCCCAACTGTGGCACGCCCGCCCAGCGTGAAACGGACACGATGGATACTTTCGTGGACTCCAGCTGGTATTTCGCCCGTTTCACCGCACCGCGCGCCGAAACGCCGACCGATCTGGAGGCGGCCAGCTACTGGATGAACGTCGATCAATACATCGGCGGCATCGAGCATGCGATTCTCCACCTGCTCTATTCGCGGTTCTTTGCCCGCGCGATGCACATCTGCGGCCACCTGCCCGAAAGCGCCAAAGAGCCGTTTGATGCGCTCTTTACGCAAGGCATGGTGACACACGCGATCTACGAGAATGCTGAGCGCAAGGACGACAACGGCCGCGCGATCTATCATTACCCGAGCGAGGTGGAGGAGCGCGACGGCGGTGTCTTCGTCAAGGAAACCGGCGAGCGGATCAAGGTGATCCCCTCCGCCAAGATGTCCAAGTCCAAGAACAACGTGGTCGACCCGCTGGCGATCATCTCCACCTACGGTGCTGATACTGCCCGTTGGTTCGTCCTCTCCGATTCGCCGCCCGAGCGGGATGTGGAATGGACGGCATCTGGCGCCGAAGCGGCCTATAAGCACCTGAACCGGGTCTGGAACCTCTGTGATCGCATTGGCGAGATGGACCCGGATGCCAAGGGCGAAGGCGACGAGGATCTCCTGCGCGAGATGCACAAGGCGATCCGCGATGTGACGCTGGGGGTCGAAAGTTTTGGCTTCAACGCTGCCATCGCCAAGCTTTACGGCTTCACCAACACCCTGTCGAAATCCAAGGCCAGCGCCGCGGTACAAAAACAAGCCATCAAGACTTTGGCGCAGCTGATGTCGCCGATGACCCCGCACCTGTCCGAGGATATCTGGGCGCATCAGGGTGGCGAAGGTCTGATTGCCAACGCCCCCTGGCCGGTCGCGGATGAGGCGATGCTGGTCGAGGACTCTGTGACCCTGCCCATCCAGGTGAATGGCAAACGGCGCGGCGAGCTGACGGTGGCCAAGGATCTCGACAAGGCAGAGGTTGAAAAACTGGCGCTGGCGCATGAAGCTGTGCAGCGGGCGCTGGACGGGGCGGCGCCCAAGAAGGTGATCGTTGTACCGGGGCGGATCGTCAATGTCGTTGCCTGACCGACGCAAATTCCTGAAGTTCACGCTGGCGCTGCCTCTTGGCGCCAGCCTCTCGGCCTGCGGGTTTGAGCCGGTCTATGGGCCAAACGGAGCGGGCACCGCCCTGCGCAACCAGATCGCGTTTCAGGCGCCCGAAACCATCGGCGCGCCGCGCGACAGCGATGCCTACTACTTCGTCCGCCAGCTGGAGACACGTCTGGGCCGCGCGGGGGCGCCGGCCTATCGCATGGATCTGACGCTCGACACGGCCGAGGTCGGCCAGGCGATCACCGCCGAGGGCGACATCACCCGCTATTCGCTGACCGGCACCGCGGGCTACAGCCTCGTGCGCCTGTCGGACGGGCAGATCGTGGCCAGCGGCGAGGTCGAGAATTTCTCGGGCTATTCCGCCAGCGGCACCACTGTGCAAACCCTCGCCTCCGAGACCGACGCACACGAACGCCTGATGGTGATTTTGGCCGATCAGATCGTGACCCGGCTTTATGCGGTGCCCGGATTGGGCAGGACAACCGGCACATGAAACTCAGCCCGCGCGAGGCCGAAGGCTATTTCGCCCGCCCCGACCCCGGCAAGACCGGTCTGTTGATCTACGGCGCGGACGCGATGCGCGTGTCGCTCAAACGTCAGCAGATGCTGGCCGCCCTCCTTGGTCCTGCCGCCGAGGAGGAAATGCGCCTGACCCGCATGCCTGCAAGCGACCTGCGCAAAGACCCGGCCCAGTTGCTGGATGCGGTCAAGGCGGTGGGCTTCTTTCCCGGCATCCGCGCAGTGTTTGTCGAGGATGCCAATGACACCGCCACCCCGGCGATCACCGCCGCCTTGCAGGAATGGCAGCCGGGCGACGCGCAGATCGTGGTCACCGCCGGGCAGCTCAAGGCCTCATCCAAGCTGCGCAAGGCGTTTGAAACCCACAGCAACGCCTATGCCACGGGCATCTATGACGACCCGCCCTCGCGCGCCGAAATCGAGCGCATCCTGGGCGAGGCGGGCGTGCGCGATGTGCCCGGCGACAGCATGTCGGCGCTGACCGATATCGCCAATGAGATCGGCCCCGGCGATTTCTCTCGCATGATCGAAAAGCTCAGCCTCTATAAACATGGCGACAGCAGCCCGCTGACGCTGGAGGATATCGACGCGGTTGCACCTCAATCCACCGAAGCCGCGCTGGACGATCTGCTCAACGTGGTGGCCGAAGGGCGCAGCACCGAGATCGGCCCCGTGCTGCGGCGTTTGCAGGCGCAGGGCACCAACGCGGTCAGCCTTTGCATCGGGGCCACCCGGCATTTTCGCACGCTTTACAGCATCGCAGCCCATCCCGGCGGTCCCGCGCAGGGCATCGGGGGACTGCGTCCGCCGCTCTATGGCAAGCGGCGCGACCGGATGCTGCGCCAGGCCCAGGGCTGGGGCGCGCAGAAATTGCAGAACGCGCTGACAATTCTGACCGACACCGACCTGCAGTTGCGCTCCGCCGGGCAGAGCGCCCCGGCGCAAGCGCTGACCGAACGCGCCCTGATCCGTCTCGCCATGCTGGCCCGCTCCCGCTGATCACCATCCCGCGACGACGCGACGGCCAGCTTGACCTCTTTCGCAGGTGCAGCAAATCTGCCTGCAACCGAGGAGGACACATGATGTACAAAGTGATCGGCAAGCCGATGACCCGCACGTTCCGCGTGCTCTGGGCGCTGGAAGAACTGGAACAGCCCTACGAGCTGGAGGATGCGGCACCGCAAAGCGCCGAAATCCGCGCCTACAACCCATCAGGCAAGGTGCCCGCCCTTGTGGTGGACGGCACGACCGTGACTGATTCCGTGGCGATCATCACCTATCTCGCCGACAAGCACGGCGCGTTGACCGCGCCCGCCGGGACTTTGGCCCGCGCGCGGCAGGATTCGATCACCAATATGCTCAACGACGAGATGGATGCGCTTCTCTGGATGGCTGCGCGGCACAGTTTTGCCCTGCCGGAAGAGCAGCGGGTGCCGGCGATCAAGGATTCCTTGCGCTGGGAATTTGCCCGCTCCGTCAGCCGTGTCGAGGCCCGGTTGACCGATGAATTCATCGCCGGCGACAGGTTCTCCATCGCCGACATCCTGCTCACCCATTGCCTGAACTGGGCGCGCGGGGCCAAGTTCGAGGTCGAAAGCGACGCGTTGCTGGCCTACGGCAAACGCATGCGCGCCCGCGAGGCGTTTCAGCGCGTGGCGGCGCTGTCCAAGTAACGCGCGGCGGCCTGCCCCGCCCAGCGCCCGGTCGCAAAACAGGCGGTCAGCAGATAACCGCCCGTGGGCGCATCCCAATCCAGCATCTCTCCGGCGCAGAACGTGCCGGGGAGCGCCTTCAGCATCAGCCCCTCGTCCAGCGCATCGCGCCGCACGCCGCCCGCGGTCGAGATCGCCTCGTCCATTGGGCGCAGCCCGGAATGACGGATCGGCAGATGTTTGATGACAGCGGCCAGCGCTTGTGGATCCTGTGGCAAGGGGCGGCCAAATTCCTGCAACAGCGCCAGTTTCACCGGCGCGAGCTTCAGCACCCGGCGCATGTGGTTGGACCAGCTCGCCTTGCCGCGCGGCTTGGCAAGACGCGCCGCGAGCGCGGCCTCGGTCAGATCGGGTGCAAGATCCACATGCAACGGGTGCCCCTGGCGCAGCGCCGGGGTCAACGCATAGAGCCCGCCGCCCTCAAGCCCCCGCCGCGAAAGCGTCGCCTCGCCGCGCCCCTGCTGCGTCCCGACCTGCCAGGCCACGGCCTTGAGCGCGGCGCCGAAATGCGGGGCCATGTGATCACTCCAGGCAACCGCAAGCGCGGCATTCGAGGGCTGAAACGGGGCCAGCGCCACGCCGCGCGCCGCCAGCATCGCCGCCCAGGCGCCGTCGGACCCAAGCCGCGCCCAACTTGCGCCACCCAGCGCCAGAACCGTCGCACGTGCAGAAATCCGCTCTGGCCCGGCGGGCGTGTCGAAGGACAAGTGCCCATCCTGCCAGCCCGTCCAGCGCCACCCCAGCTGCCGCGTGACACCACCGCCATCCAGCGCCGCCAGCCAGGCCCGCAGCAGCGGCGAGCCTTTCATCACACTGGGAAAGACACGCCCGGTCGACCCGGTGAACAAATCCTGCCCCAGCCCCCGCGCCCAGTCCTGCACGGCGCGGGCATCAAAGGCGCGGATCATCGGGGCGAGCCACGCCTCGGCCTCGCCGTACTGCGACAGCAGCGTCTCGACGGGTTCGTCCTTGGTCAGGTTGAGGCCGGATTTGCCCGCCATCAGGAATTTGCGGGCGGGCGAGGGCTTGGCCTCAACCAGCAGCACCCGATGCCCCATATGGGCAATCTCTCCCGCCGCCATCAAACCGGCCGGGCCGCCCCCGATCACCACCGCATCCCAATCTTGCATACGACTTTGCCTTTTGCTGTCCCTGCCGCATCTTGACCTGCGTGCTTTCATAATTCGTGACCGACCATGCCCGATCAGACCACCGACCCCACATGCCCGCTCTGCAACCGGCCGATCCCGCCGGACGTCCCGCAGAGCCTGCATCACCTGGTGCCAAAACTCAAAGG
Source organism: Epibacterium sp. MM17-32 (assembly GCF_022348205.1). Lineage (NCBI taxonomy): Bacteria > Pseudomonadati > Pseudomonadota > Alphaproteobacteria > Rhodobacterales > Roseobacteraceae > Epibacterium > Epibacterium sp. MM17-32. The sequence continues at coordinate 25,098 of NZ_JAKRFC010000014.1, read as the reverse complement.
GGGCAAGGGCGGACCGACGGTGCTGTTACACCACATCTGCCACAAGGAAATCCACGCCACCCTCAGCGAGGCGGAGCTGGCCCGTGACTACAGCACCATCGCGGCCCTGCAACAGCACCCGAGACTGGCGAAGTTCATCGCCTGGATCCGCAAGCGCCCGCCCGCCTTTACCTCCCGCGTGCCGGGCAACCGGCGCAAACGCTAGCGATGGTCCGGCACGCGGTCGCAGGCCTGCAAGATGGCGCGGGCCACGTCCGGCGCCGCGCTCAGGGACGGCTCCACAAGGGATGCCGCAACGGACATCAGATCCTCCGGGGCGACAATGCGGTCGATCAACCCGTAGTCATAGGCCTCCTGCGCAGAGAGTTTCTGCCCGGCCGCCAGCACCATCTTGGTCCGCGCCGGCCCGATCAGCGCCCGCATCCGCGCCGCATCCGAGGGCTGCGGCAGATAGCCAAGCTGCATCACCGGATAGAAGATCTTTGCGCCCGGCACCGCGATGCGGATATCGCAGGCCAGCGCCATGCCATTGGCGCCACCGGCCAGCGTGCCGTTGAGGGCCGCGACCTTCAGACAGGGCATCGCCGCAAGCGTGCCGGACAGTTCCTCCCACAGCGGTGAGGTCGCCAGGCCGGCGCGGGCTGCGTCCAGATCCGCCCCGGCGCTGAACACCTTGCCGGTGCCGGTCAGGATCACCGCACGTGCGTCCTGTGCTGACCGCAATTCCGCGATCAGCCGCTCCAGCATCTCCGGCGTCAGCGCATTGGCCTTGTCCGGACGATCAAGCCGCAGGACCAGGCAGCCGCGCGCGTCCTGATGGCTCTCGATCATATCAGACCAACCCGCTTGCGAATCCCCTCATCCCGCAGGGAGATCTCGGTCCCGACAAAATCGTCCGCATCCGCGCTGCACATCCACAGCAGCGTGCGCGCCGGCCATTCCGCCGGGATATGGTCCTCCCAGTCCAGCTGGCTGACCGGGTTGATGCCGCTGGCCTTGATCTCGCGCTGCATCTGCGTGGCCACGGTGCCCGGCGACAGCCCCATGACGCGGATGCCGTTGGCAGCTTCTTCAAGGTGCAGCGCCTGCGTCAGCATCGCCGCCCCGGCCTTGGATGTGCAATAGGCGCTCCAGCCTTCCAGTGGTCGTTGCGACGCCCCCGACCCGATGGTCAGAACCGAGCCACCACCCGCCGCCTTCAGATGCGGCAGCCCCGCCCGCATCATGTTGAACACACCGGTAATATTCACATTGATGAGCTGCGCCCAGGCGTCAGGCTCTGCCTGCTCCAGCCGAGAGATCGGCTCGATCATGCCGGCGTTGCAGATCAGCACGTCGAGACTGCCAAAAACCGCATGCGCACGCGCAAAGGCGGCGTCGACCGCGGCGTAATCCGCCACGTCGCAGGCCAACGCCAGCGCTTTTTCGCCGATCTCCTGCGCCAGCGCCTCCAGCGCCTCTGCGCTGCGGGCCAGCAGGACCACATTTGCCCCGGCGGCGGCAAAAACCCTTGCGGCATCCGCTCCGATGCCGCGACTGGCACCGGAAATCACGACCGTTTTATCTCTGAATTCCATAAATTCTCTCCCAACCTACGTTTTCTTCTGTGTTAATCTGCCTTGGGGGGAACGGTCCAGTCATTGGCTCCCTTGACCGTCGGTGCAAGAGCGGAGAGGTTCGCCCCAATTCTTCGCTAGGAAAGGTTCTTCTATGTCTGTTTCTCTAATTCGTGGCCTGGGTTTTGTTGCCCCCGTAATGCTCGTAGCACAGGCGGCACATGCCGACCTGAGCGCCCAGGAGGTCTGGTCGGACTGGAAGGACTACATGTCCAGCACCGGCTATGAGGTCACCGCGTCGGAAGACCTCTCCGGCAACACCCTCACCGTTTCCGACATCAAGATGTCGATGGACATCGAGGGCGATTCCTTTGGCATGACCATGGGCACGCTGGAATTCGTCGAAAACGGCGACGGCACCGTCAATGTGGTGATGCCGGGTGAATTCCCGATGGCCTTTGACATCAATGCCGAGGGCGAGGCGGTCACCGGTACGCTGCTCTACACCCACGACGGCAGCCCGATGGTGGTCAGCGGCGATGCCTCCGAAATGGAATACAGCTACTCTGCCGCCACCGGCGCCATCACGCTGGCGGATCTCGAAATCGACGGCGAGGCGGTGCCCTCCGACATCGCGGCGCTGACGATCAACGTGACCGACCTCGACAGCAACACGGTGATGAAGATCGGCGACGTACGTGCCTACACCCAGTCGATGACCATGGCCGCGCTGGCTTATGATTTCATGTTCCAGGATCCCGACAGCGATGACGGCGCCAAGATCGACGGCGCCATGCAGGGCCTGGAATTCACCGGCGACGTGACCGTGCCCGACATCGCAGATCCGACCGATGTGGCGGCGATGCTGAAGGCCGGCATGGCCTATACCGGCACCTTCACCTTCGAGTCCGGCAACAGCAATGTCAAAGGCGCCGACGGGTCTGATACCTTTGAGATGCAGACCTCCTCGCAGGGTGGAACCTTCGACATCGGCCTCAGCCCCGATGGTCTGGCCTATGATGTCACCCAGACCGACACCACCCTGAACCTGATGGGGTCCGACATCCCGTTCCCGATCGCGCTCAGCATGGAAGAACTGGGCGTCAACTTCGCGATGCCGCTGACCAAATCCGACGAGGAACAGGATTTTGCCCTTGGCCTGGCGCTGCGTGAATTTGCGGTTCCGGAGATGCTCTGGGGTCTGATCGACCCGACCGGCGAGCTGCCGCATGATCCGGCCACCCTGGTTGTGGACATGTCGGGCACCGGCAAACTGTTCTTTGACCTCGTGGACGAAGAGCAGATGGCTGTGGTCGAAAGCGGCGAGGAAGCCCCGGGCGAGTTGAACTCCGTCACCATCAACGAGGTGCTGCTCTCCGCGGCCGGCGCCGAACTGACCGGCACCGGGGCCTTCACCTTCGACAACTCAGACCTGGAGAGCTTTGACGGCATGCCCGCGCCCTCCGGCGAGGCGAACCTGAAACTGGTCGGCGCCAACACCCTGATCGACAAGCTGATCGGCATGGGCCTGATGTCCGAGGATGACGCCATGGGTGCGCGCATGATGATGGGCATGTTTGCGGTTCCTGCCGGTGATGACACGCTGACCTCGAAGATCGAAGTGAACGACGACGGTCACGTGCTCGCCAATGGCCAGCGCCTGAAATGACCTGCGGCCTGCGGGCCTGAATGCACAGATGAAGGGGCTGTTCCTGAGCGGGGCAGCCCCTTTTTATGATGCACAGCCCTTGCGGTGACCCTGCTGTCTGGCTAGCTCTTTAGCATTGCCGCCCACGAGTGAAGGTGCCCATGACACACACGCCCGAAACCCTCTGCCACGCCCTGCTTGATGCTGCCCGCAAGGCCGGCGCCGATTCCGCCGATGCCATGGCTGCCGAGGGCAGCTCCCTCTCGATCGAGGTGCGCGACGGCACGCTGGAGCATGCAGAACGTTCCGAAGGGGTGGACATCGGGCTGCGTGTGCTTGTCGGACAACGACAGGCGCAGGTCTCCTCGTCCGACACCCGGGCCGAAACCCTGATCGCCATGGCAGAACGCGCCGTCGCCATGGCAAAAGAATCACCGGAAGATCCCTATGCCGGTCTCGCCACGGCAGAGCAACTGGCGCAGGGCTGGGATGTTGGGGCGCTTGAAATGGCCGACCCCAGCGCGGAGCCTGCGCCGGATCAGCTGCAACAGGACGCGCTCTCGGCCGAGGCTGCCTGCGCGGCCATTGATGGGATCACCCAGGTCCAGTCCGCAGCGGCAGGGTACGGGCACCACGATATTCACCTGGCGGCCAGCAACGGGTTTTCAGGCGGCTACGCCCGCACCAGCCGCTCGATCTCCTGCGTCGGCATCGCCGGCACCGGCACCGGCATGGAGCGCGACTACGACGGCGATTCGCGGATCTTTCAGTCCGACCTGCGCGACGCGGGTGACATCGGTCGCACCGCCGGGGAGCGGGCGATCGAACGGTTGAACGCCCGCCGCCCCAAGACCGGCGCCTATCCGGTGCTGTTTGACGAACGCATTTCCTCATCGCTGATCGGTCACCTGCTCAGCGCCGCCAATGGCGCGGCAGTGGCGCGGGGCTCTTCCTGGCTCAAGGACAGCCTCGGCGCGCATATCCTGCCGGACGGGCTTTCGGTGATCGAAGATCCCTTCCGCCCCCGCGCCACCGGATCGCGCCCCTTCGACGGCGAGGGCCTGCCGACGCAGCGCCGTGCGATCATCGACAACGGCATCCTGACCGGATGGACCATGGACCTTGCGTCGGCCCGAAAACTGGGGCTGCAGAGCACCGGCAACGCCGCGCGGGGCATCGGGTCGGTCCCGTCGCCCTCGAACTGGAACATCGCGCTCACGCAGGGCGATCGGTCCCGCGCCGATCTGTTGCGCGACATGGGCACCGGGCTGCTGGTGACCTCGATGATCGGCTCCACCATCAACCCCAACACCGGGGATTACTCGCGCGGGGCCTCCGGCTTCTGGGTCGAGAATGGCGAAATCGCCTATCCCGTCAACGAGGTGACCATCGCCGGCAACCTCCTGGACATGCTGAAAACGCTGGTGCCTGCAAATGACGCGCGCATCTATCTGTCGCGGGTGGTGCCATCGCTGCTGGTCGAAGGGATGACCCTTGCCGGAGACTGATCTGACGCTCCTCATCACCGCCGCCCAAAAGGCAGGCGAGATCGCGGGGCAGTTCACCGGCACCGTCGCGAAGAAATGGGACAAGCCCGATGGCGCCGGACCGGTCACCGAAGCCGACCTGGCGGTGAACCGCTATCTGGAGGACCACCTGCGCGCGGCCCGCCCGGACTATGGCTGGCTGTCCGAAGAAAGCGAGCACGATCCCACCCGCCACAGCCGCGAACAGGTCTTTGTGATCGATCCCATCGACGGCACCCGCAGCTTTGCCGACGGGTCCCGCACCTGGGCGCATTCGCTGGCGATCGTGAAAGCCGGGCAGCCGGTCGCGGCAGTGGTCTATCTGCCGCAGCGCGACCTGCTTTATGCCGCCGCGGCGGGGGCCGGGGCGACCTGCAATAACCTTGCCATCACCGCCAGTGCCGCCGACGACAGCGATACCGCCCATGTGCTCAGCGCCAAACCGACGCTGGAGGCGCAGCACTGGACCAATGGTGTCGCGCCCGGCTTTCGGCGCAGCCACCGGCCCTCGCTGGCCTATCGGATGTCGCGGGTGGCCGACGGCACCTATGACGCCATGCTCACCCTGCGCCCGACCTGGGAATGGGACATCGCCGCCGGGGTCCTGATCCTTCAGGAAGCGGGGGGCGTCGTCACCGACCGCAGCGGCCGCGCGATGATTTTCAACCGTCCGGACGCGTTGCAGGACGGCGTCGTTGCAGGCAGTGGCGCCCTGCATCGCCAGCTGCTCTCTCGTCTGGTCTACAGCGCGGAGGCGAATGGGCGATAATGCCCTGGCGCACGGAGGAACACAGACCCATTGGCACGGCCCGCATGACCCGCCCCGAAGGGGAGCTGGTCTGGGCCCATGCAACCACGCAGGAACGGCTGCTGGGGTTGTGCGATGTTGGCAACCGGCTGAAGACGAACCGCCCCGATCTGATGATGATGCTGACCTGGGAGGACGACATACGTCCCCCCCAGCTGCCCGAGGGCTGCGACATCGCGCTGGGGCCGCTGACCGTGGAGCAACCCACGGAAATCCGCAGTTTCCTGGACAATTGGCGCCCCGATGTCTGTATCTGGACCGGCGGGCGCCTGCGCCGCTTGCTGATGCGACAACTGCGGGAACGCGCGCTTCCCTCCTTGCTCGTCGACATCGATGTGGACGAGCTGCCGGGACGCGCGTCACGCTGGCTCCCGGACCAGCGCCACCGGCTGCTGAACGGGTTTGCCGAGATCCTGGTGCCGGGGCGCGATGTCACCGAGCGGCTGAAACGGGCTGGCGTTCCCGCCGAGCGCATTCGGTCCTCGGGGCGGCTGTTCCAGTCCAGCACCCCGCCCGGCTGCAATGATGATGAACTGGCACAGCTGCAGACCCAGCTCAGCAGCCGCCCGCTCTGGCTTGCGGCCCATCTGTCCCTGACCGAACTGCTGCCGATCCTCGGCGCACATCGCGCCACCCTGCGGCTGCTGCACCGGCTGCTGCTCGTGATGACGGTCGACACGCTGGAAGATCTCGATGCCGCGCGCAGCCTCCTGCGCAAGGAGGGGCTGAACTTTGCCGACTGGGACATGGGCGAAGAACCCGAAGACCACACGCAGGTGATTCTGGGCCTGTCGGAGGATCTGGGGCTTTGGTATCGCCTCTGCCCGCTCTGTTTTCTCGGCAACAGCCTGATCCGCGGTGCTCAGGGCAGCAACCCGCTGGACGCCGCCGCGCTTGGCTCTGCCATCCTGCACGGGCCGGGCACGGTCTCTCATGCGCAGGCCTATCATCGGCTGGCCGCCCTGGGCGCGGCCCAGCGCATCTACGGCGAAGAAGAGCTCTCCGAGGCGGTCTACCGCCTGTCCTCACCGGACCGCGCCGCCGAAATGGCGCTTGCAGGCTGGCAGGTGGTGACCGAAGGTGCGGTGATGACCGACACTCTCCTCGACCGGGTCCAGGACCTGCTCGATCAAAGCGAAAACGCCAATGCGACCACCTGAATTCTGGAACAAGGCCCCCGGGGATTTCGACCTGCGCGCCTGTCTGCTGTCCCCCCTGGGCCGGCTCTATGCGCATGGGACCGCGACCCGCCTGCGCAAGGGGGCGCCGGTGCGGGTTCCGGTCCCGGTGATCTGCGTCGGCAACCTGAATGCGGGCGGCACCGGCAAGACCCCGACCGTCATCTGGCTGATGGAGCAGCTGGGCGCGGCCGGGCATACCGTGCACGTGGTCTCGCGCGGGTACGGTGGCCGGCTGGAGGGTCCGGTGCAGGTCGACCCTTCCCGTCACAGTGCCGCCGACGTGGGGGATGAGCCGCTGCTGATGGCGGCCTTTGGCGAGGTCTGGGTCGCCCGGGACCGCGGCACCGGCGCCAAGGCCGCTGCGGCGGCGGGCGCAACCGTGATCGTGCTGGATGACGGGTTCCAGAACCCGGCGGTGGCAAAGGATTTTTCCGTCGTGGTGGTGGATGCCCAGCGCGGCTTTGGAAATGGGCGTTGCCTGCCCGCAGGCCCCCTCCGCGAGCCGGTCGAGGTTGGCCTGCGCCGGGCGGATCTGGTACTGTCGCTGGGGGCGGACGGCGCGCAGGAGAATTTCCTCAAGGTCTGGAACGCGTCACTCACCGTTCCGCATGCGCTCGGTCATGTTGCCCCGCTGCCCACGGGCATGCCATGGCAGGGCACCCGCGTCCTTGCCTTTGCAGGGATCGGGCATCCGGAAAAATTCTTTGCCACATTAAGGGAGCTGGGGGCAGAGCTGTGCCGGGCCGAAGCGCTTGACGATCACCAGACGCTGGCTCCCGCCCTGCTGACCCGGCTGGAACAGGAGGCCCGCCTGCTCGGGGCGCAACTGGTCACCACCGAAAAAGACGCCGTGCGCCTGCCGCAGAGCTTTCGCCAGAAGGTCATCACCCTGCCGGTCCGCCTTCAGGTGGCGCAGCCCGACATGATCCTGACCCCGCTGAAACAGATCGCGCCGCCCCCCGACTGAGGAAGCGGCGCGCCTGTCATCTTGCGGGATCTGCGGCTCAGCCTTCGAGCTCGGCCTCGATCAGCGCTTTCATGTCTGCATAGGGCTGGTTCGAAACCTTGGTGCCGTTCAGGATGAAGGACGGCGTGGACTGCACGTCATCGGCCGTGGCGTTTTCCTGATACCAAGTCACCAGCGTCTGCGCCTTGGTGGCATCCTGCATGCAGGCTTCCAGCTTGTCGTTGTCCAGCCCGGCGAGGCGGCCGATCTTCTTCAGCTCCTCGACGATCTCAGCCGGGCCTCCGGCGCGGGTCCATTCCGACTGGCCCTTGAAGATCAGGTCGGTGATGCCAAAGAACTTCTCTTCTCCGCCGCACCGCGCCACCATCGAAGCCCAGAGGCCGAAGCGGTCGAAATAGACTTCGCGGTAGATGAACTTCACCTTGCCGGTGTCGATGTAATCCGCCTTCAGTTTCTTGTAGGCATCGGCATGGAAACTGGCGCAATGCGGGCAGGTGTAGGACGCATATTCGATCAGGGTCACCGGCGCATCCTCGGCGCCCTGCACCATTTCCACGATGGTGGAGGTGTCCACATCGGCGGCTTCGGCGCTCTCCTGCGCGTTTGCGGCCCCGACCAGTTGCAGGTCCAGCAGGCTGGCCTCGCCCTGGCGGTTGGAAAAACTGTTGATTGCATATACGCCTGCCGCAACGGCGACTGCCGCGCAAATGCCTGTCATGAGACGGGTCATTACTACCCCTTTCGCAGTGTTTTTTGTCGTGTCATCACATTGCGCCCAAGCCGCTCGAGGGCTGCGCGCAACTCGTCATTCTCCACCCCCGTCGCGGATTCGCGCGCCGCCGCCACGTCTTCGGGGGCGGGTTCGACCGGCTCTCGGGTCCTGGGGGCATAGCGGAAATCAACCTGGCCATCCGCAAATCCGGTCGGCGCCGTCTGCGTGATATGCAGCTTGGAAATGGCGTTGTAGCCATAAACCGCGTTGACCTTGTCACGCAGCGCCGATTTCTGCATTTCCAGCATCGGTGCCATGGCCCCCGTGGTCAGAACCGTCAGCGTCGCCCCAAAGCCGCCGCGCCCGTAGCCGACCTTGACCGGACGTGCCATCGCGGCAAGCTCCGGCCCGACGATCTCTTCCCAATGGGTGAGCAGCCGCGAAACCGCAAAGCCACGGGTTTCGCCTGCCTTGCGAATCTGGTCGTTCAGCAAGGAGCCTGTGCGTTTGAAGCCGCGTGTTGTGGGTCGCCTGTATGCCATGCCAGTGGTTTTGCGTGAGTGTCCGCCCTATTGTAAAGGGCCAGAAGCCACAGACCAGCCAAACCATGAGCCAAGGGATAAAGAATGCGTGACCTCGCCGTGCATCCAGAGACACTGAGCCAGGAGTTGCTGGACTGGTACGACCGCCACGCCCGCCGGATGCCCTGGCGGGTCGGCCCCGCAGAGCGCGCCGCCGGGGTGCGACCCGATCCCTACCGCATCTGGCTGAGCGAGGTGATGTTGCAGCAGACCACCGTTGCCGCCGTGACGGAGTATTTCGAACGGTTCACCCGCCGCTGGCCCCGGGTGACCGATCTGGCCGCCGCACAGGATGCAGACGTGATGGCAGAATGGGCCGGGCTTGGATATTACGCACGGGCGCGCAACCTGCTGAAATGCGCGCGTGTGGTCGCGGAGGATCTGAATGGGACGTTCCCCGACACCTACGCGGGGCTGATCGCCTTGCCCGGCATCGGCCCCTACACGGCGGCGGCGATCTCGGCGATCGCCTTCGATCAGCCCGAAACCGTGCTGGACGGGAATGTGGAGCGCGTGATGGCCCGCCTGCACGATGAGCACACGCCGCTGCCGGCAGCCAAACCGCTGCTGAAAGACCACGCCGCAACGCTGACCCCGGTCACCCGCCCCGGCGATTATGCGCAGGCGGTGATGGACCTCGGGGCCACGATCTGCACGCCGAAATCCCCGGCCTGCGGGATCTGCCCCTGGCGGTCCCCCTGCACGGCCAGGGCCAACGGCACCGCTGCGGAGCTGCCCAAGAAAACGCCCAAAAAGCCCAAACCGACCCGATACGGTTACATCTACCTGGCGCGCTCTGCCGCCGGCGACTGGCTGCTGGAGCGCCGCCCCGACAAGGGTCTGCTTGGCGGCATGCTCGGCTGGCCCGGATCGGACTGGAATGACGCCCCCGCCGAGGCGCCGCCCTTTGATGCCGACTGGCAGGAGCTGGGGGCGGAGGTGCGTCACACCTTCACCCACCCCGCGCCCCGGGCAGGAGATCGTTGCCCGCCACGCCTTCCGCCCGTCCGACCTGCCCACGGTCATGCGCAAGGCCTTTGACCTGGCGCGTCCGGAGCTGCGCTGATGCGCCCTCTTGGGTTGCGGGCAGATCACCGCTAGGCTGCGGGACAGCGCTCAACCGCTCTCCGGAGGTGCCACATGGCACAGTTCATTCCTGCCGCCCAGCTGCGCGATTGGCGCCGCGCCCTGCCCTTCTGGCTGTCGCTGACCCTGTTGCCCCTGGTCTGGATCGGCGCTCTTGTGGGCAGCTGGTGGATCCTGCTGCCGCCCCTTGCGACCTGGTATCTCTTTGCCGCGCTTGACGGATTGTTGGGGCTGGATCTCGACAATGCCGACCCGCACTCCTCCGATGCGGATCTGAAATGGTACATCCGGCTCACCACCGCCTGGGTGCCGCTGCAATTCCTCTGCCTGTTTGGCCTGATCGCCTTTGTCGCCGGTGCAGAGCACCTGAGCAGCCTGGAGAAATTCGGCGTCTTCTTTGGAATGGGCGTTGTTTCGGGCACCATCGGGATCAACTACAGCCACGAGCTGATGCATCAGACCAACCGGCTGGAACGCTGGATGGCGGATGTGCTGCTGGCGATGGTGCTCTATTCGCATTTCCGCTCCGAACATCTGCTGGTGCATCACCGCTATGTCGGCACCCCGCGCGATCCGGTCACCGCGCGCTACAACGAGGGGTTTCACCGCTACTATCCGCGCGTTCTGGTGCAATGCTGGCGCTCGGCCTTTGCCGCCGAACGGGAGCGGCTGGCGCGCAAGGGGCTGGCCTGGACCCATCGCAGCAACCCGTTCCTGCGGTACTGGAGCCTCCAGGCCGGAATGCTGATCCTCGCCTGGCTGATCGGAGGCTGGTCCGGTGTGGTGCTGTTCCTGATCCAGGCCGGCGTCGCGATCTGGCAGCTGGAACTGGTCAATTATATCGAGCACTACGGTTTGACCCGCAAACATCTGGGCGACGGGCGCTATGAGCACGTCAAACCGCATCATTCCTGGAACGCCGCCCACAAGGCGTCGAACTGGCTGCTCATCAACCTGCAACGCCACTCGGACCACCACTACAGGCCCGACCGGCGGTTTCCGCTGCTGCAAAACTACGCGCCGTCAGACGCGCCGCAGCTGCCCTACGGCTATCCGGTGATGACGGTGGCCGCCATGATCCCGCCGCTGTGGCGGCGCGTGATGAACCCGAAGGTGCGACGCTGGCGCCAGCACTACTACCCCGAAATCACGAACTGGCAGCCCTACAACCGGCGCACCACCCCGATGCCGCGCTAACGCTGGTTCGCCGCCCGTTCATAGGCCAGATCCATCTCGGCTTCTCTCACTGCAAGGCTGCGCGTCTTGAATCCGTCCATGCTGGCCTTGAGCGCCGCCGAATCCTGTGCCAGCGCATCGGTCGTGCTGGACACCTGCCCGGCCTGGTCGGCGCTGTTCTGGGTGTACTGATCCAGACGCTCCATCCGCTCGCTGATAGAGACCAGATGCCCGGATTGCTCTGCGATGACGCCATCGACCTCCTGCATGATCCGCGCCACGCTGTCGGCACTCGACCGGATGCAATCCAGCCGTTCGCCTGTCTGATGCACAAGGCTGCATCCTTCATGCACCTGCGAGGAGCTTTCGGAGATCAGCTTCTTGATGTCGACCGCGGCATCGGTGGCGCGGCTGGCGAGGCTGCGCACTTCGGCCGCCACAACCGCAAACCCCTTGCCCGCCTCGCCCGCGCGGGCGGCCTCAACCCCGGCGTTCAGCGCCAGCAAGGTGGTCTGAAAGCTGATTTCCTCGATCACGTCGACAATCTTGGTGATCTTGCCCGAGGATTGTTCGATCCGCTCCACGGCGGCGATCGCCTCCTTGACGACAGAGCCCCCCTCGTCGGCAACCAGGCGATTGGCCTCGATCTGCTTGGCCGCATCGGCGACCTTCTCGCTGGTCACCTTGGTGCTCTCAGTGACGCTGTTCACGGCGGTCACCGTTTCATTCAGCGTCGTGGCCTGTTCGCCTGAGCGATGGGCCATGTCCCGCGTCATCTGAACGGTTTCGGCGATCTTGGCATTCACCGAATGCGCCCGCGTTGTTGCATCCGCCAGGATGCCGGACCAGTGATCCAGCAGGCCGTTGTAGGACAGGCGCACATCGTCGAACCGTTCCGGCAGACCGCCGTCGCGCGCGGTGGCAATCTGTTGCGTCAGATCACCGCTCTCCAGCCGCTTGATCCCGTCGGTCATGATATTCAACGCTTTTTCGCGCTCTTGCATCTGAGCGGCGATATAGCCATCGATCACACGCTCGCAGTCGAACAGGATCAGGCGCTGCAACAAGCGCGCCTGTGTCATCACCTTTTTGGAGCCACGCCAGCCAGTCCGCTGCGACAGCACCACGTCCAGAATGCGATCGCCGGCGGTGGCATAGCCCCCCAGGAACAGGTGAAACGGCAGCTGGACCTCGAAATGGACCCGGCCCACCGTCGCGGCAGATGCAAGATAGGCCTCGTCAAAGGCGCCAGAGAACAGCCGCAGCCAATGGGCGCGTTGCGCTGCCTTGGCATGCGCCACGATTTCAGGGGTCGGAAAATACCGCCGGGTTTCCTCGCGCGCGAGGCAGATTCCATAGAACTCATCGAGCACGGCATCGATATGGCGCTCCACCAGAGCAGCCATGTCAGCAAGAACAGATCGGTCAAAATCACCCAGCGCGAACCAGGTCAGCAATTCATCCAGGTTGTTTTGTGGCATCACACAAGCCTTCTAAATGCGATGCCGCCAAGATAGGTCGCAACCCTTAAGGAATGTCTTATTCGGGGCGCGGCAGAGTCCAGACCGACATCGGCCCATCCAGCCCACGGATCGACTGGTCGGGATGGCAGATGAACCCATCCAACAGCTCCGCCCCGCCACCTTCGCGCTGGACCTGCTGGCAGAGGTCATCGCTCATGGCGATGCGCGCCGACAAGTTGCGGGTCATGGCCTCCAGCCGGGAGGCGACATTGACCGCGGTGCCAATCACCGCGTATTCCAGCCGGTTCGCGCCGATATCCCCTTGAACTGTCTCACCAAAATGGATGCCGATCCCGGCGCGGATCTCCGCTTCGCCGGCCTGTTTGCGCTCTGCATTCCAGGCCTCCAGCACCTGACACATGGACCGGGCACAGGCCAGCGCCTGCGCGGCATCGTGATCGCCGGGCATCGGGGTGCCAAAGGTCGCCATCAGCCCGTCGCCCAGATACTTGTCCAGCGTGCCGCCGTGGCGGAACACTTCCTGTTCCATGCGCCCGTGAAAACCACGCAAAAGTTCAATAACCTCGACCGCATCCTTCTCGGCGGCCAAACGTGTAAAGCCGACAATGTCGATGAACAGCACCGCAATCTTGGAGGTTCGGACCTGGTTGAGCGGCTCGTCATTCTGCGACAGCTGCTCCACCACATTGGGCGAAAAATAGCGCGACAGATTGGCCCGCTCCCGCGCCAGATCGGCGTTGCGGTCCAACATCAGGTAGAACCGCCGCGTCGATTGCGCCAGGATCGCCGCAACCATCAAAAAGACCATCGCCTCCTGGATGCGGAACCGAAACCCGACATCGTTGGGGTCAAACAGGGCGATCATATGCGGCCAGTCCGCCAGCGCGTCGTTCAGGCGCTGCGCCATCTCCAGGTTCGGGGTCATCAGATACCACATCAGCCCCGACCCGCCGAGCCAGATCACGCTGGCCCATACGCCGATCCCCAGCACCGTCCGCCAGCTGTAAGCCAAGGTGCCAGCCGCCAGAATGATAAAGAAATACATGAAGTTATCATACTGATACAGCATCGGGATCGGCATATCCTGCTGATCGAACGGGTTCGGAAACACCATGCCATAGGTCATCAGCACCAGATCGAACATGATCAGCGCCACCTCGGCACGGGACCGCCCCACGCGGGCGAACCGGCGAATGAAGTAGCCGTTCACGCACAAGAGCCCCAGCAACGCGATATAATAGAGCTGCGACAGATGCGGGTAGACCGCAATCAGGAACACCGCCACGATCGGCATGATGATCCAGCGCGCCAGAACCGCCATCTCCACGCCGCGCCTCTTGTGTTCCTCCAGCGCCTCGCGGATGTGTTTTGTCTCCAGCGCGTCATCCTGCAGGATCGGATCCGTGGACACGCGCGCCGGGGCGACCGGTGCGGTTGTGGTGGCTTCGACCATCCAGTTCTCCCTTTGGGGGTATGTCAGTCTCGAATTGCTTGCCTTCAAGATAGGAAGGCGATCTTGCGGTTGCACGCCCGCCCCTCAAAGGCAATGCAAAAAACCCCGCCAGTACGGCGGGGCAAGGTGCGATGCGCCGCGCCCGTAGGGCAGCACATCGTCGGCGTTCGAAAGGGTCGGAAAGGCGGCGTCAGCCTTGCATCTCGGCCCGGATCTGCTGGCGCAGCACATCGATCGGGACAGTTTTCCCGTCCTTCTTAAAGCACCAGTAGGTCCAGCCATTGCAGGACGGCGCGTTCTCAAGATGCGCGCCCACCTGATGGATCGAGCCCTTGATATTGTCGCCGATCAGGGTGCCATCCGCGCGCACCTTCGCCTTGTGGCGACGGTTCATCGAATAAAGCTCCTCGCCCGGACGCAGCATACCGCGCTCGACCAGCTGACCAAAAGGAACCCGCGGCTCTGCCCGTTTGGAGGCCGAGACCTGCAGCGCCTCGCGGTCGAATTTGCGCACGCTCTTGATGCGCTCTTCGGCAACCTTGCGGTAGCTCTCTTCGCGCTCAATACCGATGAACTCACGCCCGAGCATCTTGGCCACCGCGCCGGTGGTGCCAGTGCCAAAGAACGGGTCCAGAACCACGTCACCGGGGTTGGTGGAGCCCACCAGAATACGATGCAACAGTGCTTCGGGCTTCTGGGTCGGATGCGCCTTGTCGCCATTTGCATCCTTCAGACGCTCATGGCCGGTACAGATCGGCATCACCCAGTCCGAGCGCATCTGGATGCCCTCGTTCAGCGCCTTCAGCGCCTCATAGTTGAAGGTATATTTGGCACCTTCGGATTTCGACGCCCAGATCATCGTCTCATGCGCGTTGGTGTAGCGTTTGCCGCGAAAGTTCGGCATCGGGTTCGACTTGCGCCACACCACATCGTTCAGGATCCAGAATCCCTCGTCCTGCAAGGCAGAGCCGACACGGAAGATGTTGTGGTAGGAGCCGATCACCCAAAGCGCGCCATTGGGCTTCAGGATGCGGCGGGCCTCTTTCAGCCACGCGCGCGTGAACTGGTCATAGACGCCGAAACTGGAGAACTGGTCCCAGTCATCGTCGACCGCATCCACCTGGGAGTTGTCAGGGCGGTGCAGCTGCCCTTTGAGCTGGAGATTATAGGGCGGATCCGCGAAGATCATGTCGATCGAATTGGAGGGCAGGCTTGCCATCCTCTCGATACAGTCGCCATCAAGAATCGTGTTTAAAGGGAGCGCCGTAGCGGCGCCCTTTGCGATGGTTTTGTTCATTTGCTCTGCCTCGATAACCACGGCGCTTTTGCGCTCATTCTGGTTGTCCACAGGATGAGTCATCCCGGATTCGAGGTCAATTTGTTTTTTGAATCAGCGGACTACGGTTCACTCTTGATACAAGATATTGTGGACCGGCTTAAACGACCTTCTATGGTGAGGGGTAACCCCTATTTTTATGAGCGCCTCGCGATGTTGTTTCGACGGATAGCCCGCATTTCGCTCCCAACCATATCCCGGAAACTGTTGCGCTAAATCCACCATGATGCGGTCGCGGGCCTCCTTGGCCAGGATGGACGCCGCCGCAATGGACAGGGATCGACCGTCCCCTTTGACCACAGCTTCGGCCGGAATGCGCAGATCGCGCGGGATCAGATTTCCGTCGATCAACAGGTAATCCGGCTGTGGGTCGAGGGCGGCCACCGCGCGCTCCATCGCCAGATGCGACGCACGCAAGATATTGTGGTGGTCGATCTCCTCCACCGAGGCATGCGCCACCGCGTAACAGGCCCGCGCCATGATTTCCGGTTCCAGCGCTGCACGCCTGCGGGGCGTCAGCTTCTTGGAATCGTTGAGCCCCTCTGGCAGCGCCGCAAGGTCCAGCACCACAGCCGCCGCGGTCACCGGCCCCGCCAATGGGCCACGCCCGACCTCATCGACACCTGCAATCCGCGTATAGCCGCGCGACAGGGCGGCCTGTTCCAATGACAAATCCGGAGTATCCATGCCCTTCACTGCCCCCGTTTCACCGCGCCGCGCAAGGGCGCCGGCACAAAAAAGGGGCGCAGGACGCGCCCCAGTGGACTGCTCTCTTACCATTGGCGCTTATCGGCGCACCAGACGGTAGCCGTGTTTGCGCAGGCAGCCGGGACGGTAGCCGCGACGGCTTTTGTGGCGGGTGTCAAATTCACGGTAGCAGCGGTTCGGCAGCTCGCGCACATAGTCGTAGTTGCGACGCAGGCAGCGCATGCCCAGGAGGTTGCGATCCTTGCCGCGCACCCGGACACTGGTCAGACAATGCGCCGGCAGGTCATAGCGACGCACGCGCGGCGGCAGCGGTTTGGGATGCGGTTTCGGGTCAACATGCGGCCGGTGGCGGCGGTCTTTCTTGTGATCATTGATCGCGGCACCAATGATACCGAGAATCGCAGCGCCTGCGATGAACTTGGCAATGTCGTCGCCATCAGCCCGCGCCGGTGCGGCGGAAAACCCGGTGACGGCAATGGCCGTGGTGATCACGGCGGCAATGAATTTACGGTGGAGATTACGTGAAGAAGAGGCGAAGCAGGTCATATCGATTTATCCTATGTGGGTGCATGTGGCGGTTGGCAATCAACCGGATGCCCCAAGCCTCGCCCCGGGGGCTCCAGACAGGCAATAACGCCCGCCTGTTATCAAATATCAGCGCCCCAACACCCTGTTGTCATTGAATATCACGGGCCCCGACGGCATGATGAGCACATGACACACATGCGCCAGATCCCCGCCCTTCTGCTGCTCCTCGCAGCCCTCGCGCAGCCCGCGCATGCGGCTGGGTGCTATGCCGATTACAAGGCAAAGCAGGACCAGCCGCTCAAGCTCCATTACGGTGTGATGGAACTCTCCGGGGCCTGCTCCAAATCCGCCGCCCGCGATGAGGTGGCCGCCCGTCTGCAACGCGCAGGCTGGACGCTTCTGAACGTCCTGTCCGTTTTTGGCCCCGAGGGGCTCGACAAAAGGAAAGCGGATGCCGGATCCAACTTTCTCCGTTTCTGAGGTCCGCAATGCCGGGTCCCGGGTGATCGCCCTCGGGATCTGCGCCATCGTGGCGCTTTTGGGGATCGCGGGCACGGTGCTGCTCCTGACCCTGCCCGATGGCAATGCGTTCAACGCCCGGATCGAACGGCTCTTTGTGGAAAACGACCTCACCACCCAGGCCGAGGTCAAACTGCTGGAGATCCTCGCCCAGAGCGGCACCGCCTTTGCCGACACGCTGGCAAGCTATCGGATGGTGATCTTTGTGCTTCTGGTCTTTGCCACCGCGATGATGATTGCCGCTCTGGTGGTGCTGGCGATGCTGGTGATGCTGAACCGGCGCATGGCGCAGATCGAACGCGCCGGGATTCAGGTGACCGAGCTGCTGATCAGCCGCGAGGAGAACACCGTCTATCTCAACAATATGGGCTTCAAACTCACCAAGGCCGCGATGGAAACGCTGTCGGTGCTGGCTGAGGCGCGGCTCGATGATGATGTGCTCTCGGGCGCTGAAATCGAGGCGGTGATTTCCGGCAAATCCAGCAGTGACTGCGAAGAGGCCGCAGGGGCCACGCGGATCAAACGCCTGCGCGACACCCTTGGCAATCAGATGATCAGCGAGCTGTTGGTCAAGAACATCGCCAAACGCGGCTATGTGCTGGCGATCAACAAGGATGTGATCCGCATGGTGTGACGCCCGCCCCGGTCCACCTCCGTCACCCCGGATACGCAAAAGGCGGGGGGCGCTCCCGCCCGTCGTCTGTGAATTGAAAATTCCCATCCGCCCGTTGGGCCCGGCAGACCGCGCCGAAGGCGCGGCCTGCCCCCCGGCGACGTGCACCGCACGGCGCAATCCCTCAAATGTGATCCCCGCTGCGGGCGAAGGGGCTGGAAATCTGCCGCAAACCTTCCCAAATTAGGAAGGCTAGCTTTGGACAGATACACCCCATGAACATTCAGGTCTCGCCGCGCAGCGGTTACGGTATCCTTGTGGAACAACTGGACGGCCCGGTTGCTGCCTATCACGGCGACACGCTGCTCGCACAGAGCAGCCGTGCCAAGGTGATGTATGAAACCCGCCTCTCCCCCGTGGTCTATTTCCCCAAGGAAGACCTGCTGGTGGATATGGACAAGGCCTGCAGCAAGACCACCTTCTGCCCCTTCAAGGGCACCGCCCACTACCGCGACCTGATCCTGCCCGGCAAGAAGGAGCTGTGCAGCGCGGTCTGGAGCTATGACGAAACCCTGCCCGAAGCGCGCCAGATCAAGGGCCATGTCGGCTTCATCCCCGAGGCGCTCGACCGGCTGGATCTGGGCCCAAACCGCCTGCAAGCGCCCGATGACGGCAATATCTCCGGCCCATTGGTGGACTGGCTCCTGCGCGAGGCGGCCTTCCTGCCGTCACCTGAGGATTTCACCCAGGCCTTCGTCGCCAAACTGCACGAACAAGGCCTGCCCGTCAGCCGCCTGACCATCCTCGCCTGGGCCCTGCATCCCCGGATCGCGGGCCACCATTACCTGTGGGAAAAAGGCGTACCGGGGGTGGAGACCTTTTCGCCCTCCTACGAGATCCACGAAAAGCCGGAGTTCAAAAACTCTCCGCTGCGCCATGTCTCCAAGGGGCTTGGCGGGCTGCGCTACCGATTGACCGGCGCGACCCCGCCCGAGGACTTCCCGATCCTGCGCGATCTGCGCGACCGCGGCATGACCGACTATGTCGCCATGCCGCTGCCGTTCTCGGACGGGCGGATCAATGTGTTGACCGTCGCATCCGACGCCCCCGATGGCTTCAGCACTGCTGATCTGGGGTTGATCTTTGAGTGCTCTGCGGTGATTGCGCGCTATTACGAGGTCTTCATGCAGCGTGAAAACGCGCAGGCCGTGCTGGAAACCTATGTGGGCAAACGCTCCGGTGCGCGGGTGCTTGGGGGCAACATCCGCCGGGGGGATGGCGATGAGATCGATGCCGCGATCATGTTCTGCGATCTGCGCGGCTCCACCCTGCTCGAAGAAACCCTGCCGCGCGACAAATACATCAAGCTGCTGAACAGGTTTTTCGAGACCACCTCCGATGTGGTGCATGAAAACGGCGGCGAGGTGCTGAAGTTCATCGGCGACGCGGTGCTGGCGGTGTTCCCGGCAGGCCAGAATCCGGCCGAAGCCCGCGCGCAGGCGCTTGCTGCCGCACGGGGTATTGTCGCCGCGCTCGCCGAGATCGAGCCCTGCCCGTCGCTGCCCAATCTGGACTGCGCCATCGGGATTGCCTCGGGGTCGGTGCTCTATGGCAATATCGGCTCGCAGGAGCGGCTGGACTTCACCGTGATCGGTCAGGCCGCCAATATCGCCGCACGTCTGGGTGATTACGGCAAAACCATTGGCCACCGCATCGTGGTGTCGCGCGACATCCTGACGGAAACCGCCGAGGCCAAGCCGCTGGGACATGTGAAACTGCACAATGTCTCGCAGCCGGTCGAGAGCTTTGCCATCGCGGCAGACTGACAGAAACCTCCCCGCCGCATTTGGCAGGGAGGGAGACCCTCAGACACTCGTTACCATCACACAGCGTGTCCCGCCGCACTCTGGCGGGCGCGTGGCTGCCGCTTGCGCGACAGCCAAATCAGGACCGGCCGGAGCTTAGATGTCGAACTTCACACCCTGCGCCAGCGGCAATTCCGCCGAATAGTTCACGGTGTTGGTCTGGCGGCGCATATAGGATTTCCACGCGTCAGAGCCGCTTTCGCGCCCGCCGCCGGTTTCCTTCTCGCCGCCAAAGGCGCCGCCGATTTCCGCGCCCGAAGGGCCGATGTTGACGTTGGCAATGCCGCAATCAGAACCCGCAGCGGTGAGGAAACTCTCCGCCTCGCGCATATTGAGCGTGAACACGCAGGAGCTCAGCCCCTGCGGCACGTCGTTTTGCATCTCCACCGCGTCCTCAAAATCGTCATAACCCATGACATACAGGATCGGCGCAAATGTCTCTTCTTTGACCGACGCGCTCTGACCGGGCATCTCGACGATGGCGGGCGCCATATAGACACCACCTGCGGGCACGCCCTCGGTGACGCGCGCGCCACCATGCACCGTGCCGCCCTCGCTCTCGGCCGCCTTCAGCGCCGAGGTCATCGCATCGCCTGCGGCCTCGTCCACCAGCGGGCCAACCAGCGTGCCCTCGGCCTGCGGATCACCAATCGGCAGACCGGCGTAGGCGGCCTTCAGGCGCTTCACCAGATCCGCGCGGATCGAGTTGTGCACGATCAGGCGGCGCAGCGAAGTGCAGCGCTGTCCGGCGGTGCCCACGGCAGAGAACACAATCGCCCGCACCGCCATTTCCAGATCCGCCGAGGGGGCCACGATCATCGCGTTGTTGCCGCCCAGTTCAAGAATGCATTTGCCGAACCGCTCTGCCACCACAGGTGCCACCGCGCGGCCCATGCGGGTCGACCCCGTGGCGGAAATTACCGGCACAGAGGGGCTGGCGACCAGCACCTTGCCCAGTTCCGCGTCACCGATCAGGGTCTGCAGCAGACCTTCGGGGGCATCCTCGCCAAAGCGTTTCACCGCGCGTTCAAAGATCTTGGTGCAAGCCAGCGCCGTCAGCGGTGTTTTCTCCGACGGTTTCCAGATCACCGGATCGCCGCAGACAATCGCCAGCGCCGCATTCCACGACCAGACCGCAACCGGGAAGTTGAACGCCGAGATCACGCCCACCGGCCCCGCCGGATGCCATGTTTCGCGCATGCTGTGGCCGGGACGTTCCGAGGCAATCGTCAGACCATAAAGCTGGCGCGACAGACCCACGGCAAAGTCACAGATGTCGATCATCTCCTGCACTTCGCCAAGCCCCTCAGAGGTGATCTTGCCCGCTTCCCAGCTGACCAGCGCGCCAAGGTCATCCTTGGCGGCGCGCAGTTCCTCACCGAGCAGGCGAATGAGCTCACCGCGCCGCGGGGCGGGCACCACGCGCCATGCCTTGAACGCGGACTGCGCGCGTTCCAGAATCGCGGGCATCTCGCCTGCGGGAGTGTCGTGGACCTCGGCCAGCGTGCTGCCATCAATGGGCGAGCGCACCGCGCGGCTGCCACCGCTCAGCTCTGCCGCCGTGAGGTCGAGGTTCTTCAGGATATCGTCTGCTGTTCGTGCCATGTCTTTCATCACTCAGCTGCCAATTTTGTTGTGTCTGTCATGTGGTCGATGTCGCCCGCCCGGTAGAGCTGGCCAAATTCTGTCTCGAGGAACGCCTGCAGGTTCACCTGCTCCTGACGTACAAAGCCGCGCGCGGGCAGGACGCCTTGCCGCACCAGATCCACAACCCCCAGCACGCCGGCGGTGGTGGTCACTTGGATCGCGCTCCATGTCTTGCCGCCGATCTGACGGGAATAGCTCTTGTTGATCAGGCTCTTTTCACGCAGCTCGCCATTTATGCGGCCCCGCGCGGTGCAATAGACCAGCACCACGTCCTGATCGGTGCGCGGCAATGCGCTCTCGAAAATCTCTTTCATCAGGTCG
The DNA here is from genome assembly GCF_022348205.1 of Epibacterium sp. MM17-32. Classification (NCBI taxonomy): domain Bacteria; kingdom Pseudomonadati; phylum Pseudomonadota; class Alphaproteobacteria; order Rhodobacterales; family Roseobacteraceae; genus Epibacterium; species Epibacterium sp. MM17-32. Next base: position 3,383 of record NZ_JAKRFC010000014.1, on the reverse strand, counting down.
CGGCGGCGTTCCAGCCCCAGATCATGCAGCAGCATTTTCAGGATGTCGCAGTGACCGGGATAGCGGATCGACCGATAAGAGACCGCCCGCGCCTTCCCGTCCAGCGTCTCCGGCAAGGTGCCAAGCCCGCCCGAGGTGTTGAAACATTCATACTCCACCCCATCCAGGCTCAGACGCTCGTAATCTTCGAGCGGCGCAGTCTTGGTGCGCGCGCCATTCACGATGGCATCGCAGGGGTTGCAATACTCGTTGATCAGCCCGTCGGTGGACCATGTGAGGTTATATTTCAACGCGTTGGTCGGAAACTTCGGCAGCGCGCCCACCCGCATGTGCAGGCTATCGAGTTCATCAAACTCCGCCGCCAGTGACGCGCCTGCGATGCCCACAAACCCCGGCGCAAGGCCGCTTTGGGGCATGAACACCGTCTTGCTGCCCTCGGCCAGTTTGCGCACCGCATCGGTCGCGGCCACATCCTCGGTGAGGTCGAAATAATGCGCGCCCGCCGTTTTGGCGGCCTCAGCTATCATTGGCGTCAAGAAGAACGGCGCGGCGGAAATCACCGCGTCAAAGCCCTGAAGCCCCTTGGCCAGATCCGCAGGATCCTTGGCATCGATCTGCTTGGTCGGCACGCCCAGATCAGCAACCGCGCTCAGCGCGTTCAGATCATGATCCGCAAGCGTGACCTGATAATTGGCGGATGTTTTCAGGAACGTGGCGATCGCCTGACCGATCTTGCCCGCGCCCACGACACAGATGTTCCACTGCATATGACCTGCACCTCCTCAAGTTTGAGCATGTCACGCAAAGGCGGGGACCGGCTTTGCGCTCCTCAAGACATGCGTTCCCATTATGGTGCAGGTTCAATTGTTCGTTTTGTAGGGTCAGGATTGTCGGAGTGACGTAAAATCGCGCCAAAATGACGGATCAATCGTCACATCGTTCAAACGCGATCAATACGGCGGCCAAAGACCACCAGCGTATTGGTGCGCTGTACGCCCGGAATGCGGCCCACCTCATCGACCAGAATGTCCAGATCCTCGATCCGCGGCGCCTCGGCCGAGACCATCAGATCGTATTCGCCATTGATCGACAGGCACTGACGAATTTCCGGGTAGGACTCCAGCCGCTTGATAATGCGGCCGGTTTCCTTTTGCTGCACTTCCAGCAGCACCACCACCATGACCCGGTTGCCCTCGTCGGGATCGCGCAGCACCACGGTGTAGCCGGTGATGATGCCGCGCTCCTCCAGCCGGGTGATCCGCTCATGCACGGTGGTGCGCGCCACCCCCAGCTTTGCCGCCAGTTTGGTGGTGGATTCACGCGCGTTGTGTTGCAGTGCCGCGATGATCCGGCGATCCAGATCGTCCATGATGCCTCCAAGCTGATCTGCCGGAAACTACTGCAAACCCTGCGCCCCGGACGCAAGCGCTTTGTGCGGGGACGGCGCGGGCAAAGCCGCGACCGCGCCCGAAAAAAGGACCAGCCCGCGAGATCACGGGCCGGCCCCAGCTGTTGCTATGGTCTGGCCGCGTGGCTTATTCCGCTGCCTGGCGACGCGCGCGCTCCCGCAGGCCATCGCGGTAGATCGCCTTGAACAGCGCAATGCACATCAGCACCATCACGATGGAGAACGGCAAGGCGCCGATGACCATCGCGGTCTGGATCGCCTTGAGCCCGCCGACGAGCAGCAGCGCCCCGACCACCAGACCAAGGGCCGCACCCCAGAACAGGATATGCGGGCGCGCCTTTGGCCCCTCGTCCCCGGCGGCATTGATGGTGTTGACGATGAGAACCGCCGAATCCGCCGAGGTCACCAGATAGGTCATCAGCAGCACCACGATCAGCACCGCCATCAGCCAGGACAGCACCGGCGACAGCATCAGGTCCGTCATCGCAAAGATCTTGTCGCCATCCGGAACCGAGAAGATCGCGCCATTTGCGGTCCCGTTCAGCTCCAGGTCAATGGCGGTGCCGCCGGCAAAGGAGAACCAGACAAAACACATGATCGCAGGCGCGATCGCCGCGCCAAGCACGAATTCACGCACCGTGCGCCCCTTGGAAATCCGCGCCAGGAACAGGCCGACAAAGGGCGCAAAGGCCACCCACCAGGCCCAGTAGAAAACCGTCCAGCCGCCCTGCCAGCCGACCAGCTTGTCGCCGGTTTCCGACCCGTTGCTCTGATAGACGGTAAAGATCATCTCGGGCAGCGCGGTGACATAGGTCCAGAACCCGCCAAACAGCGCATTCAGCCCAAACCAGGTGGAGCCAAAGATCAGGAAGAAGCCCAGCAGGAAAGTCGACAGCACCATGTTCAGGTTCGACAGCCACTTGATGCCCTTGCCGACACCGGACAGCGCCGACAGGGTCGAGGCGCCCATGATGATCAGCACCGCCACGATGATGCCGAGCGACGACGCGGTGCCCTGCTCGTTCAACAGCCAGTCGCCGATGCCGATACGCGCCATGCCGGACACGAACTGCTCGACGCCGAACCCCAGCATCTGCGCCACGCCAAGGATGGTGGCAATGACCGCCACGATGTCGATCACATGCCCAAGCGGACCGGAAAGGCGCTCGCCAAACAACGGCGCCAGCGACGACCGGATGGTCAGCGGCAGGCCGCGGCGATAGGCAAAGAACCCAAGCCCCAACCCGGCGATCGCATAAGAGGACCAGGCGGTGAACCCCCAGTGCAGGTAGGACCACTTATAGGCGTTCAGGTAGTTGTCCATCTCCTTGGAACTGGCAAACCCCTGGATGACATCCGGGTTGGTGTTGAAATGGTAGATCGGTTCGGCCACCGCCCAGGTCAGCATGCCAACCCCGATGCCTGCGCCGAACATCATGGAAAACCACGAAAAACGGGAGAACTCCGGCTCATCGTGATCCTCCCCCAGTTTCAGCCGCGCCGCCGATGGCCAGAAGGCGAGCCCCAGGCAGGCGATGACAAAGGCCGCCATCACATAGACATACCAGGTGGCAAAATTCGACAGGATGAAACTGTTGAACCCGGCCAGCACGGCGCCGGCCTGCTCTGGAAAGGCGACGGCCCAGAGCACCAGCCCTGCGACCGCGAGTTTCGAACTGATCGTCACATCGACGCTGAAGCCCGAGTAGAACCCCCGGTCTGCCGTCTTGATCGGCAGATCCGTGAGCGGTGGTTTGATTGACATTGCGCGTCTCCCTGTTGGAGGTGGGGGAAGGCCTGCGCGCTGTATTTTTGGGGTCGTTTTTTTCTTGCGCGCAGGCGGGTGATGAGGGGCTCAGGTTTCCGGTTTCGGCGCCCGCGCCTGGTCCTCGACGATGTTGAGATCCATGTGGTTTCGCATGTATCGCTCCGAGGCCTTTTGCAGCGGCTGGTAATCCCAGGGGAAATAGCCGCC
>NZ_JAKRFC010000013.1:0-119248 GCF_022348205.1 Epibacterium sp. MM17-32 | reverse complement strand
CCCCCGCCGATAACAAAAACGGCACCAATCAGCGCAGTCAATTTGTCCATGCCTGTATCTTCCGCCTTGCCCGTTGGGTCAGATGAGTTTGACTTGAGTGCCGACAGGTGCCCGCTCGTAGACTTCCTCGATCTGTGCGTTGAACAGGCCGATGCAGCCGTTTGACGACCGGCGGCCGATCTTGCGCGTATCCTGTGTCCCGTGAATACGGTAGTACTGCCACGACAGGTACAGTGCACGAGTACCCAATGGGTTGTCCGGATCACCCCCCTCGATACGTGCCGGCCATTCCGGATTGCGTTCCCGCATGGAGGGCGTTGGCGCCCAGCTGGGGTTTTTGCGTTTTTCCACCACTTCGGTGTAACCGCGTTTGGTGAGTTCGTCGGTCAGCGGAACGGATGTCGGGTAAATCCGCATCTCGCCGTCCGCTGTCCAGTGCTGTAGCGCCATCGTCACGGTGTCTGAGATGATGATCCCTTTGCCGAGCGTGTCGAAATGGTCTTGCCAGTCATGAACTCGGAAAGAAGAAATGTTGCGGCGAATGGTTTCGGCTCGAACCACGCTTGGTGCAACCAAAGCGACAGCCGCATACCCCAACAGGCTTCGTCGATTGATCTTGTTGTTTCGCGATGTCGTCATGACACACTCCTAGCCTACGGTTTGTACATGTCTTTTACGGGAGACCCGGCATCAGGCAACCTGACAAGGCCGCGAGAAGTGTATCCATTTGTATCCTTGACCTTACCCTGCTGGAGGGTCGCAAATGACGCCGGGAACGAGACAAAGAGGGTGTCATGGACCACCACAGCCACAGAAAAAAGCCGATCACGGACAGGCTCATGCATTATGGTATGATGGCGTGTTGCGTCGTCATGCTGCTGCCCGTTGCGGGGTTTTTTCTTGCCGGCGGCACATTGGCGGGCATGTGGGGCAATGCAGCGGCTTTCGCCCCGCTCCTGCTGTGCGTTGGGGCGCATCTCGTGATGCACAAGTTCATGGGAAAATCGTGCCATTCCGACAAGGCAAAGGATACTATCGAGGAAACGACCGAGCCCATAACCTCCGCGATTCCAGTCGTGGTCCGCGACAGGCCGTGATGTGCGCGGGAAGGTACGCGTAGGCGCGTTGCTGTTGTCGGGTTTCATGCTTGGGGGATGTGCAGGAAGTCTTGAATACTGCTCGGATCGCGGCGCTATCGTGTCCACGAAGCAAGCGTCAGACCTTCTGCCGGATGGGTGTCGAACCCTTTCATCTTCTGCGACTGGCGTTGCGCGAATTGTCTGTGCGGACGGTCGTCAGGGTTTTGCCACAGGTGGACTTTGACGCAATTTCCGCCGTCCTGGCGAAATCTGCGGAAAATATGGGAAGGAAGCAGGTATCTTGATCGATTGCCTTTTGATCCTGCGACGGGTTTTGCTTATTCCCTTCGTGCTCCTGGCCGTTGTCTCTGGAAGTGTCGCGGCAGCAACCTCTGCTGAATACCAGAGCGCGCCACTCACCGCGCATCTCATTAGTGTACAGGACGGCGTTCCCGAGAACACACAGACTCTGTCAGCCGGGCTTCACCTTCAACTGAACGAAAACTGGAAGACCTATTGGCGGTCGGCGGGCGAGGTGGGAATACCGCCTTCGGTCGAATGGAGCGGTTCCGAAAACGTCGCAGATGTCGAATTCATGTGGCCCGCCCCGACGCGCTTCACCGCCTTCGGCATCGAAAATTTTGGTTATGCGGGTGAAGTCGTCTTTCCGCTGCGCATAACGCTCAAAGATCCCGGCGCACCTGTGACTCTTTCCGCGCAGGTCAAACTGCTGGTGTGCTCCAATGTCTGTGTCCCGGAAGAGTTTGACCTGTCACTTCGCCTCGGACGGGGCAACGTCATCGACAGCACTTCGGCTGGGCTGATCGGTACGTTTTCCGAGCGCGTCCCCGAAGGGGCCAAGACGAGCGGCGTCAGCGAGGCAAATGCCTTCATCGACGAAGACCTCACGGAGTTGATCGTCAGCCTTCGCGTCGATGAACCACTCCAGTCGCCGGATGTGTTTCCCGAACTGGGTATGGGTGTTGCGCTTGGCAAACCCGATATCCGTTTGGGAGAAGAGGATCGTTTGCTTTGGGCGCGCTTGCCGATCCTCTCGTCGAATACGGATGTGACAGTGGCTCCGTCGATTACCGTCACCGACGGCGAGAACCGGGCCTTCACGATCATCGCGGATCGCGTGGCGCAAGGAATAGCACCACCCTTTGAACTGGCCGCCACGACACCGGACATGATGGAACTGATCTGGATTGCCGCGATCGCGCTGCTGGGCGGATTGATCCTGAATGTGATGCCCTGCGTGCTGCCGGTGCTGTCCATCAAGGTGTCGTCTGTGCTCAAACACACCGATCACGACACAACCCGTGTCCGGTTCGGTTTCGTCGCTGCCAGCGCCGGCATCATGACGTTCATGTGGGGTCTGGCGCTCGTCCTCTGGGCGCTCCAGACGGCAGGCCTCAGCGTCGGGTGGGGATTGCAGTTTCAAAGCCCGCTGTTTCTTGCGGCGATGATCGCTGTCCTGCTCGTCTTTTCGGCAAATCTGTTCGGAGCGTTCGAGTTCGCCCTTCCACACGGCATGCAGACGCGGCTTGCAGGGGCCGGAGGACGCAACGGGTATTCCGCCGACTTTTTCACTGGCATGTTCGGTGCCGTCATGGCGACGCCTTGTTCGGCACCGTTCCTCGGCACCGCGGTGGCCTTTGCTTTGGCCGGGCGTGGCGTGGACATCCTCATCGTCTTTACGAGCCTCGGGCTCGGCCTCGCCCTGCCCTATCTCGTCATCGCCGCGTTCCCGCGTCTGGTCGCATTCATGCCCAAGCCTGGTCGATGGATGCTGATCATCAAAAGCGTCATGGGGGTTTTGTTGCTTGCAACCGCCGTGTGGCTGTTCTGGGTGCTCGACGGTGTCGCCGGGCTTGCGTCTGTCATCGCGGTCGCGGCGTTGTCCGGTCTCGCCGTTCTGATACTATCTCTCCCGAATGTGCAGTCCCAATTCAGGTGGTCTATTGCCATAGCCAGCCTTGTCCTGGCCATTGCCGCAGGTCCTCTCTTGCAGCAATCAGCACCTGCGCGTTCGACGCCGCAGTTGGCAATGGCTTGGATCGCATTTGATCGTTCGGAAATAGCGAAACGCGTGTCCGCAGGAGAGGTCGTTTTTGTCGATGTGACCGCTGACTGGTGTCTGACTTGCAAAGCGAACAAGACACTTATCATCGATCGGGAGCCAGTCCGGAGCGCGCTTGAAGCGCCTGGAGTCACGGCGATGCAGGCAGATTGGACACGCCCGGACACGCGCATTTCCCGCTACCTTGAGAGTTTCGGCAGATACGGCATCCCCTTCAATGTCGTCTACGGACCATCGGCACCGAACGGCATTGTGCTGTCCGAATTGCTAAAAACCGAGGACGTGATGAACGCCTTGGCGCAAGCCAGTGGTCGGGATGTTTCCGCAAAGGTTGCCGGACAGGAGTGACCTGCTCGACCGGGACACCGAGCAGTAGTCAGCCGCCGAGCCGCTCAAGCGCGGCACGGACCGCCGCACGCCGAGGATCACTGGCGGGCTGCTGCTCCAACAGCGCTTCAGCCTTGCGGTAGGCCTCAACGGCGCGATCGGGCTCCTGAAGGACGGTATAGGCATTTGCCAGCCGCATCCAACCATCCAGATCGTCCGGTTCATCCTCAAGACGCTCGGCCAGCCGCGAGACCATCGATCGGATGAACTCCGCGCGATCCGCGTCATTCATCTCCGACGCCGCCGCGACATCTGCGGCACTCGGGCCTGGTTGCGACGTCGGCCCGCTGGGTAGATTGACGACCGGAAGGTCAACTGCCGCTGCAATCCGGTTGATCTGCGCTGCATAGGTCTCCATCCAGGGAACGTAAGCCTCTTCCTGATTCAGTCGTGAAACAAGCAGATCGTAGGCCTTACGCGTCTCTTCTTGCTGAAGGTAATACAGAGACTCGAAGTAGGTTGCCGCAGGATTGGATGGGTCAAGGTCCAAAGCGCGATCAATGGCCAATTTCGCCCGTGGAATAACAACGCCGTCATTGGCAACCGCGACAGCCTCTGCCAGCATGGAGAATGTCGCGGAGGTGGCATCCTCCCGTTCGGCAACGACTTCGAAGGCTTCGACGGCATCGGCTGCTCTGCCCGTGCGCTGATAGGTCTGGCCCAACAGCATCCACCCTTCGCTAGGGCCGCCGGTCGGATCGGATACAAGCCTTTCGCGAAGTTGTATTGCCAGCGCCGTCACTTCATCAGTCTGTGCCCGCTCCTCTGCACGGGCAGCGAAGGCCATTGAAGGAACCTCCGGCGATCCCATCGTCAGATAGTAGCCCGCGGCAATAACCGGCGCGAGGACCGCCGCGACAACGAGAGTGACTCTGCCACCATTACGGGATGATCCGGCTTTTTCTTCCGAATTGCGGGTCGTCGCGAGGATCCGTTTCTTGATCTCGAGTCTGGCTGCTTGAGCTTCCTGTTCAGAAATCAAACCGCGGTCCATGTCTCGTTGGATTTCCCGCATCTGATCGGCGAGGATCGCCGGTACCGCATCCCCTCTGGTGAGAGTGTTCGATTTGGACAGCAGCAGCGGGTAGAGGACAATTCCGATTGCGACCAGCGTCAAAAGAACGAAAATACCCCAGATCATGACGCATCCCCCGCTTCGTTTTGCCTGAGAATTTCGGACACGGTGTTCTCATCCTCCGAGCCCAAGTCTTCAAATGCCTCTTGCTTTCGCCGACTCATCAGTAGCCCGCCACCAACGAAAACCCCGATCAGAACGAAAGCGATCGGAGCGAACCAAAGCGCGTAGGTCGCAGGCTCCAGAGGCGGTTTCAGCAGCACGTAATCCCCGTACCGCGCCCGAATATATTCGATCACCTCCGCGTCGCTGTCTCCAACGACCAGGCGCTCGCGTACGAGCAGACGCAAGTCCCGCGCCACACCCGCGTTCGAACTGTCGATGTCCTGGTTCTGACAGACGACGCATCGTAGATCCTTGGAAATCTCCCGCGCACGCTGTTCCAATACCGGGTCGGTCAGCATTTCGTCCGGTTCCACCGCATTGGCGGCAAAGGGAAGGAGCCCGATGCAAAACGCGAAAATCAACTGTCTCATGAACCTGCTCCATTTGGCAGTGCGCCTGCCTGCTTCAGGGCTTGCGTGAACCGTTCGACGGCGTCCGGACCCACGACCGGCCCGACATAGCGAAACAAAACGGTGCCATCGCTATCGACGATGAAGGTTTCCGGCACGCCCGACAGGCCCCATTCGATCCCGGTCCGGCCCGACAGGTCGGACCCGATCCGCTCGTAGGGATTGCCGAGGTCATTGAGCCACTTCACGGCATCCTCAGGTTTGTCTTTGTAGTTTATTCCGAACAACCGCATGCCGTCTCGTTCGACAAATCTTGTCAACACGGCATGTTCCGCGCGGCAGGGCACGCACCAGGACGCAAAGACATTGACCACGACCGGTCGTTCGTTGCCGACAAGATCGCTTCGGGCCAGGCCGGGTGTCTCCAACCCCGGCACGGGATCGAGGTCGAACGCCGGGGCCGGTTGCGAGATCAGGACGGAAGGGATCTCGTTGGGATCCCGGTCGGGATTGAGCCCCCAGAGAAAAAACCCACCGAATATGACCGCCGCAATAAACGGCAGCCCGGCAATGAGACGTTTCATCTTCTCTCCTACTCGGCAGGAACGGCATTGGTGGCTGGCTGTTTGGCACGGCGCGGCGCCCCGACCCTCAAACGGCGATCCGACAAGGACAAACAGCCACCGATCACCAGCAGGATCGAGCCGATCCAGATCAGGTTGACGAGCGGTTCATAGAGGATCCGAAGGGTCCATGCTCCGGCGTTGTTCACTTGATCGGAGGCTGGCGTTGCAATCGACGTATAGAGATCACCCGCCAATGTGGAGCGGATGGCCGACTCCGTCGTCTGGCTTTCCGCGACCGGGTAATACCGCCGTTCCGGGAAAAGTGTCGTGACCAATTCGCCATCCCGACGCACCACAAGGGTGCCGCGATCCGCGATGTAGTTCGGCCCTTGAACCTTTGCGGCCCCTTCGAAGGTGATGTCGAACCCGGCGATCGTGACTTCGGTCCCGGGGGCGGCAAAGACGATCTCCTCACTCTTCCATCCGGTCGAGCCGATCATCCCCATCATCAACACAGCGACGCCGGCATGGGCAAGCGTCATACCGTGAGAGGCGCGTGGCAGGTTGCGCACGCGTCTCGCGCTCTCTGCAAGGGAAACCTCGAACAGACGGATGCGTAGCGCCCATTCCCGCAGGGTCGCAAAAAGCAGCCACGCTGCGCCGAGGATGGCAAGATAGGCCATGATCGGCCCACCGTTCAGAAGATACCATGCGGCCAAGGCTGCAATGACCGCCAGCACGGCCACGAATTGGATGCGATCGAGCAAACCGGCGATATCAGCCCGCTTCCACGACAGGAATGGACCAAGACCCATGAACACGACCAGTGCCAGCATCATCGGAATGAAGGCCGCATTGAAGAAAGGTGGACCGACCGAGATCTTGTCCCCGGTGACAGCCTCCAGGATCAGTGGATAAAGCGTCCCGAACAGAACGGTTCCCGTAGCGGCGGCCAGAATGAGGTTGTTCACGAGCAGCCCGGCTTCGCGGCTGATCGGGCGAAACAAACCACCCGGCTCCATTTCGGGCGCCCGCCAGGCGTAGAGCGCCAGCGACCCACCGATGGACACGGCCAGCAGACCCAGAATGTAAAGCCCGCGCTCTGGATCGACGGCGAAGGCATGCACGGATGTAAGCAGGCCTGACCGGACGATGAACGTCCCGAGCAGCGAAAGCGAGAAAGTCAGGATGGCAAGTAGGATGGTCCAGCTTTTGAACGCGTCGCGCTTTTCGGTGACGATGGCGGAATGCAGCAGCGCCGTGCCCAGAAGCCAGGGCATGAAGCTCACGTTCTCGACCGGGTCCCAGAACCACCAGCCGCCCCAGCCCAGTTCATAATAGGCCCACCACGATCCAAGAGCGATACCTGCCGTAAGGCTGACCCACGCGGCCAATGTCCACGGGCGGACCCATCTGGCCCAGGCCGGATCGACGCGCCCTTCCAGAAGAGCCGCAACGGCAAAGGAAAACACGATGGAGAAGCCGACATACCCGAAATACAAGAGCGGCGGGTGCATGGCGAGACCCATGTCCTGAAGCAACGGGTTGAGGTCATTGCCGTCGAGCGGCGGCGGAAACACCCGCTCGAAGGGGTTCGACGTCAGCAGCAGGAAGGACAGGAAGCCGACGCTGATCCACGCCTGCACCGACAAGGTGCGCGCCTTGGTCTCGGCGGGGATGTTCGATCCGAACCAGGCGACGCCCGCGCCGAACACCGCGAGGATCAGAATCCAGAGCAGCAGCGAACCCTCATGGCTGCCCCAGGTCCCGGCCACCTTGTAGAGCATCGGCTTGAGCGAATGGGAATTCTCGACGACGTTCCTGACGGTGAAGTCGCTGACGATGAAGGCCTGCATCAGCGCTGCGAAGGCTATGGCCACAAACAGCACTTGTCCTATTGCCGTCGCCTGGGCGGATTTCATCCAGACGGCGTTTCCACGCGACGCACCTGCAATCGGCAGAACGCTTTGAACAAGCGCAAGCGCAAGCGCGAGGGCCAGTGCGAAGTGACCAATTTCCGGGACCATGGCGTTCTTTCCTATCCAGTGTCGGTGGGCGTCGCGTCGGACGGCTTTGGCGTCCGCGGCGGGGTCTATTCGTCGAGCGTTGCTTTGCGGCGACGGAACTCTTCTTCGTCGATTTCCCCATTCGCAAAGCGGCGCCGGAGCGCTTCCTGCGCGTCCGAGTCCGGGGGACGGGTGCCATTGTCCCGCAGCCTGAGCACCAGAAACACGATCAATGCGATCACGGCGCCCCAGAAGGCGAGCATCATGAAGCCGCCCATAAAGCCATAGCCTCCGCCCCACATGTGACCTGTCCAGGAGCCTGGACCATCAGCTCGCGCCATGCTGGCGGGCAAGCTGGCCAGCAACGTTGGAATGAGCGTTTTCAGTTTCATCTGTTTCTCCTTCGATTAGTTCGCTTTCATCCAGTGGGATGGTGACAACAGCGCGCAAACCCGCGCTGTTATGGTTGACCAGCTGGATATCGCCGCCATGGGATTGGACGATTGTCCTCGCGATCGAGAGCCCAAGCCCATAACCGCCCGTTTCCAGAGACCTCGATTGCTCGAGGCGATAGAAGGGATCGAAGACCTTTTCCAACTGGTCGACGGGAATGCCGGGCCCATTGTCATCGATGTTGAGTACGAGGTTCGAACCGTGGGTCGCCCAGCTGACTTTTGCGGCACCACCGTAGCGAACGGCGTTCTCAAGCAGGTTCCTCAGCGCCCTTCGGAACGCGTTGGGTCGAAGCCGCACGGCAACATCATCACTCGGGGCAAAGGTGCAGTGTGCCGCCATATCGCTGCACAAGCTGTCCAGAAAATTGCGCAGATCGACCACTTCGGCACCTTCGGATCCGGTAAGGCCCCGTGCAAAGGTGAGCGTCGCTTCGACCATGCTCTGCATCTCTTCGACCGATGCGATGAGGCTGTCCCGCGTCTCTTCTTCGTCAACCAGCTCCGCGCGGACACGCATAGCAGTCAACGGCGAGCGCAAATCGTGACCAAGCGCTGCGAGCATCCGTGTCCGATCGCTGACAAACCGGGTCAGCCGTCGTTGCATGCGGTTGAAGGCGACGGTCAGATCCTTGACCTCGGTCGGCCCCGCGACGGTCAATTCACCCACATCCTCGCCCCGGCCAAGATGGTCCGCGGCCTTGGAGAGGTGCCGCAAAGGACGCGTCAGGCGCGTCATGACAAACCAGAAGATCGCCACCAGGAGCAGTCCGGCGGAAATTCCAAAGGTCAGCATCGAATAGAAAGGCCATTGGATTGGCGGACGCTCGAACCGCGTTCCGACATTCAGCCAACGCGCTCCCTTAATGGCGATCGACAGGTTCATCTCAACCGCCGTCAACTCTCCGCGCATCATCGCGAGATGCATTTCCGTCATCTCGTCCGAGAGATTGGGAAGGGGCCGCAACGCGCCCTCGACCTCGTGCAGTTCAACGCGAATATCCCGGCTGTAGCTATCGCCCAGAAGCGCGCGTATGCGTCCTTCCACGATGCCGCCATCCGAATGACCGGTGTGTTCCACGCTCGGAACGTCCGACAGATCAAACCGGATCAATGGCGAATTCGCCGCGCGGAGGATCGAGTCCTGCAACTCCGGCGGGGCCTCCTCGATCAACCGCGCGACATTTGCTGCGCGACCGGCGGCCTCGAACCCCAATGCGGCACGAATCGCAAGGGTGCGCTCGTCAGCGAACAGGAACAGGCTGATCGCCTGGGCCACGACAAGTGCCGCGACCACAAGCAGGATCAACTGGCCGCTCAGAGACCTCATCGCACGGCGCATCACGGCGCATCCTCGACATCGGCAGCCAGACAGTATCCGCCGTTCCGCACCGTTTTGATGACACTGGGCCTAAGTACATCCGGCTCGATTTTGCGGCGGAGACGGCTGATCTGATTGTCGATGGTTCGATCCATCGGGGCTGCCGTCCGCCCAGCGGTCAGGTCAAGCAACTGGTCACGGCTGAGCACCATCCTCGCGCGTTCCAGCAGGACCGCCAGCAATTTGAACTCGGAGGTCGTCAATGGGGTCTCGGTGGTGGACTCGTCAATCAGCACCTGCCGGTCGGTATCCAGTATCCAGTGCGCAAAAGAGACTTTCCTCCCAGCGAGGCTTCCGGCCACAGGTTCGTCGCGGTTGCTTCTCCGAAGAACCGACTTGATGCGGGCGAGCAGTTCTCGTGGATTGAACGGCTTGGCGAGATAATCGTCCGCACCGATTTCCAGACCCACGATCCGATCCGTTTCCTCACCAAGCGCCGTCAGCATGATGATCGGAAGATCACCCTCTGGCGCAAGTCTGCGGCAAACCGACAAACCGTCCTCGCCCGGCATCATGACATCGAGCACGAGGAGGTCGAAGTGACCGGTGGCCAGCTTGGCATCCATCTCCACGGCATCCCTGGCGACGGTCGTGCGCATTCCGTTCTTCTCCAGGAAGCGCGCGACGCTTTCGCGTATCTGAGCGTGGTCGTCCACGATAAGGATATGAGGTGGCGGTCCCATGGCGTCCTTCCTAGATCATCGTTGCATTCTGTTTCATGGGCAGAATTGTAGCCGTTTGTATCAGGTCAGTCCCTTGCTACAGATGGATACAAATCTGTGCCTGCACCGTGTCGTGCTCCCGGGTAGCGTCGCGCGTATGTTATGTGACCTTTGGGATCGCAACCGATCAAAGGATGAGGTTTTCGAATATGGCTCTTGATTTGAACCGGCGCCGTTTCGTTCTGGGTGCTCATATGACGGTGCTGACCGTCGCGGCGTCACCGCTGTTGGCGCAGAGCCGATCTGTCTGGTCGGCAGAGAATGCCTTTGACGCGCTTCTATCGGATACGGCGCGGATCATCGATGTCAGAACGCACAAAGAGTGGCAAGAAACCGGCGTAGGTGCTGGTGTATGGCCGATAAGCATGCACGCGTCCGGTTTTCCGGACCGATTGTTCAGGGCCAAGGAACTGAGCGGTGATCGCACTGTTGGACTGATCTGCGCCACTGGCGGACGCTCCGCATCGCTGCTTCGAGCGTTGAGACAAGCTGGTTATTCGGGCTACGCCGATATCTCGGAAGGGATGTTGGGATCAGGCGAAGGGCCTGGCTGGATCGCATCGAACTTGCCGACCGTTCCGGTGGATGTCGCCCTGAACGGGTTGCCCCCCGCGTTGGCCTGACCAGTGAAGAATCAATTGGTCCCGTTGTGCTAAAAGCCTGATGTATGGTCAAATTGACCTGTTTGAACAGGAAGACGGGTTTGGGTGTATGACCGAGTTGATGGCTATGTTTGTCGGAATATGCGCGGCGATCGTGATGGGAATTGTCCATCATTATGCGTTGTCGGGCATTCTGAAGTTTTCCCCGCAGCGGTCGGATGGCTCCGGCTTTCGGATCATCCTGACGTTTTCCGCGTTGCTGTTGCTGCACGTATTGGAACTTGTGACGCTCGCCGTGTTCAACACGATGGTGGTGGCAAGCGTTCTGCCGCAATCGTTCAGCAACAGCCCGCCGATGTTTCAGGATGTTCTCTATGTTACGGGCATCTCGTTCTCGACCCTTGGCTATTCGTCCATAGAGGTGGTCGGGCCCTTTCGACTGTTGCTGATGCTGCAATCGCTTTTGGGCTTCATGTTGCTGACCTGGTCAGCGACGTTTCTTTACTCAGCCTGCCAGCAAGTCTGGCAGAAGGCGAAAGATGACTGAAAATCGCCACGCGCGTCGGACATGAGCTTGGCGTCAGCGTCAAATACGTCCTGATATCGGTCCTTTGACCTCACCGTGGAACGGTTGAGTGAGCGCTGCGTTGCGCGCGTGGATGAATAGCCCTTGACCTTCCAGTTGCTGGAATCCCTAGGTACAAAGCCATGGCACAGATTTTCGAAAAGACAGGCGATCACGTATCGCACCATCGACACGGGGATATCTTGAAATCTCCCGTATGGGTTGGTGTGTTGTTTGTCTTGCTCACAATGCCGGCTCACCTGTTTTTGGATGAAAAGAGCTCGATAGCTCTTGCTTCGATCACGCTTGCTTTGATTGGCGGTGCCTATATCGGCTTTGGCGCCGCGGACGGCAGAGCGCGCGTGTTCTGGGCAGAGCTCGCCGTCGCCCTTTTGTTCGGCTCGGCAGCCTTTTTGGGGCTGATATGGCATTGGGCTTTCCTTCCCTTGGGCTTGGCCCTGCACACCCTTTGGGACATGTCACACCACAATTCTTATCGTCTCGCCCGGATTCCGAACTGGTATATTCCATTCTGCGTGGCCTTTGACCTTTTGGCAGCGACGTTTTTCGTTCTGCTCTATGCCGTGTTTTGATCCATGATGATGCGCATCCTTCTTATTGCGGTGTTCCTGATGGGAGTCGTCGCATTGGCCTTCCCGGACGTCCTTGG
The DNA here is from genome assembly GCF_022348205.1 of Epibacterium sp. MM17-32. Lineage (NCBI taxonomy): Bacteria > Pseudomonadati > Pseudomonadota > Alphaproteobacteria > Rhodobacterales > Roseobacteraceae > Epibacterium > Epibacterium sp. MM17-32. The sequence goes on along the minus strand of NZ_JAKRFC010000013.1, from coordinate 107,145 downwards.
CGTTGACATTCGCCTGCCTGATCGCGCGGAAATTGACCGCTGGATCGTGGCGGCAGGTCTTGCCGGACCAATTGTTATCGTGGCGCTTATGACAATCGCTATCGTCGCAAGCCCCCTGCCCTCGGCGCCGATCGCACTCGCCGCCGGAGCGGCTTATGGGCACACGTTCGGGACACTCTTTGTCGTTCTTGGCGCGGAACTCGGTGCGCTTGCCGCTTTTGGTCTGGCCCGCGGTCTCGGTCGTCCCTTCGTTGAGCGTCATCTCGGTCAGAAGATTAACGCAGGCCTGTTCGGATCGCAGAACACTCTGACCTTCTTGGTCTTCGGCAGTCGCCTGCTGCCGTTTCTGTCCTTCGATATGATCAGTTACGCCGCAGGTCTGAGCAAGCTGCATCTTTGGAGGTTCGCGCTGGCCACGATGGCCGGGATTATTCCAGCGAGTTTTTTGCTCGCTCACATGGGCAACCAGGCGATGAACGGAGATGCCCGCACTGCCACATGGACCGCGCTTGCGCTCGGTGGCTTTACCGGCCTGTCGGTTCTCTTCGCCGCGACGCGAAAGACCGGTACACAAGGGGAGGAGAGCTGATATGGCCAGTCATTCTCACGCCGGGCACATGCCGAGTTCCGGCAAGGCCCTTGTGATTTCGGCCTGGCTCACCGGCGTCTACTTCGTGATTGAACTGGCCGTCGGGCTCTGGACTGGCTCGATTGCCGTCCTGTCGGATGCGTTTCACACCCTGTCGGCGGTTGGCGGCGTTCTCGTGGCCATCACCGCGCAGCGGATTGCGCGCCGTCCAGCGGATTCGACGCGCAGTTTCGGATGGTACCGCGCCGAAATCATCGGGGCGCTGGTGAATGGCGGCTTTCTTCTCGGCATGGCGCTTCTGGTGATCTGGATGGGCGCGATGCGGCTCGGAGACCCGATCCACCTGGCCACAGGCCCCATGCTTTGGGTCGCCTTCGGGGGCCTGGTCACGGAAGTGGTCTCTCTGGCGCTGATGTGGCAATCGAGCAAGGACGATCTGAATGCCCGTGGCGCGCTCTGGCACATCATCCAGACCTTTGTCGGCAGCCTCCTGATCATCGTCACCGCCCTTGTGATCGAGTTCACCGGCTTTCTGGCGATTGACCCGATTCTCGGCATGGCGTTCGGGGTGGTTCTCCTCTGGGCCTCTGTGGGCGTAATCAAGGAAGCGGTCCACATTCTCATGGAAGGCACACCCGAGGGAACGGATCTCGACGCTGTAACAGCGGACCTGAACGGGCAGGACGGGGTTCTGGATGTTCACCATGTGCATGCCTGGACGCTGACCAGCGGCAAACACGCGTTTTCCGCCCATATCCGCCATCAGTCACCCGCCGAGGCCGCGGATTTGCTGAACAGGGCCTATCGGCGGCTGACGGAACAGCATGGGTTTCACATGGTCACGCTGCAGCTCGAAACAGAGTGTCTCGACGAGCGCCACGCGCGGGATCTTGATATAGTCCAGATAGCGGCTGCAAAGGCTGCGCAAGAAAAGACTGATGTGCGAGATGCGCATCCGCACCCAAGCCCTAACACAGAAGGGCCGTAGACTGTGATGGACATAATACTAGCCGCAGAGCCGGAGATTCGTCTGACGGCGTTTTTGAGTGTGCTGGCCGCCATGGCGCTTTGGGAACTCGCCGCCCCGCGTCGGCGGCGTGACATTCCGCGTGTCATCCGTTGGTCGAACAACCTGGCACTTGTCGTGATCGATACCGCGATCCTCCGGTTGTCTTTCCCAATCCTGGCCGTCGGTCTGGCGGTCCTGGCCGAGGAGCGGGGCTGGGGCCTGTTCAACATTATCGAGGCTCCTTTCGGGTTGGCTGTGATCCTGTCCATGCTGCTGCTCGATCTGGCGATCTATCTGCAACATGTCATGTTCCACGCCGTCCCGGCCCTGTGGCGCCTGCACCGGATGCACCATGCGGATCTCGACTTCGACGCAACCACTGGATTACGCTTCCATCCGATTGAGATCCTCATCTCGATGGCGATCAAGCTCGCCCTGGTGGCAGCGCTTGGTCCGCCCGCCGTCGCGGTTTTGTTGTTCGAGATCATCCTCAACGCCACTGCCCTCTTCAACCATGCCAACATCAACCTGCCGAGACCGGTCGACCGGTGGCTCAGATGGATCGTCGTCACACCCGACATGCACCGCGTGCATCATTCTGTCGATCCGCGCGAAACCAACTCAAACTACGGCTTCAACCTGCCGTGGTGGGACCGCCTCATGGGTACTTACGTAGCCCAGCCCGCGAAGGGCCACGAGGGAATGACGATCGGTATCGAGCAGTTTCGCACGACGCGCGACCTCTGGGTCGACAGGATGTTGATCCAGCCCCTTCGCTGGCCAGCAAGCGAACACGCCCTGGATACATCCGCCCTCACGCCGACAAGCAGGAACAGCCTCTGGACTCTCGAAAACACAGTTCTAGGGTCTCGGGTAACTCAAAAAGGAACACATGATGAAACGACGTACGTTCTTGCTGGCCGGAGCGGCTGCCACACTCCCCCTGCGAGCACTGGCCAACACGGAACCGGTCATTAAAGTCCTGAAAACCCCCACCTGCGGATGCTGCACCGCTTGGGTCGATCATGTCCGGCAAGCGGGCTTCGCGGTCGAGGCGCAGGACGTCGATCAGGATGCGCTTTATGCGTTCAAAGATCGGCTGCAAATTGCACCGGAACTTGCTGGATGTCACACGGCGGTCGTGGGCGACTATTTTATCGAGGGCCACGTGCCTGCCGCGGACATCACGCGGCTGCTAGCAGAGCAACCGATGGCGCGCGGTTTGACTGTCCCCCGCATGCCGATGAGTTCGCCCGGCATGGGCGGTCCCGGGGCCGGTGACGCTTTTGACACCTTGCTTGTTGGCTCCGACGGCGCGACCTCGGTCTTCGCGAGCCACAGCTGATCAGGTCATGGGTGCAGGTGATAGATCCCGCGGGACGGGTTCATGACCCGTCCGTCTTGCACAAGCTTTCGCAGCGCCCTGTAGGTCGCCTCATGGCTCAATTGTAACCGAGCGGCAAACTCGACGATGGAGCCTTCGAGCAAGCCTGCGATCAACCCTGCCATCACCCGGTCCTCTGCGCGCCGAATGCCGACGATCTCCAGCATCTGTCGCTGCGCCTGTATCTGTTGAGCCGCCTGACGGCCATAGGCGCGGGCAAATGCCGGGTCGGCAAAAGCGGCCAATACGGAAGCCTTGTCGATCCGGATCAGCGCCCCGGCCTCAACAATGACTGCGTCGCAATGATAGACCTCCGAAAACACCGAAGCTTCGGCAAAGCTTGTTCCGGCTTGGGCACGGTGGATGATGAACCGCTCGCCATCTGGACCGACCCGCTCGAGATGCACGCGCCCGGTTTGCACGACATAGAGACCGTGGGTGGGGTCGCCTTGGCGAAATACGGTATCTCCAACCGCGCCGGAGATTGGGCGCAGGGCTGAGCTCGGGATATGATCATAGGGGTTTGGCAACATATGATTGAAATCATATTACGATGCATCCGCCCCTGCTAGCGTAAACATGACACCACCCCATTGAAGGACCTGTCCATGCGTCTCATTCCCTTCGTCCTTGCCATAGTGATGGCCGCACCCGTGGCCGCGCAGCACGCCAATTCCGCGGCTGGTCACGACATGGGCGGACCGCAGGAAACCGGGCAATCGGCCTTTGCCGCCTTGGCGGAAATCGTAACGATCCTGCAGGCCGATCCCGAGACGGATTGGGAGCGGGTCGATATTGACGGATTGCGCCGCCATCTGGTCGATATGGACCTTCTGACCCAAGAGGCCGTGGTCGCCCGCACCCTGCGGCCGGAAGGGGCCCGGTTCGAGATTCGGGGCACCCCCCGTGTTCTCGAGGCCATCCGCGCCATGGTGCCCGCCCATGCGCCCTTTCTCGCGGCCGAGACCGGCTGGGACGTTGTGACAGAGGACTTAGAAGATGGCGTGGCGCTCAGTGTCGATGGCGATGCCGCGCAGATTCAGGGACTTGGTTTCTTTGGTCTGATGACCATCGGGGCGCATCACCAGGAGCACCACCTCATGATGGCAAAAGGCGCGGGCCCGCACCATTAATGCGCCGACAAGGCCTGTTTGATGATCCGTAGAGAGGTACGCTGACAAAACGTTACATCTCGCGTGTTGACCTTCCAGCGCGGGAGGCACGGACACATGCCCGATGATGGAAGCGTCAGAGAATACCGCCCGCAGGGATTTCCTGTATTACGCAACAGCCGGGGCAGGGGTCGTGGCAACAGGGGCTGCGCTCTGGCCACTGGTGAACCAGATGAACCCCTCCGCCGATGTCCGCGCCTTGGCACAGATCACTGTTGATATTTCCGATCTCGCGCCCGGAACGCAATTGACCGTCAACTGGCGCGGAAAACCTGTCTTTATCCGTCATCGAACGGAGGCAGAAATGGCTCAGGCTCGGGCACAGGCGGTCTCTGACCTGCCTGACAGCTCGGCGCGCAACCCAAATCTGCCCGACGATGCGCTGGCAAGCGATGAGAACCGGGCCATTGCGGGTCACGAGGCATATCTGGTCATGATCGGTGTCTGTACCCATCTGGGCTGTGTCCCTCTGGGGGATGGGGCGGGGGATTTCGGGGGTTGGTTCTGCCCCTGTCACGGTTCCCATTATGACGCGGCTGGGCGCATTCGCAAAGGCCCGGCACCTGAGAACCTGCATATTCCGGACTTGTCGCTCTCGGAGGAGATGGTGCTGACTTTGGGGTGATGCAATAAAGGATAATCTGTAATCAGAGCGCTCGAAACTGGAACAGATTTCGACTGGCCGCTGGTCGGCCTAAATCGCAACACTCCACATCCGAAACCGTCCCTGCCCCGTCACTTCACGGATTAGACCCTTCGCTTCCATCCAGGCGAGATTGCGTTGAGCGGTGGCGCGGCTAGCACCGATCCACATTTCGGCCATAGGGGCGGAAACGAGGGGCCATTCGGTCAGCAGGGCGTTCAGGACCGGCGGTGTCTTGCCTGAGAGCGTTGACATCTCTGCTTTGGCCTTCGCTGACCATGATTGGATATCGTCGAGGCGCCGCATCGCCATGAGGATAGCTGTCTGCATCCCCTCGAGCCATTGTTTAAGGCGCTCTGCCGATGGCCCACTCGCGCGCAGGCCCCCTGCCCCGCCCATTGCCAACGGTGCGAAAATTGCCCCGTTTCCCTCGCTAGCCGCGATGCGCGCGGCCGTGACCGCTGCTTCCACCCGATCGCCCTGCTGCCCAAGGCCCGCAAGACTCCAGAGATGAAACCCCATGCAGGCGCGGGTGATCGGATGAAGATCGGCGGCCTGTTTCATCAAATCCAGCCAACCGCTCGCGCGATCGTCGAAGCGCTCGGCATTTTCATCGATGTTTTCAGGATCGCGGCGGTCGAGGAAGGCTGCGATATCGACTATCGGGTCAGGACCGCCTGTCAGTCGCCGAACGGCCCATCCAATTCGCGCCAAGGCATTTGGGTCATCTTGTGCGCCTGACAGGCGCATAGAAATCCATAGCGCCAGACGATCCGGGCCTACGCGATCTCCTGCAAACCAGCTCAGGTCTGCCGCCTCGATCAGTGCCAACCTATGCAGCCAGCCTTTGGGCGCGCGAGCCAATCGGTCATCGAGCGCACCCAAGCGCCCGGCCACCCTTGCCAGAAGCGCAGCCTGATCCGCTTCGGCCCTTGCCCAGTCATCAATGAGGCCCTTTTCCGGCTGTCCCGCCCGAGGTCCGGGAGGCCGGTAATCCGGTTCCTCTTCGATCGGGCCCGGCAGGTACCAGAGAACTTCTTCCGAAGCATCCTCATCCCCCTCTCCGATGTCGAGGGGTTCGTCGAAATCTTCAGGAATAATAGTCGATTGTGGCATCATATGTGCAAAATACAGATTATTTGCACATTACCCAAGCTGTTTTGTGACCGTCGACAATGCTCTTTACACATTACGTGCGCGCGACTGCCGACGGAACCTTTCAGATCGCGATCAATGCAAGGAAACCAGGGGATTGTGCATCGGCACAATGAGAAAACACTTGCTTGCATTCGTTTGTAAACGGTCGTTTAGTAGCGATACCTAAAATTGCAAACGGCCCGATTTCATGCCCCTGATAGGCTATGCCCGCGTTTCCACAGAGGATCAGACCCCCCTGCCCCAGTCTGAGGCCATGCAAGCTGCGGGTTGCGTCGAGATATTCGAAGAACACGCCTCAGGTGGCAATCGTGCGCGGCCGGTGCTCGCGCGGGTGCTCGAACGTGTCCAGAGCGGCGACACGTTGGTCGTCGTGCGAATCGATCGGCTCGCGCGGTCGCTGTCGCACCTTCTTGAGGTGATTGAGCGTCTGGAGGCCAAGGGGGCTTTCTTCCGCTCGCTGCAGGACCCGATCGACACGGCATCGCCACAAGGCAAGTTCACGCTGCAGGTTCTAGGCGCTGCGGCCGAGTTCGAGCGCGCTCTGATCCGCGAACGCACAAAGGCCGGGCTTGCCTCTGCGCGCGCCAAAGGGCGCGTTGGTGGCAATCCTGGGCTACGCGCCAAGGATCCCGCTGCGCTGCGCAAGGTGCGGCTGGCGCGACAGGACGGCTACATGGAGCGCCTCAACGAGACCGCGCAGGATTGGGTGCCCCATGTGCGCCGCTTGCGCCCCGATATGGCCTGGGAAGACCTGCTGCGGATCATCAATGGCCCCCTGCCCCCAGATCGCCATTGGACACAAAGCCGACTGCTCCGCGCTGTGAAGGCATATGTGCGCGACGGGTTCCTTCCTGCCGAGGTGCTTGGCCGCGCCGGACGCCGCGAAACCGATGACCGCCTGCCGGCCATCGTGGCGGCCATCAAAGGGTCGGACCCGGATATCACGCTACAAGCGATCTGCGACCGGTTGGAAGCCATGCGTGAGCGCACCCCTCGAGGCAGCACTGGCTGGCAGCCGTCTTCGGTCAAAATGCTGCTTGAGCGTGCGGAAAAGTTGGGGCTCCTCTGAACACGACACTTGTGTTGGCCTAACGGATTGCCACTAAATCTAGAAAGTGCTTGCACGAATCTGGCTGCTCGGGCAATAGTCTCGAAAAATAACGCGCGGTCACATAAAAAACGCGCCCACGGATCGGGGCAAACATGAGCGAAGCAGAACAGGATCTAGATATCGCCATCGGGCACTACGCGGAACTTCTCGCGTCGAACCTGCATGCTCAGCGCGCTGCACACTTCCCACCAGATGCAAAGAAGGTGATGCGCACTCTGACCAGCGGCGAAGCTGCTGAGCTCCTTGGCGTCGACCATACCTATCTTCGGAAGCTTCATCGAGAAGGAAAGATCGTTGACGTCGAGACGACGGCTGGAAGTCATCGCCGCTATACGCTCGACGATATCTGGGAAATCCGGCAGACGCTTGAAGGAAACGCAAAAAAGTCTGGAACTTACGTGCCTGGACGTCGCGACGGTGACGAGCTTCAAGTCATTTCAGTGGTGAACTTCAAGGGCGGGTCCGGCAAAACGACGACGTCTGCTCACCTCGCTCAGCGCTTGGCGCTCAAGGGGTACAGGGTTCTTGCGATCGATCTCGACCCCCAAGCATCTCTTTCGGCTCTTCACGGAATCCAGCCAGAACTCGACCTCATGGAGGGCGGGACCCTCTATGATGCCGTTCGCTATGACGATCCGGTTCCGATCGCCGAAGTGATCCGCAAGACCTACATCCGCGGCCTTGATCTTATCCCGGGCAACCTTGAACTCATGGAGTTCGAGCACGAGACGCCTGCTGCGATCCAGCGAGGCGGAGCGAAGGCGTTCTTCGCGAGAGTTCATGACGCACTCGATAGTGTTGAAGCGAACTACGACGTTGTTGTGATCGACTGTCCGCCGCAACTTGGTTTCTTGACGATGTCAGCACTTTCCGCGTCCTCTGGTGTGCTCGTGACGGTTCACCCGCAGATGCTTGACCTTATGTCGATGTCCCAATTCCTGCGAATGACTGCGGATCTCCTTGGAGTAATCAGGGATGCAGGCGCAAATCTGCGCTTCGATTGGCTTCGCTTCTTGCCAACGCGATACAAAGTCGGTGACGCACCACAGACCGAAGTCATCGCCTTCATTCGCGGGCTCTTTGGGAGGTCGGTCCTGACCAATCACATGGTTGAGTCGACCGCAATTTCTGATGCCGGCTTGACCAAGCAAACGCTATACGAAGCTGACAAGAAGGACTTCACGCGTCAGACGTTTGATCGTGCGATCGAGTCTATGAACGCAGTGAACGATGAGATCGCTGAAATCATCCAGAACACATGGGGGCGGAATGGCAAGAAAGCCTAAACTTGGCCTGCCGCTGCAGACCCTTCGCAACGCTCCTGACGCTCTTGAAGGGCGCCGACTGCGTGGCGGTGTTTTTGAGATCGATCCGGCGCAGATTGTTACCGAAGGACGGTTGGATGACAGGCTTCAGATTGAAGTTGAGGGCCTGAAGAACTCTATTTCCAAGAACGGTCAGCGTGTGCCTGTCTTGGTCCGCCCACTGGAAGGCGATCGCTACAACCTGATCTATGGCCGCAGACGCTTGGAAGCATGTCGCGAACTCGGTATCAAAGTTCGAGCCATCGTCACAGAGGTTGAAGGTGATCAAGCGCTTCGAGATCAGCTTCTCGAGAACCAAGAGCGTCGTGATCTGAGCTTTATTGAACGTGCGCTTGTAGCGACGGCGCTTCTAGACGGCGACCATTTGGAAGGGGCTGAGCGCACCAATCGTGGTGTCGCCGAAGTCCTTAACCTCCACGAAGCTGGGGTTTCACAGCTCTTGAGTGTCGTTCGGACGGTCGGCGAGGATCTCATCCAGGCAATTGGTGCAGCTCCTGGGATTGGTCGCCCGAGATGGGAAGAGCTCAAAAAGGCTTTGGGTGCCTACGACGGTGATCGGGACCAACTGCTAGCCATAGCTCATGCAGCCAAGTCCGGAAGTTCCGGCTCGGTCGATGAGGCTTCTGAGCGTGCGTTTCTCGCAGTTCTGGCAGCTGCGAAGAGCGCAGAGAAGAAAGCAAGCCCGTCTAGAAAGGGTGTGCCTGCTTTGGCGATCCCCGGTGTTGGAGCTGCGACGGTCAAGACCAGCCGCCAAGGCAAGCAGCTCAAACTTGATCTAACTACGGATGAACCTGATTTTATCAGCTGGTTGGAGGGCAACGCCCCAAAGCTGATTACCGAGCTTCATGAGCGCTGGAAGCGTTCAGGAGACTGAGGAAGAGCAACCAACAAGAAGGAGGCACGATACAGGCAAAAAGAAAAAGGCCCCGAGAAGCTAGCTTCACGAGACCTTTGTAAGGTTTCGCACCGGGATCAGCCCGCTACAAAATCTCAGTTTTCGCACTTCTGAATGTAGCGTTCTGGCCCCTACCCCGCAAGCGCAAAGCGATTCGCGGGCCCTAGAATTTTTGTCTTCGTGGACATTTTCATGGAGTACACACCAATCTCGCCGTTTATGCGGCCTATTTCGCACGCCCATTTGCGCGTCATTGAGCGACCCGAGGCATCTGTTCCAGCCAGACCCGTTAACAAGTGGGAACTCCTGCGCGAGCTCTCCAAGGCGCAAGCGGCCTTTGGGGTCTCGGAACGTGATCTGACGGTTTTGCAAGGGCTCCTCAGCTTCTTTCCGGACGATGCGCTTGGCGGGAACGCCGAGATGGTCGTCTTCCCCTCGAACAAGGCGATCTGTGAGCGCCTGAATGGTATGCCCTGCTCCACGATGCGTCGTCACCTCGCGCGTCTTGTCGAGGCTGGCTTGCTCCAGCGGCGCGATAGCCCCAATGGGAAGCGCTACGTCCGTAAGCACGGCGAAGACCGCGTTGCCTTTGGCTTCGATCTTTCCCCGCTCTACTGTCAGTCCGAGGAGATAGCACGGGCCGCAGAGGCCGTACGTGAGGCTGAGGAGCGCGTCAGGCGCCTGAGAGAGGTCGTAAGCCTCATGCGCCGCGATCTCGCGGCCCTCGCCGAGTTCGGAGACGAGATGCAGCCAGGCCTAGGCTTCTGGGATCAGCTTCGCGACAGGGCTGCCCTCACAGCCCGCGCGCTTCGCCGCAAGCTTTCAGTTGAGGACCTCGCGGCCTATCGAGCCGACCTTGAAGCTCTCCTTGACCAGGCACGCAACATCATTGATGGCCCTGAAACAGAAGAAATGAACACCAATGATGCCCAATCTGAGCGTCTCCATCATAATTCAAATAAAGAATCTATAGATCTTGAACCTGCTTTAGAAAAAAGCGGGGCGGCCGCGGGTGTGCCAGATGTGGATACGAATGAGCCGGTGGCTGACGTTGATGAACAGGACACAAGACACCTGCCAAAGATCCCGCTGCACCTAGTGATCGCGGCATGTCCCTCGCTCAAGACCTTCTACCAAGGTGAGATCCGGCATTGGCATCAGCTCTTCGATGCGGCGTGCCATGTGCGGCCAGCCATGGGCATCAGTGCGTCTGCATGGGAAGAAGCACAGCGGTTCATGGGTCCGGAGCAAGCGTCGATCGTCGTTGCTGCCATGCTGGAACGCTTCGCCGACATAAGATCGCCTGGTGGATACTTGCGAGCTCTGACTGCCAAAGCTGCGGCAGGCGAGTTTTCCTGTGGCCCAATGGTCATGGCATTGATTGGCCGGCGGACCGCGGCTTAACAGCTGTTAAACTCCGATCTCGTGCGGCTGGCATGGCATAACTTAACAGCTGTTAAGTAGGCTCTCGGCACACAAACGGCGTTCGAGAGAGAAAAGTTAGGGGGTTGAGGTGTGGCGGTATTTGAGATCGTGAAAGTGGCTTTCGCCTTCGTCGCGGCGAAGATCTGATGACGAGGGCATCCCGATCATCATGGTAAAACCTCAGCTGGTGACCATCGCTGCTAGTAGCGCAAAGGCGGCTAGTGAAGAACATACAGAGCGTTGCGCTGTAGCCAACCTAGCAGTTGCGCGCCTCCGCGGCCCCTGCCCTTTTCGAAGTCTGAGATCTGATGATGAATACCCTGAACAATTGGTTCTACGCTATCCGGCGCCTGCTGACGGCGATTTGGGTCCTGGCCTCGGATATTCCCTTGGCCTTCATCGGTGCTAATGCCTGAGAGGTAGGTTGTGGATGTCTGTTGCATGATATCGTGGCTACGGGCCGCAGCGCACAAGGAGCAGACGATCGATGGTTGCCAAAACCGTTTGACCAAGGGCTCGATCCTCGAATTCCCGCACGCGGGGAGCCGGTAACTTCTCAGTCACTTCGATAATGGCGACATGGCCAGCGAGGCAATCGGTTCCTCAAGCGCAGCAGCTGGTTGCCAGCGGTCCCGCGTTCCACTGATTTGGTCGTAGTGGACGGCGAGGACATCGCAGAACAGCGGGTGCAACTTAATCTCTTGATTTCATGACACCCGAACTCTTCAAAAGAGTGCTTTGATGTTGGCTGCGGAATGATCTGATCCATCCGGTGGATGAAAGCGATTTAATAACAATGGGTTATTGTATTTTAGTGTTCGCGATGGGAAATTATGCCCATAACAGCCATCATCGACATGGTTTCCCTTTCCAGGGTGCCGATCCGCTACATCGGCGGGAAGCCAAAGCATCAGCACGCTTTATGAAGAAGTTGGCAGTTGCGGGCCGATTGAGCGGTTTGGGCTATCTCGTGAAGAAGGAGCCGCCACAGGTCTAGCCGATGGGCCCTGTGGAAGTTCTGATCCCGTCGTACCAGTACAGTTCGGTGGCGGTTGGGTGTTTCATGGGTTTGGTCCACGAAAAGTGAAAGTGTTCTTCGGGTTTTGTGACTGACGAATGAGGGCCTTTGGGGTCCCTCAGATGGGTCCGGGCCGGGTTCCGGTCTGCCGTTCCGGATGAAGGGCATTCCCATGCAAACAGGTGTCTTGCGCGTGCTCCGCGCAACCGCCGCCTCCTGGTGGCGACATAGAGAGCTGCGCCGAACTGGCCAGCTGAAAATGGCACGGCAGCTCGAACGCGAGACTGTCCTGCGTGATCTCGGCTATTTGAAGCAGGCGGCGTTATTGCCAAACGCGCATGTGATCTGCGGGGAGGGTGGGACATTCCTCCATCTCGGTTGGACCACCGTTTCGACCCTCGCGCCGATCGAGCGCTTCCCCTTGGCCGCCCTCGCGGTCGCACGAGGGACCCCGTTCATCGATATCCGACCCGTCACTGATGTCATCGCATTCGCGAACCTGCCGCGGGTGGCGCGGGACGGATCGGTCGACCCTGAACCTTGGGGTCCCGGCAGGTCCGTGTCGCTGACCGACTACATCGACATGGTCGAAGGGCTCGGTGCGCGGATCGCCAACGATCCACGCCCCCGTCAGTCAGTCTGATCACCATTCCCTCACACCAAAACTCGAAAGGAGGCCAGCCATGGCCCGATCCCGCACGCCCAAATTCGATGCCTCCGAGGCCATCACAAACGAAATCATCCGCATCATCGAGCGCGGCGTCCTGCCCTGGCGCAAGCCCTGGACCGCAGGCGGCAGCTCTCGACCCTTGCGCGTGGGCGGCGAACCCTACCAGGGAGTGAACAACTTTCTGCTGACGATGCGGACCGTGATGGCGGGCCACAGCTCTCCCTTCTGGATGACGTTGCCGCAGGCCAATGCCTTGGACGCAAAGGTCCGCAAGGGCGAGAAATCCTCTGTCGTCGTCTATTACGGGCAAAGCCGGAAAGACGCGGGCGGCGAGGACGACCGCAGCGATGGCGATGATCGCTCCGAGGAAGCCCGCATCTTCCGCTTCCAGAAATCCTACCGCGTGTTCAATGCCTGCCAGATCGAGGGCTTGCCGGACAGCTTCTATCCGGACCCTGAGCCCTTACCCCAGCATCCGCCGTCCGAGCCCATCCCGCACATGCAGGCGTTTTTCGATGCCATCGACATCACGACCGTCTTCACGGGGACGGAGGCGTACTATTTGCCCCCCGTGGACAAGGTCTACATGCCGTCCATCACGCGGTTTCAGGACCCGCGCAATTTCTACGGGGTCTGGGCTCATGAGCTGGCCCATGCCACGAAAGCCCCCCATCGACTGAACCGTGATTTCGGGTTCTCGAAGTTTGGCAACACGTCCTATGCGCGCGAGGAGATCGTCGCGGAATTGACCTCGGTGTTCCTGGGTCAGACGCTCGGCTTCACGGCGCATACGCTCGAGATGAATGCCGCCTACCTCCACAACTGGTTGCGCGTTCTTCGGTCGGACAAGGGCGCGATCTTCAAGCACGCCGCAGATGCGCATCGTGCCTGTGACTATCTGATCGCCAGATCGGAGGCGTGCAGGGCAGCGCAGAGCGCCGAGGCCGCCTGACCACACGGAGAACGGAGACGCCCATGTCACGCAAGGAACCCAAGACCCTGCGGGTGGCCTGCTTCAAAGACGGCCGCCGCAAGATCATCACCTTCAAACGCGGTGCCTACTGGTGGAGCCAGTCCGAGGGCGCTTATCCGTTCTCGGCAGCGCTCGAGAGCATCAAAGAACAAGGCGGCTGGATCGAAACTATCCCCAACCCGAATTACAGACCCAAGGGGCTGTTCGGGTAGGGCACCTTCTGCTTCGGTACTTCCGCCAAGCAGAAAAGAAAAAGCTGGCTTTGGGAAGGGTGTTTCAACTTCTCAAAGGAGATCCCCATGTCCATGAATGTTCAACCCCAGCCAGACCGTCCGGATCCGAGTGTGATCGCGGCGCAGAACGACGCGTTTCGCAAGCTCGCGTGCCTTGGAGTGCCGCCCGCCCAGCCCATCCAGGGCCGGATGCATGTCACCCGCTCGCTTATGGAGGCCAGCGACGGCTTCATGGCCGAGGCGGTGAAGGCCACCGGTGAATTTGCAACATTCGAGCCTGAGAATGATCCCGAGGGATGGCACGATTTCGGGGCGGTCGAGATCCGGGGCGAGACCGTGTTCTGGAAAATCGATCTCTATGAGGCGGATTCGGATTTCCGCTACGGGGCTGAGGCCCCGGACAATCCCGCCACAACCGTCCGCGTGCTGACCATCATGCTGGCGCGCGACTGGTAGGGCAGGGGACTCCTCCCCCTGACATATGAGACGATGAAGGCCCGCTGCCCCTCAAAAAGGCAAAGCGGGCCTTTTGTCGTGGTGATCCCTGAAGCCGGGGATTGGTCACGCGCTTGAAGGCGCGGGCCACACCTCACCCTCCTGGAAGGATATCCCATGACCACAAGCTTTGCTCCCCTTACCGTCGCTATCGGCGATCTCGTCCCGCATCCCGCCAATGTGCGCAGCAACGCGCCGGAAACCTATGACCCTGAAAACATCGCCCATCTGAAGGCCAGTATCGCTGTGCTGGGCCTGCTCCAGCCGCTCATGGTCCAGAAGCTCGACGGCAAATACGCCGTGCTGGCTGGTGGCCGACGCCATGCCGCGCTGAAGGAGCTGGTCGCAGACAAGGCCACCAAGGGGTTCACAGCGAAAACCAAGGTCGACTGCCGCCTTGTGCCGGAGGACTGTGACTTGACCACGGCGCTGTCGCTCGCCGAGAACATCACCCAGGCCCCCATGAACGCGATCGACGAGTTCGAAGCCTTCGCGCGGATGATGGAGGTCGACGGCCAGACGCCCGAGACCATCGCAAAGACCTTCGGCACGACCGTCACCGCCGTCAAAGGCCGGTTGCGCTATGGCCTGATCCATCCCGACATCCGCGCCGCGGCCCGCGCCAAGGTGATCACGCTCGACACGATGAAAGCCTTCGCCGAGCACCCGAGCCAGGAGGCGCAGCGCGAGGTGTTCGAGGCGCTCACGAAAGACGGCGGTTATCTGCAGGCCTACACGGTGCGACAGGCCCTCAAATCCCGCGGCGTGCAGGTCAGCGATGATATCGGGGCTTTCGTGCGCGCGGACTACGAGGCCCGCGGCGGGGCCGTCGCAGCCGATCTGCTGGAAGAGCATTCCGTGCTGGAGGATGCGGCGCTGGTCGAGACCATCTTGCTCGAAAAGCTCGGTGCCGCTGCCGAAGAGGCCCGTATGAGGCTAGGGTTTGCCTGGGCCGATGCGATGGTGCGCTATGACTACGCGACCATGGCCGACTATGGCCGCGTCTATCCCGGCCCGATCGAGCCGGATGAGGCTGCCCAGAAGCGCATCGATGAGATCACCACCGAGCTTGAGAAATTGCAGCTCGAGATGGAGGATGAGGGGCTCGAGGACGGTGCCTACAATGCCGTTTACGACCGGGTCGACGCTCTGGAAGAGGAAGCGCGCGATCTGCAGGAGGCCTACAGCGCCGAGGACCTCGCACGGTCTGGGGTGATCGCCTCGTGGCAGGGTGGGCAGATCACGCTCCATGTTGGTCTCGTCCGCCCGGAAGACACCATCAAAGAGGAGGGCGCGCACGGCTCCTCGGCTAGCCCGACCGGGGAGGAGGCCCCGGACGCCGGCGACATCACTTATCCAGCCTCACTGGCTGAGGACCTCAAGACCGAGCGAGCCATGGCGCTTGGGGCCGCGATGGCGCTGCATCCGGAAGCCACGCTCGATCTGACGCTCTTCAAGCTGGTGAGCGACGTTCTGGCCAGCGGCATGAGTGTCACGCAGGCGATCAAGATCGAGGCCCGCAAGGAATACCGCAACCACGCCAAGATGGACGAGATCGACGAGACCTCGCTCGAGCAGGTGGCGGCGGCGCATGATGGGCTTGATCTCTCGTGGCTCGATGACACCCGCGCGCCCGCCGATCAGTTCGCGGCGTTTCGCGCGCTGGAGGCCGGCGAGAAGGCGAAGCTCGTGGCCTATGCCACGGCCAGCACCACGCAGTCCTGCTTCGCGCGGGACCGCCAGCGCGACAGCCTGATGCATGCGTTCGAGATCGAGATCATGCCCGACATCCGCGCCCACTGGACGCCGAATGCGGCGCTCTTCAACCGCTTCAAGAAGGCCTGGCTCCTGAAGATCCTCGGTGAGGATCTGGGTCTCGCCCAGGAGGCGGTGACGCTCGCCTCATCGAGCAAGAAGGAGATCGTCGCCTTCTGCGACAAGCTCTTCGCTGAACCCTTCGCCACACTGACGGACGCGCAGCGCGCTGCCGTGGCCGCTTGGTGCCCGCCGATGATGCAGACCAACGGTGTCGCCTTTGATGAGGCGGAGCCCGCTGCGGAAACCCCGGAGCCTGACGGCGACATCGCGCAAGCGGCCTGAGTCCTCACGCGACCCGCGCGTGGACCACGCCGCCCGCGCGGGTCGACCCTCCCACACCCAACGGAAAGACATCCCCATGGCTATTCTCAAGTTCTCTTCCTCCGCTGTTGCCGCGCAAATCGCCCATGCGCGCGCCTGCAAAACCTTCCTGCCCAACTGGAACGGGCCCGTGGACAGGCCGGCCCTGATCCTCATCGTCGGCAATGGCGTGCATCTGCGCTCGAACGGCATCGACGGCACAACCACCCGCATCGTCACGACCGAACAGGCCGATCCGTCCTTCGCCTTCGCCCAAGGCATGAACCCGTTTCGGGATGCCGACTGGATGGCGCAGCGCCGCATGGCGTTTCGCGATCTGACCGGCCAGTTCTACACGGACATCCTTGACGATGTGCAGGCGCTCATCGATCGGGGGCAGGGGGCGATCCGGCTCGCCACCGATGGCCACAGCATCCGCGTCTTCGTGCGCCGGGCCTCGGACTATCTGATCGGCGGGACCTACGAGGTGCCTTCAGGTCTTGGCGGTACCTTCCGGGTCATCCTCAAGGATGCCTGCGACACATTCGCGATCGTTCAGAACTGCGGCAATTGCGAGGATTTCGACGCCATGCAGCCCTACCGCGTGCCGCTCGATGCGCTGATGGAAATCGATGACCGGAGGGCGGCGTAATGGGTTGGCTCTTCTACACCGACGGCCGCGTCAAATCCTACGCGGATGAGAAAGCAGAGATCACCCGGCTTTGCACCTTTGAGGGCGACACGCGCAAAACCGAACTGGTGAAAGCCTGCAAGGTCGGCTCAACCTGGTATGCGGCGGCTAGGGTTACCAATCGTGATGGCACCCCTGTCGAGGACGCGACCTATGTCACCGATCCTGACGGCTCGATCACTTTCGCCGCCGTCTTCCTCACCGCCTACGATGATGGGTGTTGGGGCTACAAGGATATGGAGGAAAGCGCTGGCCCGAACGCGTCGCGCGCGCCCCTTGCGCTGATCGAACTTCTCTCCGACCTGAAAGACCCGGACAGCTACGCCCGGGACTGGCGCCAGCGCTGCCGGGAATGGGCTTCGATCCCGAACTACGAGGAAGGCGACAAGATCAGGCTCGCCACCCCTGTGACGCTCACCGATGGCAGTACATGCCAGATCGTCACCGCGACCCACTACAAGCGGGGGCGACAAAAACGCCGCTGCTACCGGATCGAGGAAACCGGCGGGCTCGTACGCCTCTCGAAGGCCACGCTTGCGGGTTCTGAGCTGCTCAGCTCCGCGAAAGGTGCTGCCAGCCCGGTGCTGGCGGAGTATCTCGCGGGGCAGGGTGGCTGAGTTTCCCGCGGAGACAACACCACGGGACCACGTGCACACATACTGCCGCCTTGAAATCGTATCTCAAATGAGATACATCGCTCCCATCAACTGGAGGACCATCCATGCCTGCCCAAACATCCATGCTTCATGTCCGTGTTGACGATCAGCTGAAAGCACAGGCTTCGGACGCACTTGCGGGCGTCGGTCTGACGCTCTCCGACGCGGTGCGTATTCTTCTGACCCGCGTGGCCGCAGAAGGCGGCTTGCCTGCCGGATTGACCGCTGATCCGGATGCCTATGACGCCTGGTTCCGGGCGAAGGTACAGGAAGCGCTAGACGATCCAAGGCCCACAACGCCCCATGCCAAGGCGATGCAAGACGCTCAGGCATTGATTGACGGGAAGCGCCTTGCCAAATCTTGAATGGAAAGCGACGGCCATCGCCGACTTGCTGGCAATCATTGGCTACATCTCTGACGACAACCCGGATGCCGCCCAAGTTCTCAAAGACGAGATTGAACACAAGACGTCCCTCCTTCCAGAACGCCCTCAGATGTACCGCGCGGGCCGTGTGGACGGGACTAGGGAGATGGTTATTCGGCCGAACTACATCGTGGTTTATGCTGAAAGCCTTGAGATGGTGACCATTTTACGCGTTCTTCATGCTGCGCAGCAGTGGCCATGATGGGGGTGCAGGCCCCCCGCTAAGAAATTGCCCACTCTACGCCTTCAAAGTGTAGAGCGGGCTTTCTCTCCTTTGGAACTCAGACCCTGATCCAAAGGAATTCCCCATGTCCAAGCCCTGCTCAACGCTCCCCGATCCTATTGAATCCAAAGCTAACTTCGTCTCTGCCCTCGAGCAGATCGGCACGGAGATCGACCACCAACCCCTGCGCAGCTCAGCGCTCGCACGCATCATGCGAGAGACCTTTCTTGGCAGTGATGCCGGGGGCGCCTGGGACTGGCGGAAGGCCTATGACCTGATGCAGGCGGCGGCTGTGCAGGCGCTGCTACGTGGCGATAACAGTGAGGATGATTACTTCGCCGCAAAACTGCTTGCCTCACGGCTGCTGACGGAAACCCGCCGCTCCGAGCAGCAGATCCGGTTGCAGCAGTTTTCCACGCCACTGCCATTTGCCGCCTTGGCCGTGCGGGCGGCAGCCATTCGCAAGGGCGAGACCGTGCTGGAGCCCTCGGCTGGCACCGGTGCTTTGGCCGGTTTTGCTGCCCGGGCCGGTGCCACGCTTTCTCTCAATGAAATCGACCCCTTTCGCCATAGCCTATTGCGCGCGGTCTTCGGCGGCGAGGCGACGGGCCATGACGGCGAGCATATCGACGATCTGCTGCAGACGCCGGTTCTACCCGACATCGTGGTGATGAACCCGCCGTTCGCCTCCTCGGTCGATCGCTCCCGCGACAAGCACATCGCCGCCAAACATCTCATTGCGGCTGCAAAGCGTCTCGCGCATGGCGGGCGGCTGGTGGCGATCATGCCGCCGGGATTCACGCCCGAACGCGATGCCGCGCATTGGTCCCGCGCTTGCGGTCTCCTGACGCCGCGCTTGGCCCTCACGATGCCGGGACAGGTTTACCGCAAGCTCGGCACCTCTGTGGAAACCCAGCTGATGGTCTTCGACAAGGTGCAGGAGGACGGAGAGATGATCCGCGCCAGCGTCAGGGACTTGGATGAAGCCCTTCCTTTTGCCGACGCCGTGGCCGCAACCCGGCCCGAGGCGCGCCCCGTACAACAGGCGGCGAAAAACCCTCATGCGCGATCGGTCGGTCCAGTACCTGTCACGCGCAAGCGACCAGTTGCTAGAGTTGTGGCGTCCAACGCTCAGACCAACGCCGCCATACCGCTCACTTTCACAAGCCTTGAGGCCGCGCGCGACAACACGCCCGTCTCGGATATCTATGCGCGCTATCGCCCTCAGCGGATCGAGATCGCGGGTGCGCAGGAACATCCCACGCCCTTGGTCGAAAGCATCGCCATGGCTTCCGTGGCGCCGCCCGTGCCTTCTGGCGCGGCCAGTGCGGAATTGCGCCTGCCTGCCAGGCTGATCGAGGATGGGCATCTCTCCGAGGCTCAGCTCGAGACCATCATCATGGCCAATGATGCCCATGGGCGTGACCTGCCGGGGCGGTTCACCATCGACGACGACCAGACCAAACTCACCCGTGCCGATGATGACCCGGACGCCAATGCTTATCGCCTTGGCTACTTCCTCGGTGACGGCACGGGCTGCGGCAAGGGGCGCGAATGCGCCGGGCTCATCCTGGTGAACTGGCTCGCTGGGCGCAGGAAGGCGATCTGGGTCTCCAAATCCGCCACGCTCATCGAGGACGCGATCCGCGACTGGACCGATCTCGGCGGCTCGCCCGCCGACATTCAGCCGCTCTCCAAATGGAAACCGGACCAACCGATCCAGATGGGTGATGGCATCCTGTTCGTGACCTACGCCACGCTGCGCTCGGCGGGCAAATGCGGCACCACACGACTGTGCCAGATCCTCGACTGGATGGGCGAAGACTTTGAAGGCGTACTGGCCTTTGATGAGGCCCATGCCATGCAGAACGCGGCCGGGTCCGAGCAGGGCAGGGGGGTCAAACCCTCCCAGCAGGGCCTTGCTGGCCTCCGGCTGCAACTGGCAGCACCCCGCGCTCGCGTCTTCTACATCTCGGCCACGGGTGCGACGAGCGTCCACAACCTCGCCTATGCCGCGCGGCTGGGGCTCTGGGGGCAGGGCCCCGAATACCCCTTCCCAAGCCGCGAGAGCTTCGTTTCTGCGATGGAAGCCGGCGGTGTCGCCGCCATGGAGGTGGTCGCGCGCGATCTCAAGACGCTCGGGCTCTACACGGCCCGTGCCCTCAGCTTCGACGGCGTGGAGTATGACGTGCTCGAACACGCGCTCACTTCGGCCCAGATCGAGATCTACGACGCCTATGCGGGTGCGTTTCGGACGATCCACCACAATCTCGAAGCGGCGCTGACGGCGACCGGCGTCAACGACGCCTCGGGGGAAACTAATGCGTCGGCCGCACGCGCCTCGGCCAAGTCCCGCTTCGAGAGCACGAAGCAGCGCTTCTTCAACCATCTCCTGATGGGCATGAAAGCCCCGAGCATCATCCGCGCCATCAAGGACGATCTGGCAGCGGGCAAGGCTTGCGTCATTCAGGTGGTCTCTACAGGCGAAAGCCTGCTGAAACGTCGGCTTGAGACGATGGACCCGGAGGACGAGCTGGTCGAGGGCGCGCTAACGCCGCGCGACTACGTCCTGGGATACCTCGAACAGGCCTTCCCGATTCATGCGCAAAAGCTCGTGGAGATTGACGGCAACATGGTGGCGGAACCCTTGCGGGATGAGACCGGCGCGCTCGTTGTCTCGCGCGAGGCGCTCGCCCTGCGCGATGCGGCCATGCTGGAGTTGATGACGCTCGCCCCGATCCCCTCGGCGCTCGATCAGATCCTCTGGGCTTTTGGCTACGAGGCCGTGGCAGAAGTCACGGGGCGGTCCATCCGACCCATCAAAGCCGAGGACGGCCATCTCTTCATCGAGAAGCGCGCCGCCAGCAGCAATTCATCCGAGACCCAAGCCTTCATGGACGGCGATAAGGATATCCTGATCTTCTCCGATGCGGGCGGGACGGGCCGGTCCTATCATGCGGCGCAAACGGCGAAGAACCAGAAACGGCGGCGGCACTACCTGTTGGAGCCCGGCTGGCGCGCGGATGCGGCCATCCAGGGGCTCGGGCGCACGCATCGCTCGGCTCAGGTCAGCGCGCCCTTCTTCCGGGTCTGCACCTCGGATGTGCATGGCGAAAAACGTTTCACCTCGACGATCGCCAAGCGCCTCGACCAGCTGGGGGCCCTGACCAAGGGCCAGCGCGAGACCGGCTCGCAAGGCATGTTCCGCCAGGAGGACAATCTCGAAAGCCCGATCGCGCGAGCGGCATTGCGTGGGTATTTCGCCGATCTTGCCGCCGGGCGCGCTGAGGCGATGAGCTACGAGAGCTTCACCGACTGGACGGCCCTGCGGCTGATCGACAAGGACGGGGTGCTCCTTGAGGAGCTTCCCCCGATCCAGCGGTTTCTCAACCGGGTTCTGGCCCTGCCCATCCACATGCAGAACGCGCTCTTTGCCGAGTTCATGAGGCGGATTGCCGATCAGTCTGAGCGGGCGCGCGCGGCGGGCACGCTCGATCTCGGCGTGGAAACTCTGCGTGGCGAAAAGATCGAACAGGTATCCACAGAGGATCTCTGGACCTGCCCGAAATCCGGCGCCGTGACGCGGATCATTGGACTTGAAGTCACCGACCCGGTCCATGTGCTTTCGGCGGATGACGCCCTGTCGCGCAATTTCGATAAGCTGCCGATGGTCAACCGCGCGTCGGGTCGCGCGGCGCTCATCTCGGCGCGGCCAATGCAGATGTATGACGAGGACACTGTCACGCTGATGCGCAAGGCGGTGCGGCCAAACGGGTCGAGCTATCTCGAAGAGGCACGGTTTGAGTCCTCGGCTTGGGAAGAGATCGGCAAGCCTGAGTTCGCATGGCTTTGGGATGCCGAGGCAGCGTCCCTGCCAAAAACCACCACAACCAAGCTCTACCTGCTGACCGGGCTCTTGTTGCCGATCTGGAAGGATATTCCGAACACCAATGAGCGCATCTACCGGGTCACGCCCGATGGGGCGACCGCCATGATCGGGCGCACGCTGAGCGAGGAAGGGGCGGCCGCGCTGCGCGCCCGCTTCCTCGTGTCCAACCCGCAAACACCGCAGGAGATGTTGACCGCCGCCCTCGGCACCACTGCGCCGGTCGATCTGGGCCGGGGTCTCACCCTGACCCGTCGCCGTGTCGCAGGCGAGATGCGCCTTGAGTTGTGCGGCGTTGACAGGGGCATGATTGATGGCCTCAAGGCCCTCGGCTGCTTCACCGAGATCATAGCCTTCCAGCTACGGGTGTTCCTGCCGCATGGGGACGGGATCGACACGGGAAGCATTCTGGCCCGGATCGTGGGGCAGGAAGCCGCCATGACGTCAGAACAAGCCGCCTGAAAAGTCAAAGCGGGCTTCCGGTCGGGCGGCGTGGATCGGGATTTGGCCGATCTGCGCTTTCCGGGCGCGCGCTGACCAATGCCAGGCCCGGCCCCCCAAATTCAGATAAGAGGACAGACCCATGACCAATCCCCAGATCGACTATGCCGCAATGGCGGCTCAGTGGCGTGCAGAGCGCGAAACCACCCTGAAGGCATCCCGAGCGGAGCTGCTTGCGCAACTACGCGCGCTTGGCATCAGCGAGGTCACCGCCGAATACGAAGGCTATGGCGATTCCGGCAATGTCGAGGATGTGACGGTGCAGCCTGCAGAGGTCCAACTGCCGGAGCCGCTTGCCACCGAGGTGGGCGACTTCGCCTGGTCGCTCGCCTATCACCATCACCCGGGGTTCGAAAACAACGAGGGCGGCTACGGCACGCTGACCTGGGACATAGCAGCCGACAGCATCACGCTCGATCATGCGGACCGCTACGTTGAATGCTCGCACAGCTATGACGAGGGACTGTGAGATGGCGCATCCGCTTCATCATGCTGAAAGCTCGGCCCAGAAATTCGGCGGGGTGCCGTCTGACTATCAGTCTGTGCACGATTGGTTCGATGCCTCGAAAGAGCACCTCGCGCTCTTCACGCACCGCGCCATGCGTCACCATGCGCAAGGCCTGTTTGAGGCCCAACGGGTTTTTGGCCCGACACTGACCAATAGTGCGGGCCGCGACATCCCCGTGCGCTGGATCGGCGAGCAGCATATCCGTGAAGACTGCCAAGGCCGCATCCCGAGCATGGCGGACTGGCTGCGACGGATCCAGCCTGAGCCATGGATGGCCAATGGCCACATCGACCGGCATTCCGGCGATGAGCCCTGCGGCGACCCAAGGGTTGCCTGGGCCTCCGAGGTCGCCGCCGGAAGAACGGTTCTTGGCCTGAAGGATTGGATGGCGGCGCGCGCGACGCAAGCCACGCAAGGTACCTGACAGCTCTCGGCCGTTGGCCAAACAAATGCTGCATGGAAGCCCGGTTGGACGACCGGGCTTCTTGCGTCGTTTCCCCACCATTCTTCTTGAGGAGGTTCGCATGACACTCGATGAAATCAAAGCCGCGGTTGATGCCGGGCAGACCGTGCATTGGGCCAATACCGGCTACGTTGTCCACAAGGACAGGCTCGGTCAGTACCTCATCACCTATGTGCCGAACGGAAGCTGCATCGGTCTGACCGACCGGAGCGGGCACCGGTTGAACGGAAAAGAAACGGAGTTCTTCGTCGCGCAATCGAAGGACGCCGCAGAAAATCCGGGCAGCCAATCAAGACCAGACGGGCAGGGGAGGGGCGTAGCACCCGGAGGCGCGGGGGCCTTCCCACTCGGACGGCAGCTCTGACCCGTGGGCGGGGCTGAAAGGAAAGCGAGCTTTCTGATTTGTGATCCCAAGAGGGGTCGAGAAAGCAATCCCGGATGCGTTGGCAAGAACGTCAGGCACCGGCCAATCCAAAAGGAACCATCCCATGTTCGCAGGAACCCTCACCCGCAATGTCGAGACCGCAGCCGCCGAATACACCGGCATGATCCACTCGACGCGCTTTGACATCGCCATCCAGCTTGAGACCCGCCCGAAGATGTCCGAGCGCAGCCCGGATTTTGACGTGACGGCAGTCAACAAATCAGGCCGCAAGGTGCGCATCGGCACGGCCTGGAACGAGACCGGCAATACCAGCGGCAACCCCTACATCTCGATGCAGATCGATGTCGGCTTAGGCCCGTTCCGGGTCAACGCGGTGCAGACGAAAGAGGCGCGCGCGGCCCAGAGCGGCGAATTCGAGATCATCCCGCTGGTCTCGAACGGCCTGATGAAATCCGGCTCGATCTCGGGCGAGCTCACCGCCATGGACGCCGACAACGCCTTCACCGGCTACATCGCCAACATGATGTTCGATCTGGAATTCATGCTGATCGAGAACAGCTACAAATCCGAGGAAACCCACCCCGATTACCGTATCGAGATCAGCTCGCCCCGGGGCACACCGATCCGCGTCGGCTCGGCGTGGATGGCGAAAAGCAGCCGCACGGGCAACGACTACCTGTCGCTGCTGATCAACACGCCTGATGGCGACCTGCGCGTCAACGCCGTGCAAAACGAGGAGCAGCGCGGTGGCCAGACCTTCTCGATCATCCCGTTCATCGACAGCGGTGAGCAGCCTCAGGACGCGGGGTTGTCATTGGTCGCATGACCAGCGCGCGAGAGAAGACGATCTGAACCGAAAGGGGAGCCGTGATACCACGGTTCCCCTTTTTCCATGTCTGGCTGCACGAAGCACGCATCTGCTTGCGATCTGCTGAATATGATATACGATAATATATTATTGAATGGTCGAGGGTGGGCACATGGTGGCGAGACTGGGAAAAGCTCCGTGGTTCGAGAGCTTTGATGTAGACGCCGAGGTTGAAGAGCTTCTTGCTCATATCCAGCGTTGCACCGGATTTGCGCTGCCTGAACGACAGCGTGATGTCATCATGACCCATGCAAGGGCAAAGCTCGACAGGACAAGGCATGCATATCTGGAGGCCAAGGCGGCGGGAAAGCCGGCGTCCACATCGCGCCGCGCCTATCTGACCGACCTTCAGGACACGATCTTTATGGCGATCCCGGAAGAGAACCTCGCGCGGATGCCCCTGAGCGATCAGGTTCTCAACGATCCATCATTTTACGCGGACGCCATGCACTATGCCGCCGCGATCAGCGAGGATGAGCTCTTCATGGCGCTGTCCTCTTCGCTGAAGGACATGACCGTTCAAGACGCCCAGGCCTTTGTCTCAAAGCTCTGGCACGGCGCGATTGACGACAATGCCCGCAAATATGCCGAAGCGTTGAAGCGCCCCGAGCGTGAAATCATGCCGCTGCGGCCTGGGAACACCGTGTAAGATCGGAGCCATTCTCTTGGCTTGAGCCCTACCGAGTTTGGCCGCCGCGAACCCCCTTTCCCGGAGGTGGCACCCTGTGCAGCGCGCGAAAGCCGTTGAAGGCGCTGTGGGGACGACTACTGTCGCCAACATGATGAACCGGGATCATATGCGCGTCTTCTTCCGGCGCACCGCGGCGCTTGCCGCCTTTGTCGCGCTGCTCTGGGCGGTTCAGGTTGTCAATTGGATCACCGGCTACGGCCTGAACCCGGCCTTCGGCCTGATCCCCAGGCACGGCAGCGGGTTAGATGGTGTCATCGCTATGCCCCTCCTGCATGGGAGCTTCTCGCACCTGATGGCCAATACGCCGCCGCTCCTGGTGATGGGTGGGCTGCTGGTGGCAACAACCACGCGAGGCTTGCTGTCGGTGAATGCCGTGGTGATCGGCCTCGGCGGCGCTCTTGTCTGGCTGTTCGGAAGCTCCGCCATCCATATCGGAGCGTCAGGGCTGGTCTTCGGCTGGTTCGGCTTCCTCATCGCGCGCGGTCTTGTGGATCGCTCCCCGATCACGCTGGGCGCGGCACTGGTGGTCGGTGTCCTCTATGGCTCTATTCTCTGGGGCGTTCTTCCGGGCCAACCCGGCGTGTCGTGGGAGGCGCATCTCTTCGGCGCTATCGCGGGCGCGGGCGCTGCGTTCCTAATCCGGACGCATGTCCATGCGCCGCGCCTCGGCAGCGTCGATCTGGACTGAAGCCGTACACTCGGCCGATTCCGGCCGTTCGATGAGCGCAAAGTTCGCCGCAGCGCGGCTTGCTCGAAGCTGACGTTTGTTAGTCCGAAGATTACCGATAGCCGCGCAAAAATTGCTAGAAAATGTCGGGGTCTTCAGGTCCGCAATCTCGGCCGTAGCCTTGCATACAGCTGCACTTGAGCATGGTGCTCCAGTTCGACTACCAGCGCGAAGTTTTGACGGATCTCCTGATCCATAGCCCAGCCACCCACGCAACGTACTACCAGATGATATTCACCGCCATATTGTGTTGTGTCGGCTGAGAACGATATCGAGGCGCTTTGGATTGTGTTTTTGTCGCGAGCGTTCTTCTTGGGCACCAGATCACAATCATATTTTCCCGCCATCTCTGGGGGATCCGTTCCCTCTCCCACCCGAGAGCGAAAATACTCGAAGACGTGATCGACCGGGCAGCCCCGAATAAGGCGAAAATTCATACGCGTGCCGATATACTCTGCGCGGGTTCTTTTCACCGGAGGATCATACGCCAGAGAAACCCGAATAGTGCGTTTTCCTCCTGTCTGAAACTCAATCGGTATTGGCAACCGATAGACTGCGAAATGGTCCAGTTCCAGACTGTCTTCCACGAAGTAAACAACGCGGTGATCATCCGAGTAGGCCGCACGCAAGGTGTCGACGAGGCCAATACCATGGACTCTTGAATGATCACGCGCATCAAGAGCCAACAGTCGTCGAGTGGAAGCCTCTGGAACAGTCGCGGAATTCGCCAGAAGCGCTTTGATCAGATTGGCTGATGCCCCGGGGAAACGTCTGACCAACTGCGCAGCCCTGTTCGCTAACATCGGTGCGGCGAAAGACGTGCCGCTTTTGCTTGTAAGCAATTGACGCAAGAAATCGTGGTTTGTTGTAATCAGGCCTGCCGTCGCCAGATGAGGGGCCGTCTGCAAACGCCTCGCCACGGCATCAAAAACCATTGTCCCGCCATAGTCGACGAAATCAGGTTTGGTCATGCCTCCGGCGCCTGGGCCAGTGCGCGTGAAAGGTGCAGGTTCATCTCGCTCGGTGATGGGCTGAATATGCGCATCAAATTCATGCTGAGGGCCAATGCCGTTTGCATGAGCCAATGCACCAACCGTCACGATGTTCGCGCCTCCAGCAGGTTCACATACACGGTTTGCGACTTCAAGGAGATAGCCCGGATATTGGGTCACGCCTTGCTCAACTGATGTACCGCCACGAGGGGGCCGGTTTCCCGCTGACACAAAGATCAGGACGTTCAACTCACGTGCCAACTCATCCAGCGTCGTTGCCCAAGGACCAACGCGTCCTTGCTCAAAGTTAGCCTTCGTGTCGCCGAGAGAGATCACGAATATCCGGCATCCATGACTTGCATTTAGGCTCTGGATCGTTTGTCTCATCTGGCTCGGCAGCGTCCGACGATCAAAAAACTTCCGCTCGTCCGTTACCACCTTTGCCGAGATAATTCTCGCCACACGTTGCAAAGAGGTTCCGTCGAGCTGCGACCTTAAATCACCAAGCGCGGCAACACCGGCCACTGCCGTCCCGTGTCCGGCAATATCTGCTTCACCGAGCTCGCTGGGAAAGGCCTCGCGCGCGACGATCGCATCCGCGAGGAATGGATGATCGTTCACGCCCGTATCCAACACAGCAATGATTGGCAGATCAGGGTCAAGAGGCGCAACGGGCGGAACATCATCTAGCGCGAACTGGACGATCTGATTGGCTTCGATGTCCGGCTCCGGTGGAAGGTCAATAAAAGCTACTTCAGGAACAGAAAAAATCGGTCTGATAGACTGCCCTGAAGCCTTGACCCGGATCATCGTGATAGATGGCCCAGAATAGTGGTCGTATAGCTCTCCACCCTGCTCCTCAATGAACGCGATGATTTCTTCTGCCTTTCGACGACGCGCAGCCTGCGTCCCGAACTCCCAAAGTTCGACATCGAGTATGTACTCTTGGCCGTCTTGAAGATCAGAAACCTCCGTAAAACCGGCTTCCTTGATCTTGATCCCGAGACGGTCGCGCGGCTCCAGTGTGCTAATACTACCGATACGGTTGATAAAACCGGAGTAGCTCGGATTCTTCTGACCTGCAGGTGTTGGTCCCTCATAGGCATCCAGCCTATTGCGAAAATCGCTCAGTTCATCTGTTGAAGAAAACAAGACGATATTGTTGTCATCGTCTGTATTTAACAGCGTGAGTCCAAGCTGTTCCCAGTCTCCCTCCATGGCCAGTCCATGCATGTGGACTTTCAGAATCAGGGATGGATCGACAAATTGGGGAGGGCGGATGGCGCGTTGACGTGCGACCGCATCATCGGCTTCGCGCCGTATTTGCCCTCCGTGACCCTTTCCCGGCTTGGGCGCTGGACCGGGTCTGCCGTCTTTTCGGCGTGCAAAAGGCTCTTTCGCTCTGACCAGTTGCAGATGATCGTATTGTGCCAACAGTGGCCTCACTGGTTGTTCGATAATTTCCTTAATCGCATCCTGCGGCGTTCAGCGTAACGGATGGCATCACGAAAGTCTTTCTTTGAAATGCTTTTTCGGCGATCAAGAAGAGAAATTTTCTTGGCCTGGTTGCAAATTTTTTCAAGCTCGGCATAGGAATAATCAGCTAGGCTCTGAACGAAATCCTCTGCTTCGAACTCCGTTTCGGTGTTTTTCAGCGCATTGGTGAGATACCTGCGGACCATTGCTTCGTCGGGATGGTCAAACCATACTACTTCATCGAAGCGTCGCCATATGGCGGGATCAAGGTGAGCGTCCAGGTTAGTGGCGGCAATCAGAAAACCACCTGGCTGTATCTGATCGATGAAGATCAGAAGACTGTTGACCACGCGTCTCAGTTCACTGTGATCGTTGCCTTCTTCCCGCGACCGCGCAATCGCGTCAAATTCATCGAAAAAAAGTACGCATGGCTGGCGGCGTGCAAACTCAAAGGTCTTGCGAATATTGGTGGCAGTCTCGCCCAAAAATGAAGAGATGAGGCTGTCCAGTTTGACAAAGAAAAACGGCAATCCCAGCTGGCCGGCAAAAACCTCAGCACACAATGTCTTGCCCGTTCCAGGTGGCCCGCAGAACAGTAGTTTGGAACGCACGGGAAGCCCGTGGCGCTTGATCGTTTCGGACTTTCGGAATTCATCCAGTAGCCCAGTGAAGAGCTCAATGTTGTCGTGAGTCAGGATAATGTCATCGGGCGTATGAACGGGTTCGATCCGCTGGATGAACTCTCCGGCCTCGTCTGGGAACGGCACCAAAGGAGAAAGACCCTTGGCTTGCGGGCGTGTCGTCAGTCCATCCAGTGCCTTGCGCAGTGACCGTGCTAGCACTCGGTTGTTCTTTTTTTCCTCTTCGGAGATGATCTGTTCGACAACACCACGGAATTCATCGTCGCGCCCGTAGCTCGACAACAGCTTTTTCATCAGTTCTCCGCGTGCCATGCAACCACCTGCTTTTCGTAAAATCGTAGCCGAGTATTGCGACGAGCGCTACCGAATTTGACGCTTGATTTGGATAAAGCCGGGTTGGCATGCCACGGTGTCGAGAAAGGCTGAGGGCGCATCAAATCAGTTCGAAATCTTACGGCAAACGTCCGGTTTTCTTGACCTGCTTCACTTTTTTCGCTGCCGCAGCGAACGTCCGCCCGCCCTTTAAGTCGAATGCCCGGACAAGCAATACCTATAGTCGGCAGCGGCGTCGCCCGCACATCAACCTTGGCCAGAGCCTTGCGGCCTCCCCAGCTCGGCTGCGCGTGTCGCAGGGGAGAACGGCCCTTCGGTCCGTCGCGCATTCGGCCATGCGGCCTCACCGCGGCGTCGTACCCGGCATCCCGGTTTGCCCGCCTCGCGAGCACGTCTCTCCCTGGCCGCTCCGCCGGATTGCGCTCTGGTCTGTTTTGGCCCGAGGCCAAAACGATCCCGCCGCTGCATCCGTCTCCCGCGTCCGGTCGGGCCGTTTGCCTGCTCGGGTCGGGCAAACCTACCGTCAAAACACACACACATGAGCGTGGAAGCATATCCTCCGGATGGCCCCCAAATCAGCCCGCGTCAAGGATCGCAAAACTTTTCGGCGAGGACGGGGCCTGTGGCTTGGGGCGGTTCCGTGCGTGAGGGCGCGCATGTGTCAGTTGCTGCACGCGGAAAACTTTTGCGCCCGGCAAGCCGGCGGCTGCGCCGTCCCTGACCCGGGCAGATTCGGAAACCAGGCATTCGGCCATGCCCCCACACTCACGTGGTGGCCTTGGAACCGAACACTGGAGACCAGACATGGCTTACGACACCGCAAACACCTACGAGACGATCGAACTTTTTGGGCTGACCGAGAAGGACGCGCAGCTGCCGATCCCGGAAGATCACATCCTGACCGACCGCATCATCCGCGAGAGCTTCGAGGCTTTGCTCGGGCAGTTGCGCGGGACCGGGCTTGAAGCAGAGATCGAACCGCTGGCCCATGGGCTCGCCACGATCCTGCAGCGGCGCAAGGTGGCACTTGGCAAGGAGGTCGACCGCACCGCCGACAAGATCGGCGCGCTGGCAAAATCTCACGACGGATCGGAGATCGCCGAGACCGCGCTCGAAGAGGCGCAGGCGCGCTTTGTGCAGTTGCGCGAGATTGTCGGCGCCATCGAGGTGATGAGCGAAGCAGCGGCGGAATGCTACGAGGTCGAGACGGGCCAAGCCTTCATCCCGGCAGCCGGGTCGCGCGCAAGCGTCCGGGCGCAAGAGACCGGGGCGGTCTTCGAGGCGCGGCAGCTTCTGGAGCAGCACGACCGCGAAACCGCCGAGAAGTCGAAAGTCGAGGGGGTGCCCCTGATCGTCTCAGGCGCCACCGACTGGACCGATGTCGATGTGATCTTCAACACGCTCGACAAGGTTCGCGAACGGATCAAACAGAACCGCAACCAGGAGATCTTCCTCTGCCACAAGGGTGGCAAGCACGGCGCGGAGATGATTGCGGCTCGGTGGGCCCGGGCACGCGGGATAGCACAGGCGCGCTTCGATCCGCGCTGGTCCGCGCATGGACGGGCGGCACCCTTCAAGTGCAACGACGAAATGCTGGACGACAAGTTCGCAGCGACGGGGGTTGTCCTCTTCGGCGGCAACGGGGTCGCGCTGAACCTCGGGCAGAAGGCGGAAGCGAAAGGCCTGACGGTCATGCGGGTTGCTGACCCGGCGAAGACGGCGTCGCAGGAGTGAATTGAGAGGGTCGCCTTCGGGCGGCCCTTTCGTCATTTCTCATGGCGCGTGCGATCGGTCACACTTGATCGGCAGCTCACGGCGTCCAGCACCGTCATCCCTCTACCCAGCCCGTCAGAGTTCGGCCCATCCGCATCGGTACGGGCTGGGGATGGTGCGCACCTCGCACATCGTCAGCAGCGCAAGACCGAGGGGTCGAAACGTCGCACATGAGGCTGAAGACCTGCACAACCCTCGGGGGGTGTTTCGGAACATCGCATCCACGCGGGCGGGCTCCATCAGCACCCCGGCCAGGATCGGCGGAACTAGGACGCGGAAGGTGGCTGCGGCGTGATGGCAGGGGTCATCCGGATCACTCCTTTTTGCTCATAGATGTGGATCGCACGGGGTCGGCCCAATCGTGCCCTCAGCTCACGCTTCGGCAAGCACAAATACGGCTTCCACGGCGGAGCCGCGAACCCTCCGCATTTGCACTTGCGACCGGGCCTCTTGCCCCCGTGCTGGCAGATCCCCATCGCAAAAAGGAGAGACCCAAATGACCAACCACTACGTCGCCACCGTCCCCGTCAAGTTCACCGACACCGATGGCCAGGAGCGCACCCGTTTTCAGCGCGTGGGTGCGATGTTCCGCAACACCCGCAATGGGGATGGCTCGGAGTTCTTCAGCCTCAAGCTCGACTTCCCCGTCGCGGTCTCGGAGCTGGTGATGTTCCCGCCGAGCGCGAAGGATCCCCAGGACTGAATCCTCTGACGAGGATGGGCCGCCCCGAGACGATCTCGAGGCGGCCCGATCCCTGTTCCAGAGATGCCGTCACCGGCGTAGGTGATCGCCGATAGCGACCTCCTCTTGGTGCCGGTCGCTGCGCGATCAAGGGACCCTCTCCCCCCGAAATGATCAGGCCGCGACAGACCGGCCAGTCAGCCTCAAGGGGGCCATCCACAAAAACCCATCGGCCAGGGCCTCCCGGTTTTTGCGGCAGAGATTTGGGGACCCAAATCTGGCCCTCCTTGACCCTGCCTGTCCGCCCTGTCGGTGGGGTTTGCGCCCGCCCGCGGTTCCGTCCGAACACATGCGTGTTCGGTCAGACCCTCGGGCGGTGCTGGGGAAGGGGACCCATTGGACAGGTGGGTCGCCCGGTGGTGAGGGCGGCAGAGCCGCGTCCCTGCGGGCCGCGGGGGAAGCGGACACCAAGGCTGCCTGAGACTGAAGGCAACGTAAGTATATAATTGACAGCTAGGTATATTATCGTAAGGTAGGGACAGCCTTGGTGGAAGGTGGCAGGAAATAGGGGGTCTTTCTTCGCATGTCGCGCTCAAAACGTCTCACAGATGCGGACCGCATGGAGATCGTTCGCGAGGCTGCGGAAGGTGTGTCTACATCCGTGTTGGCGGAGCGGTTTGGCGTGTCGCCCCGGGCGATCCAGTACACGCTCAAAGCTGATGCCGAGCGCCAGACGGATGCCGCGATCCCGGTCTCCGCTGTCAGCGTGAAGGTGACGGCTGCGGAGCTTGAGGCGCTCGATGAAGTGTTGGCCGCGGCGGGGATTGAGAGCCGGGCCGAGGGTCTGCGGCGGCTCATCCAAGCGGCTGGCGGAGTGTTCGTTCCGGACGTACAGATAGCAACAGAGATGGCGCGATACAGGGCCTCTTTGCACGAGGTCGGCAATGGGGTCGCGCAGATCGCCAAGCAGATGACGCGGGCCAACCGGATAGGGCGGGGGGCCGATGGTGGTACGCCTGCCGAGTTCTCCGAATTGCGCCTCGCACAGATGCGCGGGCTGGCGCGGTTCATTCTGGATTCCGCTGACGAGATCGACCTGCTACTGCGCCGCCGTCGGGACGCAATGCAGCTGCAGGCCACGGCCGCGCTGAGGGAGTTTGCGCATGCGGCTGAATGATGCCGTCCATGCCGTTACGGGCGAGGTCTTCCGGGACGGCTGGAGCCGGATCCGGGGCTCGATGCAGGGGCTGCATGTCGCCAAGCAGAGCCAGCTTGTGCGTGCGGCGGCAGGGCATCGGCCAGCCGTCTTCAAGGCGATCCGGGGCGGCGGTACGCATACCAAATCGCAGCTTGCAAACCAGCTCGAGTACCTCACCACCAAGTCCACTTATATCGTCGACAGCAGCGGGTTCCTCGATGGCAAGGCGAAGCTCGAGGCCAAGGACATCAAGGATCTGACCGAGCGCTTTGCCAAGCGGTGGGATGCAGGTTTCAAACCCAAGCTTGGCCAGACCACCCACATGCTCATGTCTTTCCCGATCGGCACGCGCGGCGAGGATGTGCGCGACATCGCGACGGATGTGGCCGAGCGGTTCTTCCAGACCGACGCGGGGCATTTCGACTACATCATCGCGGTGCATGAGGACCGGGATCACCCGCATGCGCATCTGGTGCTGAACCGCCGCTCGCAAGAAGGCGAGTTCTTTTTCTTGGGGCGGAACCACCGCTTCAACTATGACGACTTCCGCCTCGCCATGGTCGAGGAGGCGGAGAAGTATGGTGTGCGCCTGGAGGCCACGCGGCGTGTGGATCGCGGGGTTGTGCATTACCCCGCCCGGACCAGCGAGGTCTACGCCGCGAAAGAAGAGGGTCGCGCGCCCCGCGAGCGCGAACGAGTGGGGCAGGACCTGGCGCGGACGCTGGCGGAGATCGCCAACACCAGAACTGTCTACCACTCGCTTGCTGCGGAGGCTTCGCGCGAGGCCCGCGAGGATATTGCCACAGCCCTCTTTCGCGCGGGCGAGGTCTTGGCGCATGGCGGGCAGGTGGACCGAACAGGAGATGTGTATATGGCAGAGGATCAAAGTTTCGAGGATCTAAGAAGCCTCTA
This sequence comes from Epibacterium sp. MM17-32, assembly GCF_022348205.1. Taxonomy (NCBI): domain Bacteria; kingdom Pseudomonadati; phylum Pseudomonadota; class Alphaproteobacteria; order Rhodobacterales; family Roseobacteraceae; genus Epibacterium; species Epibacterium sp. MM17-32. The sequence goes on along the minus strand of NZ_JAKRFC010000013.1, from coordinate 72,896 downwards.
TGCGGAGAAGCTCGCGCGGGTACAGGGCATGATCGCCGAGAAGGCGGACTCGGAACGCCCCCTGCTGGAAAAACGCCTCATCGAGATCCAAACGCAGGTCCAGCACATGCAGCCTCTCGGTTTGCGATCATCCACGCTATCAGACGCCCCCTCGGAGGGTGGGATCTATTCCGAGGCGAACATCGACACCAGTCAGCTGGACCGTCTGGCCGAGACGGACTTGCGGTCGCGCATAGACACTGCCCTGCGCGGCACCGGGATCAGCACAGCGGAAGTGGTCGCCCGGATCGAGACGGGGGCCTCGAATGCCGCGCTTGAACATCAATGGATCGCCGATGATCTCTCCAAGGTGGCCGAGACGCGGGACCTGAACCTCGAGCGTCGCGCTGATCTGGAACAGGCGCGCGACATTCTCAACGATGTCCATGTCGAGCTTGGCACGCTGCTGGAACGGGATAACGTGCTGCGCCGGGACGGTGTCGTGGAGGAGGACGCGGTCAGCGAGCGGTTCCACTATCACGAGGACGCGGTGCGGGAGATGGAAGGGACAATCCGTCATGAGATGCGCGCCGAGGGTTTGACAACGCAGGAGATCGAGGACCGGGACTGGGAGGTGGCCTCAAAGGCGGAGCGCCGGATCGAAACAGAGCAGCGCGCGTATCTCGAGGTACATCCGGAGCTGCTCGCACGTCCTGGCGATGTGATCGACCGGTCCGAGCCCTACAGGGAGACCATCACCGACGCGGCCCGCGCCAGCGAGATCACCCGCGAGGTCGACCGGATCATGGAGGCACGCGACCTCCGCACGCCTGTTGCAGATGCGGTCGCGGATGACATCTCGGAGCGCTATCCGGACATGCCGTCCCACCTCGCCCGCGGGCTCGGCGCGACCTATGCGGCCGTTGTGGAGATACGCGACACGGAGGCCATCAATCAGGTCCGCCGCGAAACCGAGTTGCGCGACGGGATTGGGGTTGGCACGCGCGAGGAGACCCTCGCGACAGGGGATGAAACTGCACCGCAGTTTGACCGGTCCGACCGCCTCGCAGGCGAGATTGCGCGCGTCCTGGACCATGAGCGGGCGGGAGAGTTGTCCGCGCCCTTCGAGACCGAGGCGGAGCGGGACGCCTTCCGCGAGGAGATCGCGCGGGTGCTGGATGACCGCCAATTGGGCCGCCTCACATCCGGCGATGCCGATGCGCTGGACAAGGTACTCGAGGACCGCCTCGACCGGCTCTATGTCGCCAAGGTCTATCTGCAATCGGATGCAGCGACGGCCAACACGGAGGCCTTGCGCCAGGTGGTCGATGATCTCGCCGACGCTGAGTATGAAAAACAGCGCGCGACAGACGTGGATGGCGAGACCGAGCGGGGACAGGTCCATTGAGCGCCTCCATGGGAAAAGCGCGGATCGCAACAGGGGTCTTGCTGGTGACGCTGGTGACCGCCGCCATGGGCTATACCATCGCCTCGGCGGTGCTGACCTACCAGGATCTCGGATTTGGGGCCGAGATCGACTTTGCCTATATCGCGCAGAACTATCTGGCGATTCTCGATCGCCGCCCGGAGGATGCCCAACTTATTCACCTGATCATCGGCAGCTTCGCCGCCGCCGGCCTGATGCTGAGCCTCGCCCTGTCGGGATCGGCCCTCACACGCTTTGGCCAGACCCATTGGCAGACCGCGCGCGAAATGAAGGCAAATGGGTTCTTCGGGGCGCCAGGGACCGGGTTCATCCTCGGCAAGCTGGGGACGCCGGGCTCCCGCGCAAGATACATTTGCTCCAAGGTCTTTCCGCATGCGCTGATCGTGGCGCCCACGGGCCGTGGCAAGACCACGGGCTTTGTCATTCCGAACCTGCTGACCTGGCAAGGCTCCGCCGTGATGCTCGATGTGAAGGGCGAGTGTTTCGAGGCCACGGCCCGCCACCGCGCAGTCCAAGGCGACAAGGTCTATCGCTTTGCCCCCACCGATTGGGAGGGCAAGCGCACGCATCGCTACAACCCGCTCTTGCGCATCTATCAACTGAAAGATCCCGCGCGCCAGCAGATGGAATTGCAGCTCTTAGCGACGCTGTTCCTGCAAAGCGACAACGACCGGGTGCAGGGCCTTCTGAAAGGCGGGATTGATCTCTTTGTGGCGGCAGGGCTCTTGGCCTTCCAGCGCAAGCGTCCGACCTTGGGCGAGATCTATCGCATCGCCGCTTCGGGCGGGAACAAGCAGAAGGAATACTTCGCGCGGGGCCACGAGGTGGACAACAGGTCCGCCAAGCTGATCTTCACGCGGCTCGCTTCGACCAATAACGACACGCTGACCTCTTATGTCTCGCTCCTGATGACCTCCGGGCTCGATCAATGGCAGAACCCGGCGATCGACGAGGCAACGGCGGTGTCGGACTTTGATTTCCGGACGATCCGCAAGAAGCCCTTTTCGGTCTATCTTGTCGTCCAGCCGCTGATGGTGAAACCCCTCGCGCCGCTGATCCGGCTCTTCTTCTCCGATCTTCTCTCCGCCATGCAGGAGAAGGATCCCGGGCCGGATGAGCCCTGGCCGGTGATGATCATGCTCGACGAGTTCAATCGCTTGGGCAAGATGCCCATCGTGGTCGAGAGCATCGAGACCCTGCGGACCTATCGTGGTCACCTGGCCGTGGTAACCCAAACCATCCCCGCCCTCGATGAAATCTATGGCGAGAACACCCGCCGTGCGCTGCAGGGCAATGCCGGCGTGAAGCTTTACCTGACGCCGTCGGATGAAAAAACCGTCGAAGAGCTCAGCAAGGCTGTCGGCAAGACCACGAAAACCGTCATCACGCGCTCCCAGTCCATCGGCAAGAACCCCTTCGAAGGGCGCAGCCAATCTACACGGACTGAAGAGAGCTCTCTGCTGCCCGAAGATGAGGCGCGCCGCTTGCCGCTCGACGAGATCGTCATGGTGATCGATGCCCAGATGCCTGTCCGGGCGAAGCGGATCCAGTATTTTGACGACCGGCTGTTTAAGGCCATCCATGCGGCGCAGACAGGCGAGTTGCCATTTCCAGAGCCGGGGGGAGGGGGGCCGCAAGGCACGCTGCCGCTGAGCATGCGCGCCATGCCGATGACACCGCCACTGGACGGGTCTGGCGGATCCGAGGCCGACGTTGAGGCCGAACGCCAGGCTGCTGATGGCCAATCGTCAGGGAAAACTGATGTCGCTCCAAAGAAAACTTCGCCGGTCGTTCAAGCCGTTATCGCCGAGGAACAGCGACAGATTGAAATGGATTTTGGGGGGGAAGTGGCTGCTCTTGGTTCGGTGAAAGATGCGGATGTCGAGCAGGTACGAACGGCCGTACATGATTTGGGCGAGTTGGAGACAGCCCTAACACAGGGGCTCTAACTTGATGGGTTGTTACATCCAGAAGTTGATGCAGTAAGAGGTGGTCACCAGCCGCGTTCTAGAAGTCTGAGATTTCGCTCTCTATCAGGTTTGACCCTTTGCAAGGGTAACCTCCATATCTTGTTGCTCCTCCCTTATGTTGCTCCAGATAAAGTGTTAAATCTCGAAAAGCCTGTTTTCGGGAATCGAGATGTGAATAAGAAAGTTACAACCAGCCAGCGAATTGGCGAAATCGGGGAGAAGGCGGCTAATCTTCAATTCTTGCGAATTGGGTTCCAATTCGATGGGCGTTCGCGGTTGGAAGCAGGGATAGACGGCATCGCTGAGGTGATGGACGATGATCAGCCGACTGCGAAGATGATTGCCGTTCAGGTCAAGGCTACTGAGCGTGGCAGCTATGTCGGCGAGACGAACGCCGGTTTCACCTATCGTGTCCGCGCTTCAGATTTCGACTATTGGCGTGGCTCCAACCTACCCGTCATCCTAGTTCTCTACAGGCAATTAGATGACACATTCTTCTGGAAGTCGCTCGAAAACCTCGTTGGCGAGGCCGAACGCACATTGCAGTTCGACAAGGAGCGCGACGTCTTGGACGGACGTGCGAAGGATCGCCTCGCTGCCCTGACCGTCGCCAAGCAAGGACACGGTTACTACGTCCCGCCACTTGGGGGAGGGGAGGACGCGATCATCAACATGGTGCCATTGCAGCTTCCTGAGGAAATCTTCGTCGCACAGACACAGCTCTCCACCCAGAAGGCGCTCGCCCGGATGAATAAGGTCCGGGAAGGCCAACGGTACGATTGGATGATCGATGAAACCTCGCTTTGGACATTCTGCGACCCGCTAACCACACCCGTTCGCGACCTAGTTGAGCGGGATCAGGTCGAACGGATCGAAACCGACTTTCTGGCACAACACGACGCCGTAGATCAGCAGCACAAATTTGCGGGCCTGTTGCGACATACTCTGGCGCATGACTTTCGGGATTTGCTTGGATGGGACCGAAAGAAAAAGCAGTTCTACTTCTTGCCGACACCTGGAGGCGTCGCGCGCAAGTTTCGCTATCTTGGTGCGAAGCAGAAGACACAGGCCGACGTTGTCAGCGTCTATCAGAAGTCGAAGGGGGAGGGGCCCATCGACTATGTGCGGCACCATTCATTCCATCCCCGGTTCGAGCGCTTGGCGGACCAATGGTACCTGATCATCAACCCATCCTACTACTTCACTTCGGATGGAGCGCGCGCGCTCAACTATCCGGATGCCTTGTTGTCCGGGAAGAAGCGCCTCGACACAAACAGCACCGTTCGAGGCCAGGTGATCATGTGGCATCGATTGCTGTCAGGTCTGGAATTTGAAGATGCCGGCGAACTGCTGGCACCCGACACCAAGACGGATCGTATCATCAAGTTTGGTGACCCGCCTTCCATCGAACTGCCGAAGAGTGTGCCCGAGGACGTGTGGGGCGCGAAGGCGCAAAAGTCGAGGAAGCCGTCCGGCTCGAATGAACAAGGCAGCTTCGACCTATGAGCGACTTCAAGACAAAGATCTTCCCGGAGCCTGAACTGGAATTTGGTGACCAACACCATCATCCTGATCCACGATTGGGGTTGCTACAGGCGGGCCCGTTGCAAACGAACCTGGGGGACACGATCAAAGTCGGCGTTGTTGGCAGCGCTCTGACCGTCGAAAAATCAGGCGAGTTTCTGAATGCGATCGAAGATGGGTTCGAGGGTAAGACCGAAAAGCACCCGAACCTGCACCCGGATTTCCCCGGGTTGAGAAACCAGAACCCCTATCGGTGCCGGTTTGAAATGGTGGCTGCCGAAGATGGAGTACTGACCAAAGGTCAGATCGAGAAGATTGCCAAGGAACCGAGCGATGCGCGTGCTGTGGAGATGGCCGTCGACGCAGTTATGGCGCAACTGGAAAAGCTGGAGGGGCATCATGAACGGCCGGACGTGGTCATGGTTTCTCTCCCTGTCAAGTTGATCGAACGGGTCTGGAGAAACGAGCGGGCGCGCGATGACGAAGTTATAGAGGACGAAGCGGCCGACGCGAAAGCTGGCAGAGAAACCTCTCCGAACTTCCGTGGCTTGCTCAAGGCCAGAGCGATGGACCTCAGATTCTCAATTCAGATTGTTTGGGAGGATGTCATCAACCCCGATGCCAAGATCCCTCGCAAAATCAAGGAGAACTCTGACCGCCAAACCCAAGACCGAGCTGACCTCGCATGGAACCTTATGACGACGCTCTACTATAAGGGCAGCGGCAAGGTGCCCTGGCGCAGATTGCCGGAAGAAGGCGAGTTCACCGCCTGTTACATTGGCATCAGCTTTTTCAAGGATGCCGAAACCGACGAGATATGGACCAGTGCTGCGCAAATGTTCGACGAGCGGGGCAGAGGGTTTATTCTTAGAGGCGGTCCTGCACAGTCAGAGTCGCGGGGTCGCCACCCGTTCCTCACTATCGATGAGGCTCACAAGCTTACCGAGAGCGCCTTGGCCGCCTACAAGTCGGTCCATAGAACGATGCCGGCACGCGTGATCGTCATGAAGACGTCGCGCTTTCGCGAGGACGAGGCCGAGGGTGTTGGCAAGGCGCTCGACGAGGCAGGTGTGGAACTGCGCGATCTCGTTTGGATTCATGAGAGCTATTCAGTCAAGGTGCTGCGCGACGGCGACTTCCCTGTCCTCCGCGGCACCTTCGTTGAACTGGACGGCAATGGGCTGCTCTATACCAACGGCAGCATTCCCTACTATGGGACCTATCCTGGCCTCTATGTCCCGAACCCCCTGTTGCTCTGTCCACACCCGCAAAGCGAGAGCACAATCGAACAGATTGCGAAGGAAGTTTTCAGCCTCACGAAGGTGAACTGGAACTCGACCCAGATGAACCAACGCTTGCCGATTCCGATCCGAGCAGCCCGTAAGGTTGGTGACGTATTGAAATACGTTCCCTCGGGGCAAAAGGTCAGCAGTGACTATCGGAAGTACATTTAGAGCCTCTTGGGCCTTCGGGAATTTGCAGAAAACCGATTTGAAAAAATAGAACGCTAGGGAATTCGGATGAAGATTGACACACTTTTTATACGGAACTTCCGATGCTTCGGCGCAGAGGCTGAAACTCTCAGGTTTGAGAACGGGGTTACGGCATTGGTTGGCGGAAACGGAGCCGGAAAAACGGCGGCGCTTCAGGCGTTAGCACGGCTTTTTGGTGTCTCAAGTGCAGAAAGACAGATCCAGACACGCGATTTTCATCTTAGGCCTGACCAAACCGAGCTCGATCCTGGAGCGACGCTGTCGATCGAGTGTATCCTGTCCTTCCCAGAATTAGACGGTCTTGACGAGGCGGCGGCGGCCGACGCCGTGCCGGATTTTTTCAACCATATGGCAGCAACCGGCCCTGGAGAACCGCTTAAAGCGCGCATGCGCCTGCAGGCAGTCTGGACGGATGACGGAACGCCCGATGGTACGGTGGAAGAGGACATTCGCTGGATTGGTACGCTCGGTGATGATTACGATTGGGATGAGTGCCAAAGGGTCGCCGCCGTTGATCGTGGCACCATCCAACTTGTTTATGTGCCGGCGACCCGTAATCCGGCGGATCGTGTCACTGATTTGCTTAAGGGGCGTTTGTGGCGGGCTGCGAAATGGTCGGATCGCCTGTCCAAGACGACCGAGCGCGGAGCCAAGCTCATCCAGAAGCGTTTTGAGCGCGAAGCACCCGCAGAATTCATCGTCGAGCGGCTTACGAAGCGCTGGCGGCAGGTCCACGAAGCCGACACAGATACGACGCCAGTGCTCAGACTTGTGGAAAGTCGGCTCGAGGAACTGGTCAGGCGCGTCGAATTTGCATTCCATCCCGATGAGGCCGGTCGCGAGCGGGCGCTTGTCGACCTAAGCGACGGTCAACGCTCTCTGTTTCATATAGCTCTAACTGCGGCGACGCTTGAAACCGAAAAAGATGCTCTGCGACTGGCCGCTGCCGATAGCCCGTTCGATCAGGAAAAGCTGCGGCGTGCTCATCTTACGATTCTGGCCATCGAAGAACCGGAAAACAGCCTGTCGCCGTTCTTCCTCTCTCGCATTATGAACCAAGCGCGCGACATCGGAGCGCTCAGCTCGGCGCAAGTACTGATCTCTAGCCACAGCGCTAGCATTTTGAGCCGTATCAAGCCGGACGAGGTGCGCTACTTCCGGCTCGATACGACCAGCAGGGCCTCATCGGTGAAATCTTTGACGCTACCTGACGATGCGACCGAGGCGGGTAAGTATGTCCGGCTCGCCGTGCGGGCGTATCCGGAGCTCTACTTCGCGCGGTTCGTCATCCTCGGCGAGGGGGACTCCGAACGAATTGTGTTGCCTCTGCTCGCGGAGGCGATGGGCGTCCCTCTTGATCCTTCTTTCGTGCCTGTTGTGCCGCTCGGCGGTCGCCATGTCGATCACTTTTGGCGGCTTCTTGACGCGCTGAAGATACCGCATGCAACGCTGATTGATCTCGACCTGGGGCGCTCACATGGCGGTGCGAACACGATAAGGGCGACCGTCGGATCGCTCGCCGAAATTGGAAACGATCTCAGCAACAACTTGAATGTGATGATGGAAGTGGTCGAGCTCGCCAACCTTCCTGCCCTGTCCGACGAAGAGATGACTGATGGATTTGCTGAAAACAACTGGATGCAGGCGCTGAAAGACGAAGGTGTTTTTTTCTCCGATCCACTCGATCTGGACTTCGCGATGCTCGCGGCATTTCCAGACGCCTATAAGGAGCTCGATCCGGGCGCGCACGGTCCTGACGACAGTGAAGAGGCCTTGGAGCGCAAGAAAGCCGCCACTCTCAAAAAGGACGGGAACGCTGGTCTCTACGATCCTGAGTGGGATGATTGCTTTATCTGGTATCCATACCTGTTCTTGAGCCGAAGCAAGCCTGAAACGCATCTGGCCGCGATTAATCGCATTCCGAAGGCAGATCTTGCCGCAAACGCTCCGCCTGAACTGTGCGCGCTGGTTCAATATGTCAAAATGAAGCTCGGTCTCGAGAACGGCGCAGATTGATGTTGGTGCTTCCCGATGATTGGAGGCCTCAGGGCGTCGACGAACTCGAGCCGGGCGCGTGGCAAGCGCTGCGCGAAACGGACCGAAGCGTATGCGTTACCGCCGGCGCAGGCGCGGGCAAGACAGAATTCCTAGCGCAAAAAGCAGCATACCTCCTGCAAACTGGCATCTGTCTGCCGCCCAAATGCATCCTGGCCATCAGCTTTAAAAGGGATGCTGCACAGACGCTCAAGGCGCGCGTAGGCAAGCGTTGTCCGCCCGATCAGGCGCGCCGTTTTCACTCGCTTACCTTCGATGCGTTCACCAAAAATATGTTAGACCGCTTTCGGGCCGCGATCCCTCAACCCTTTGGGCCGCCCCGCAACTATGAAATTGGGTTTCCGCGGCGCGATGATTTGGAGGACTTCCTCACCCGGAGCGGTCGGCGTGACATCGGCTGGCAAAAATTCGAAAAGGCGATCGCACGCGCGCCGCTTCCGTTCGATGCGGAGGGAATACCACCGGCTTGGCGCGAGCTACTTCATACTTATTGGCAGGAGCAATTGGAGCGTCCAACCGGTACGTTGCTCTCGTTTGCCATGATTAACAGACTTGTCGATTATTTGCTGCGCGAGAACCCCGCGATACGGCGTGCCCTGCAGCTCACCTATCCCTTCGTTTTCCTCGATGAATTCCAAGATACGACATATGCACAATATGATCTGGTGAAGAGTGCTTTTCATGGCAGTGATGCCGTTTTCACAGCCGTCGGCGACGACAAGCAACGCATTATGGGCTGGGCCGGGGCGATGGACAACGCCTTTCAGGAATTTGCTTCTGACTTCAATGCAGTGAACGGAGCGCTACGCTTTAACTGGCGGTCTCATGCGGATCTGGTCGCCATTCAACAGGTGATTGCGGAGCGCATCGATCCAAACGTAGAAGACGTTGAAGCCAGGGGGCAGCGCGCCGTCGACGGTCAGGTCGCTGCGCTTTGGCGTTTCGATACACGCGAGCAGGAAGCACAGCAAATCGCGGCTTGGATCGATAGAGAAATTGAGCACGGCATTCTGGAGCCGCATGATTGCGCCATTCTCGTGCGTATGCGCGCCGACGATGTTGAAGCCGAACTGACGGACGTATTTGCAGCGCAAGGCCTGAAGATCAGAAACTTGGCGCGTAGTGTTGGTGGAATTGCGATTCAGGAACTACTTGCCGAAGAACTGACAGGTATCTTTATACCGCTCTTGAGGCTCGGTACTGGTGAACGTAGCCCGGGTGCCTGGAACGCCACTCAAGAACAGCTGCAAGCGCTATTCGCCATCGATACTGGCGATGAACGAGCCCAGGAGCGGCTGCAGCGAAGTATTGAAGAATTCTCCTCCACTTTGCGTGCGGCTATGCGCGATAACGAACAGAATGGCGAGAGCGCGGCAAATGTGTTTCAGATCGCCCTTGAATTTGTCGGTGCCGATCGGCTGCGCCAGGCTTTTCCCGCCTATAGACGGGACGCGGACTTCGAACGGGTACGGACAGGGTTCATCACGCTGTTTTGCGAATGCGCCGAAGCTGTGGACGCTTGGTCAGACGCTCTCGATCGCTTCGAAGGCATAGGCCAGGTGCCACTTATGACGATCCACAAAAGCAAGGGTCTTGAGTTTCACACAATGATCTTCTTTGGTCTCGATGCACAGACTTGGTGGAGCCTTTCACCCGGACGGGATGAAGAGCTGAATTCCTTCTTTGTCGCCTTCACGCGTGCCATGCAAAGGGCCTTCTTCGCTTATTGCAGTGAGCGCGGACAAGCGATCGGATGGCTTGAAAACATGTTGCTGCCGGCCGGTCTGGAGCGGGTCGACGGGCTCCTGCACCTTGCGGTTGGAGATGAATAGCAAGTTTAGTTTCAATCCACGGCTTAGTGGCCCGTTGGTGCACACGGGGGTATGATCCCGGCTCAGAAGAAGGTGATCTCCCGCAGACCTTGAAATGCACCTTCTCTAAACGCGCCCGTTTTATGCAGCCGAGGGAAATCTGGAAGCCTGTCTAGCTCGACTAACGGAAGCAAAATGTCAGCGCTGAACCATGGCATTTTCGCGGACCTGCTTTCATCATACATCTTCGAAAGTGCCCTTCCGACCGCATAGGCTCCGGCCAAGTCAATTTTGGAAACGCGTGTTCTATTTCTGGGCAGCAGGCTCCCAGTTGTCGATTTACCGCCGACATTGAAATAGATCAGGTCATGGCCCCACCCGAGGCGTATGATATGTGTCCGGTCGGACCGTTGGATTGAAACTCCCGGATATAGGTCTCTGACCCAAACCTTATGTTCATCGCACCAGTCGAGGGCTTCCTTCAGCATCGCTACGCCGCCGAGGTCTTTCTTCCAGATCGGACATAGGTGCTGAAACCCGGCGAATTTGACCCGCTTCTGACTTCTGATGTCATTGGCAATGAAAGCGCCTTCGCGCGTGACCTTCGGAGACCACATTTGTTCCTCGAGCGTGGCTGCGTCCTCCAAACCTATGTGTAAGTCATGAATCGCAACTTTGGTATCCGCGGAAATGGTTCTGTGTCGTGCTTCAAGCAGTGTGATGGGCGGTAGCGGTTTCCTCGGGTATTGGTCGAGGATCGAAGGCCCGTTGGGTCGAACGATATCGTCAGAAACATCAACTGTTCTGTCCGTTTTCACGTCGTGGTCGACCAGCCAGCGGTACGGTGTCCCGAGGTCCATAGGATCATCATTCATGAGCGAAAGATGTGGCAGACCTTTTTTGAGGAACGCCATGATCTCGCGCGTATCCTGACGTTCCGCCCCCATGAGGCGTCCGTGAAAGGATTGGCGGTCTGACTTGCTTTGACGGGCTTTCAGTGTGTTTTCGATGCGCTCTCGTTCGATATCGCTTAGCTGGCGCCGCATGTACGCAATCGAAACATCTACGTCCCCATAGTCGTCAAGCTCCTCGAGCGCGCTGCCGAACAGCTTCAATGTGATACGTTGCAGGCGGTTCGGATCGCTGTTGATGACCTTGGCCCGAGCAAGCAGTTCAGAAATGATGGTCTGAACCTTATCGCGCCCGATACGCTTTCGCTTGGATTCCGTTGCGAGGCGAGTTCCGTTCGGCGTTAGCTGCCAGTAAAACAAACCGTCAAGGATGTCGGCAGGCTCCAAGTACCCAGCCTCGGCCATCTGGCGCAAGACTCGGTTGGCGTGATGTGCATCGCAATCCAGAACACGAATTGCCTCTTCAAGTCCGACAGATCTTCCATTCACTGCTGAACGCAGGATTGTTTGCACCAGCTCCAATGGTACCGTTCTTACTGGTGAATGTTTAAGGGACCTCCGTTCATCCATGGCTCGGTAGCCTTGCAAAACAAAACTTCTTCATCTCCGCCCCAGCCTTCCCAACCGAGCCAGTTGCGCCAGCATCTGGGACCCGGCACCCGGTGACCCTGTGCCGCTTCCCTGACCCGTCTGCCCCATCCCCTGCCGCAGTGGCATCTGCTGTACCCCGAAGAACTGCCGAGCCCTAAGGGCTGCATACTCCGCGCCACTCGCCCCACCGATAAGGTAGCGGTTGTAGGCCTGCTGGCTGCCCATGGCGGCGCGCGCGAAGCTGTAGCCGCCGCCGAGGCCACCGGAGAGGGCGGGCATCATGATGTTTCCCGAGATCGCACGGACGATGAAGGGTGTTGCGATGATGAAGCCCTTAGCCATCAGCACCATCATGAAGAAGGGGATGAGCGCGCCAATATTTGAGGCGCCTTCAGGGTCGCCAAGCTCGCCGATGAGTGCGGAGGAAACGCCGGTGATCGTCGCGAACACGCCGGCCACGACGATGGGGTAGAGCGCGAAGGAAACCAGCGCCGACAGCCACCGCGCGAAGTAGTCTTTGGTCACCTCGAATAGTGTCAGGAATATCATGACTGGAGCGATCCCGATCAGAAGTGCGATCATCAAACGCGAGGCCACGAGAATGAAGGCGGCTAGCCCGCCGAGGATCGAGAGTAACAGCACTCCGACAATGTCGAGCATGGCCCCTGCCATCCAATTTAACTCGGACCCGGCGGCGTTGAGATAGTCCCCTAGTTCCGCGATCAGCCGGTCGAATTCTTCGGCGAAAGTTCCAGAGGGACCGGGAGTTCCACCACCGACGGAAGCCACGAGCGCCCCCGCAATGCTATCGATTCCGGCAAGGATGGCGGAGGAGAGGGCGTTGAACTGCACCCAGTTGGTCGCGAATATTCCGATCAACCCGATCTTGACCGCGAGCCAGAAGGCTGTTCGGCCGTCCATCGCCTTGTACTGGTAGATCATGTTCAGGAAGACGAGGATCACCACGAGCGTTGTTCCCAGCACCAGAAGCGTGCCGACCGTTGCCGCGACCGACCCGAACTGGGTTTCTGCGGCGGTGTCGAGATAGCCCTGGGAGGTTTCAACGAAATAGGTGACGACGCTCATAACGGGGCTGCCTTACCAATTGCCTGCGGTTTCGCAGATGGCTTTAGCCTCAAGGCGAACGTCGTTCGCGCGCTGATTGTAGGCGTCGGATGCTTCCAGCATTTTCCAGCGTTCGTCACTCGCGTGCTGCTCATGAAACTCCGCCTCGGCAGCGTCCCAAGACGGGAACCGGATTTCACAGTCGCAGCTTTCGGTCTCGATGATGCGCTCGAGATTCTGGGCGCGGTAGATATCCTGGACCAACACGCGTTGATAGGCTTGGCGCAGGGGTATTTCTTGCATCCAGTTGGGCTCAGCGGGTCGGTCCGGACAGACGTCAAAGCTGCGATCAAGGGTCGGCACCATATTGCGCTCGGCGAAGGCAGGGACAGCCAGTAGGCTCACGGCCAGCGCGACTAGCGCAAGGGTTAGCCGCGCCGGCTTCATTCCGTGGCTCCGATGATAGTGGTTTCGCGCTTCAGGAAAACTGTGTGGCCGACATTGGCGAATTCCGAGGAGCTGATCGACACGACCTCCCAGCCTTCGGCCCCCTTCGCGTTCAGGCTGGCCTGCATGTCGGTGAGACTGGTTTTTCGGGTCATGGGAAAGGACAGGATGTCGTATTCAAATGTCTTCATCGGGAAGTTCCAATCTCAGTTGCGCCGGGGAGGTAAAATTCGGTGATGCCGCGCCGGCCATCGTGGCGACCGGCCTGGATGATCACATCGATGGAGTTTTCGATGTACTGGATCATGTCGGCATAGGTCATCGGGATCTCGGTCTTGAGTGCGGCGATGGCCAGACGCTGCACGGCAAGTTGCGGGGTTTCGGCGTGCAGTGTGGTCATGGACCCACCATGGCCAGTGTTGATCGCCTCGAGGAAGGTCATGGCCTCTTTGCCGCGCACCTCGCCCAGGATGATCCGGTCGGGGCGCATGCGCAAGGTTGCGGTGAGCAGCACATCGGCGGTCTGGAACTCCGCATCGCGATTGGCGATGAGGGTCACGGCATTGGGCTGGGTCGGCAGAAGCTCGGCGGCTTCCTCGATGGTGACGATGCGTTCCTCGGATGGCACGTGCGAGAGGATCTTGCGCGCAGCCACGGTCTTGCCGGTGGAGGTGCCGCCAGAGACGATCATGTTAAGCTTGTTGGCGACGCAAAAGGCCAGCGCATCGTCGATCACGCCCGCGGCCACCACTTCGCGCAGTTCGTGGGTTTTCTCGAGGCGGAGTTCTTCAAGCTTGCGTTCCTTGCCAAAGAGGAAATCAAGCGCAAGCCCGTCAAGCGGCAGGCTTGAAAAGAACCGCAGGCTGATCGACATGGCCGAGAGCACGGCGGGCGGGGTAATGACCTGTGCTCGGATCGGGCGACCCTTGTAGGTGATCGAGACCGAGATGATGGGGCGGTCCTTGCTCATCGTGGTGTTGGCGGAGGAGGCGATCTGGTTGCCGAGGTCTTTCACTTCGGTTGCAGTCAACGCCTGGTCCAGCTTTCGCATGAAATGATCGCCCTGGAATTCGCCCCAGCAGGAGCCGTCGGGGTTGATGCAGATCTCGATGACATCGTCGCGGGCGGCGGCTTCGATCCGGTCGAGGGAGGTTTCGAGATAGCTCAGCGACATGGGCTCAGAATATCTCCAGATCGCGGTCGACCATCACCGTGACGCGCGCGCCCTGGTCGACATAGATGACGGGGCCGATGGAGAGATAGTCGCCAATCACGCTGTCCGTGGCATCCGCTAGATCATCGCCCACGTCTTCGAGCACGTCCGCGGCTGTTTCGTCCTGGACATTTGCGGCGGCGGCGCTTGGTGCGGCGGAGATCAGTGAAATCAGCGCTGCCGAGCCAAAGCGCTCATCAAAGCGCGTATCGACAAAGCCAGTCACACCTGAACGCCCCAACTCATCACCCCCGAAGGAGCTGATCTGGACGGTCTGATTATCGGGCAGGATGATCCGGTCCCATGCGATGGTGACGCGGCGCTGCGCGATATCAACGCCCGAACGATACCGCCCGATGAGGCGGGATCCACGCGGGATCAAGAGCCGAGAACCGTCGAAACTGAACACATCTTCAGAGACCACGGCACGGGTCTGGCCGGGCAGGGAGCTGTCGAGGGCGGTTTCCATTACGGCCTGGATCATCGTGCCCTGAATGATGGTGTTGGACGGGTTGGCAATGACCTCTGCCTGTGTGACGGACGTGGGCAACGCACCGTTCAGCACGAAATCCGTCACCTCGCCAAAAGTGCGTTCGGTCAGAGCCGTTTCATTCGCTCCGGACGTGCCGCCAAAGGCGATGGTGGGTGAGGTGATGCGCCGCTCCTGGAAGGCGCGCTCTTCGGCCGCGCGGCGTTCGAGCTCAGCCAGACGTCTGGCCTCTTCTTCGCGGCGCAGTCGTTCTTGCTCGCGTTCGCGCAGCTCATCTTCCGTGGGGCCCACTGGCGCGGGTTGCGGTCGGCTGGCCTCGAGTTGGGCCAGTTCCAGATCCATGCGGAGTTGCTCAAGGCTGCGATCCCGCGCCGTCAGTTCGTCCTGAAATCGTTGCTGTGCGGCTTCCGAGGCGGCTTGCAGCGCCGCGATCTGAGCGGTCAGCGCATCGATCGCCTCTGCGGCGGCGGTGTCTTCCTCGACGACCGGTTCGGGGGCGTTGCGCAATTCCTCGATCTGGGCCTGCAGGGCGGTGATCTGCGCCAGAAGCTCCGCGTTGGGCTCGACGGGGTCTGGTCCGACGAACACAACCTCGGGCTCGGGCGGGGGCAAGGTCTCGATAGCGCCAAAGCCATCCCCTTCGTTTTGGAAGACGTCCGGAGTGGCCGTCGGCAAGGCTTCCTCTTCTTCGGGCTGTGAGAGGAGATAAAGCAGGGCACCACCCGCGCCGATGACGAGGACCACGATCAGCGCGAGAAGGGGCGACCGGCGCTGCGCCGCCGTGGGCGCGCGGGCACTGCCTTTCTCAAGGGCGGCGAGGCGTTTTTCCAGCTCGGTGTTCTCGGTATCGCTCATGAGGCGGCCTCCGCGGGCGGGATCGCCTCGATGCAGACCACCTCTTCGCCAAGTCGCAGGACCCATTGGCGGTTCACGCCGCTGACGCGGATCACGCCGTCTTCAGGGGTTTGCGTGTTGACCGTGCGCTCGCGGCCGCCCGCGTAGCGGAAGATCGCGGGCACAGGCGCGTTTCTTGGAAACGCGAAATACGTGAACGTCCCGTCATCCCAGATGCGCGTTGGCGTGAACTCGGTCCGCGCGCTGGCGCCGTAATTGTAGTTCGGCGCTTGGGCGGCGATGGCCCGGGTCGGGCGCGCATCGTCCTCCGGATAGCGGAACTGCACCACGTAGAAGGTTGGGCTGCGGGTCTCCTGGACGTTGAAATAATAGCTGCGGCGGTTGGTATAGACGGTCACATTGGTATGCACCCCGCGCGCCACAGGCTTGATCGCGAAGGCCTGACCGCCCGGGACGCCGTCGATCTCGAACCCTTCCGTGTCGCCCGCGATGATCGAGCGGATGCTTTCGCCCTCGCCGAACTCGATGCTGGTGACATGGGTGAGCGACACGTTGAGACGGTAGACCTGACCCTCCTGGTAGGTGGCCAAGCGCACCCGGCTGTCGTTGGGACCGCCACGCGGGATGGCTTCGGCAGAGGCGAGGCCGGGCAACAGGGCAATGACAAAAATAAGCGATCTTATAAACAACAACGTCAGTTCTCCAATCTGTCGGAGCGGATGGAATATTCGAGGACGGTGAAGCCGAATGGATTGGTCCAGACCTCGTCGATGGAGCGGCGGGTCTCTGGGCGGAACTCGAAGAGAAGCGTCGCAGTGAAGAGGCCGGTCTGGGTGCCGTTAATGGACGTCAGGCGCTTGCGCAGGCGGACCGTCGCGCGGTTGGTTCCGATCCGGTTGATGCTGAGGATCTCCACGTCGAGCCGAGCATTGGGGCCATAGACCGTCGGCGGGTAATTCTCGTTGGCGCTGTTCCAGATCTGGCGCAGCCCGCTCTCGGCAGCTCCGTCCGAGCGGCGCAGGACGCTGCGGATGCGCAGATCGTTGTCGAGCTGGTTATAGACCTCCCGGTCGGTCACATAGCGGAACACCTCCGCCTCGATGATCGCCTGGTTGGCGGTCACCGAGGAAGCGCCCACCGAGGCTTCGGGGAGTGCAAAGCCGGTGGCGGGATCATAGGGGACAACGACGGGGGGCGGATCGACATCTAGGATCGAGACAGCTGCCGCGCTCAGACAGCCGATGATGCCGAAGACAAGGCCTATCAGGCCAAGACGCTGCCAAAGCCGTTCACGGCGCAGGGCACCGTAGACCAGTTCTTCCTCGATGATCTCTTGTTCACTCGCCACGCGTCACACCCCGCACTCACTCGGCCCGCAGCTCGGGCAGAGTGAAATCCATGAAGCGCTGCTCCTCGGCGATGGTGGCGGCATCGATCACGCCGCCGGTGCCATCGCCCACGGTTTGAATCGCTTCCAGCTGCCACATCGCCACGAGGGCGATGGCCAATTCAGCTGTCACGCGCGTGTTGAGATCGACGCTTTGCTTGAGCTCTTCCATGTCGTCGATGAGCCCGACAAGGCGGTCGACCCGCTCGAGCGACTGGCCGGCATCTTCATAGCTGTTCTGGGCGGCGGCTGAGACGAGCGCGCCGGTTGTTGCCTGCGTCGCCACGCGGTTGGCCCCGGGATTGCCGCTGGTGGCCATTTCCGAGAGCGTGTCTTCATCGAAGCCGAGATCGGCCAGCACCCGGTCCATCTGGGTTTCGATTTCGCCTGCGCCAGAGCCGGACAGGCCGGAGAAATCCCCAGTCTTGATCGCCTCAATCGTGGCGAGGATGTCCCCGAACTCCTGGTCGAGCAGGCCATTGAGTTCGTCTTCCATCTCGGTGCGAATGATTTCTGGAAGCTCGGCGAGGCGGGTGAGGGCCTCGTAGGTTCTTTGCAGCTCCGCGAGTTGATCCGTGAGTGTGGCAAGCTGTTCGCGGAGCTGCGTCAGCTGCTCGTTTTGCAGGATCTCGTCTTCGATCATCTGCCGGAGCTGCTGGATGTTTTGCGCGATGTTCTGGGTATCGACGACGGGCACGCCTTGTGCTGAGACAGGGGGTAGGGCGCTGAACTGCAAGCCAATGCCAAGTGTCGTGGCCAAAGCTGTCCTCAAGAGCAGATGTCCCATCATTCAATCTCCCTGATCGTAAAATCCATGAACGCGCCTTCGGCCATGCGGGCGCTGGCCTGGGCCAGCTCTTCGGCGGAGAGTACGCGGGTGCGTGCCGCCTGAAGCCGGATGCGGGCGGCCACGAGACGCACGAGTTCGGCGCGGGCATAAGTGTTGAGCGCAACGCTCTCCTGCACATCCTCGGTCTCGGAAATCCGTTCGACGATATCCGCAATACGCAGGGCGGCTTGCCTGATCGCGGCGGGTGAGTTGTTGCCATAGAAGGCCGCGCCGTGCCCAGTGAGCGAGAGGTTGGCATTGGCCAGAAGCGCGGGGTCGATCGTGCCAAGCGCTTCGATCCCGCCGATACGGGTCAAATAGAGGTTATAGCGTTCGGGGATCACCTGGACGTAGTGCTGGGTCTCGCGAAAGGGCGGAACGCCGCCATACTCGAAAACCCGGCCGGGTCCGGCGTTATAGGCCGCGAGGGCGTTGATGATGTTGCCATCGAATGTGTTGAGCTGGGTCGCGAGGTAGCGCGCGCCGCCATGCACCTGCAGATAGGGGCTGTCATAGTATTCCGGGTTGATGCCGAGATCGCTGGCGGTGCCCGGCATGATCTGGGTGAGGCCATAGGCGCCGACGGGAGACCGTGCACCGATCGCAAACCGGCTTTCCTGCCAGATCAGCGCTTGCAGCAGCGCGCGCCATTGGACGGGGGAGAGCCCTGCGCGGCCAACACCCGCAAAGCCGCTGGTTTCCTGGGCGACGCGGATGATGAGCTGCTCGATGTTCTCGGCGGCGTCGCCGAACATCTGCGCACCGCCGGGATTGGGGTCGATCTCGCCCGTGCCATAGACGGCTTCCACGGCGCGGTCGGGATCGCCGCTGCCGCTTTCCAGCCCCGAGACCATAGCCGGCAA
Source organism: Epibacterium sp. MM17-32 (assembly GCF_022348205.1). Lineage (NCBI taxonomy): Bacteria > Pseudomonadati > Pseudomonadota > Alphaproteobacteria > Rhodobacterales > Roseobacteraceae > Epibacterium > Epibacterium sp. MM17-32. The sequence goes on along the minus strand of NZ_JAKRFC010000013.1, from coordinate 53,966 downwards.
GCCCTGACCGCCGAAGCTGGTCTGGGCATCGAGGATGCGTTGCAGGGTTTCCAGCTGCTCCCGTTCGATCTCGGCGATGAGTTCGCGCACGGAAAGCTTGTCGGCCTGGATCGCGAGGTCTGCCTCGCGATCGCCAGTCTCGACGATATCACGCGCGGTCAGCCCACTGTCATTGGTCGGCACGCCCTGAGACAAGGCGAGACCTGGCAGCAGGCAAAGCGCTAGGATATGAGGCAGGCTAGACTTCAATGTCCCCCTCCGGGGTGCCAAGGGGCGTGAAGTCACAATCAGGCGCGACGGGTGCTGTGGACGCAAGGAACGTGAAGCAATTGGCCTGCGGCTCCCGATACTGGGTGCAGGAGGCCAGCGCGCCGAGCGCAGCCAAAGCGATAAGAATACGGATCATGAAAGCCTCCAAAAATCTGGGCGGTCGCGGTAATCGGCGCCGACGAGCGCCTCGCCTTTCTCCATGCCGCCGAGGATGGTGAGATTGGGCCCGAGAGCACTGAGATCGGCATCGACCACGATCGAGCCCTGATCGTCGCGGATCAGTGCGAGGCGGCTGTTGCTGCCCGTGTTGAGAAGGACGTCGAGCTCCTTCTCCGTGAGGTTCAGCATGGCGTAGTCCGCAGGCTGCGCGCGGATATTGGGCAGCAGGATCTGCGTCGGAACGGCTTCGACGATGGTCTTGCCGGTCCGGGTGCGCTCAAGCTGGCTGGCATATTGCGTCATCATCACCGCGACGGTGTTCTGCTTGCGCGCAGTCACGAGCCAGTTCGACAGCCGTTCGGCGAAATATGCGTTGTCGAGCGCCTTCCAGGCCTCGTCGATCACGATGATGGTGGGGCGGCGGTCCTCGATCTCGCGCTCGACCCGGCGGAAAAGATAGGAGAGAACAGCCATCCGCTCCTTGTCGGCCTCGCTGTCGAGAATGCCGGTCAGATCGAAGCCCACCACATCGCCTTTGAGCGAGAACGTGTCCTCGAGGTTCTGCCCGAAGATCCAGCCGTAGCGGCCGTCTTCGGTCCACTCGAGCAGGCGCTGGTGCAGATCGCCGCCATCATCTGTGGACACAAAAAGCGATGCGAAATCCCGCCAGTTCCGCAGGGCCGGATTGGAGGCCTGGGCATTCTGGCGCACGACTTCCTGGATGCGGTTGGTCTGCGCCGGGGTCAGGGGTTTGTCGGCGCGGTAGAGCAGCGTTGTGAGCCAGTCCGAGAGCCAGGCGGTGCCACGACTATCGGTTTCAGTCCAAAGGGGATTGAGACCCGTGGGCTGACCGGCGTTCAGGGATGCGTAGCGCCCGCCATTTGCGCGCACCGCCATCTCTATGCCGAGGCGGTAGTCGAAAACGAAGATCCGCGCGCCTGCGCGGCGGGCCTGGGTCATCAGGAAGGCCGAGAGTACCGACTTGCCCGACCCCGGCCGCCCCATGATCAGGGTATGCCCGCTGGTCGGTTCTTTGTCCGGGCTGCCTTGCTCGTGATAGGAAAACCGGTAGGCGCTCTGCTCCGGCGTGGGCAAATAAGTGACGACCCGGCTCCATGGGGTTTTCGCGGCGGGTTTGCCGAGCTGTGTCCGGTGAAAGGCCGCAAAATCCGCGAAGTTGCGATTGGTGACGGCGCTCGCGCGGACACGCTTGGGTTGGTTGCCGGGATGTTGGCTGAGGTAATGTGCTTTTGATGCGACCCGCTCGCCGATCATTTTCACGCCCTCGGTCGCGGCGGCGTTCACGATCTCCGCGCTGAGGGTTTGCAGCTCTTCGAGCGTTTCGCAGAAGAGCGTCACGACCATATGGTGTTCGCCGAAGCTTTGGCGCTTGGCCTCGAGATCATCGGCGGCGATGTCGAGGGCTTCCATGAGCGAGAGGGCCGCGTCCTGGCTGGCCTGCATCTGGCGCTTTTGCCGCTTGATACGGCCCGCCATGAGGTTCGAATTGATCGGCGTGAAGGAGTGCGTCACGATCATGTCGACCGGCAGGTTCAGCATGTCGAACATGGTGCAGGAGGTGCCTTCCGAGTATTCCCCGATGGTGAAACTCTTGCCGTAGCGATGCCCCACGACGCCTTCCGAGAGCTCGAAATGATCGCCATGAAACGTCACGCGGGTATTGGCGACGTTGACGGACAAAAAGCCGTAGGTGTTTGCCGGGTAGAGCGGCAGCTCGGTGCCCGTGTTGAGCGCGCCCAAAAAGCCCACCAACTCTCCCGATCCGGCTGACAGCAGGCGCGGCTTGAGCTCGGTAAGCCCCGAGAGGAAGACGTTCACGGCCTCACCGAGGCGCTGCAGGCGTTTGCGGGTCTCCTCCTTCAGTCGGTCCGGCGCGCTGCGGCTCAGGAACGGCAGGAGGCTTTTCGGAGGCGGGCGGTGAATGACGGTGAGCGTCAGCGTCTTGTCGCGCAGCCCGCTGGTCTCGAGTTTCGCGCGCCAGCGCCGGTCGACTTCTCCCGCGAAGCTGTCCTCACGGATCGGGTCGAGATCAGGTTTGATGGCCTTGGAGACCTTGTGGAGGTAATAGCTGAATTCCGGCCCAAGTTGCGCGACGATGCGGGCAAAGAGCGCCGTCACCTTGTCGAGATAGGTATCGTCGGTCGTGTAGCTGTTGATCCCCTCGAGCCGGATACACCGGAAGAGCTCGTTCACCCGGGTCCGCACGGTTTGGTCGTCGACGAGGCTCACATAGGGCAGCATATGCGCGAGCCGGGTTTCTCGGGAATACCAGTCCGGCGTCAGGGTGCGGGGATCGAGCGTTTCGTCCAGGGCTTCATTATGGCGTATAGCTGTCCCCGCCATGGATGCTTCTGTTCCGCGTGGGCGGCGTCTCCTGCAGTGCCGTCATCATCACGTCGATGAAACGCGGGTCCCAATCCGCGGCCTTCCAGAGCACCGGATAGAGCAGGGCGGCGAAACCCAGCACCGCGATGTGCTGGACCCAGACGAACAAGAGCACCGAACCGAAGAGCCAGACCATCGCGTACATGATGGGCAGGCCCAGAAGCTTCGGCGGGCGCACGAGGCCGAGAAAGAGAGGCGCGCGCTCAGCCACCGGCAAAGACCGCGGCAACGATGGTGGGGGCGGCGGCAACACCAGCGATGCCCACGAGGACCCAGAGCGCCTGGCGCAGATCGATGATGTTGAAGAACCAGCTGAGAAAGACCCCGAGAACGGCAAGCGTCGCGATGACAACGCCAAGTGGGCCGGTCAGCGCATCGACGATGCCCTGTAACAGGCTCTGGATCGGGGAGAGATCAATGCTCTGGGCGAGGGCGGGTTCGGCAATCAGCAGGAATAGCGCCAGCGTGGCGACAAAGAGGTTTGAAATCTGTTTCATGAATTTGATCCTTCCAATCGGGCCACGACGGCCATGACGCGGGCCACGTGGTTCTGGGTTTCTCGGTAGGGGGGAACGCCGCCATACTGGCGGACCGCATCGGGTCCGGCGTTGTAGGCAGCCAGCGCAAGATGCGGATCGCCGAAACTCTCCAGCATCATGGCAAGGTAGCGGGCGGAGCCGTCGAGGTTCTGCAGCGGATCACGCGGGTCGACGCCCAGATCACGCGCCGTCGCTGGCATCAATTGACCAAGGCCAATGGCACCTGCACTCGAGATCGCATCCTGCCGGTAGGCGCTCTCAACCTCGATATTGGCGCGATAGAGCGTCAGCCAATCCGTCACGGAAAGCCCCGCGCGACGCAGGCCGGGATGGCCGGCATAGCGCAAGGCCGTGGTCTGAATCCCGGAGAGGACATCGGCGCGGGGCAGGGGAGCGGGCCGCGAGAAGGCTGCAAAACGCAATGCGTCAGGTTCAGTATCGGGTTCATCTTCACCGAGGATCGCTAGCTCATCAGCAGCAGACCCCTGACCTATGCCGTCATTGTAGTTGCGGGCAAAACTGTCCTGAGACCGGGATGGGGTCAGAGAGCCGTCGCTCTCCATGACCAGCACCATCTGTGCCGAGGTTGGCGCGGCCAGAAGGCTGAAGAGAAGAAGGCTAGTCGCTGGCGCGCTTGTCGGTGGCCGCCAGCTTATGCGAAGTCCGTTGGCCTTCTTCGAGTGGCACATCGGCATGGGAGAACCCGATGCCAATGAGGAAGGAGACCACGCCAGTGATCGTCTTGAACTCGCGGATCTTGATGTCGTTGTAGGTTGTTCGTGTGCGGGCGGTGACCAAGAGCTTCTCAATACCTTCGTCAGACACGGCACGCATGATCCAGACCCCGTAGTAGCTCGGGCCCTTCTTGTGTGCCGATTCCTGGCACAGGATTTCTGCGCTATAGCCACTTTCCACGAGTTCGCGGAAACGTGCTTCCGTAACCACATTTGGTGCTTCGATGTCCCAGTTCATGGCCCGGCTCACGCTTTCTTCAAACACGCAACAACCGGGCATTCCCACTTGAAGCCCAGAGTTACGATAGTATATTATTAATCGCAAGATATATTGCGACAGATACGGCTGTATCTCGGTTACACAAACACTAGGCACGGCCAATGGAGTCTATCAAGGAAAATAGGGGTTTCAGAAACCTGTGGTTGAGCCGGTGGGTGAAGATACAGGCTGTGGCCTTGCTGATGCTCGCTCCGGTCGCAAGCGAGGCCGGGTCATGCCTCGCCCCGGTCCAGCCGTTCGTTCCAAGCGATTCGCAGGCCGCTCGGGATTATGCCGACATCATCCGACGGGACTTTGAGGTCTACATAACGGACATTCAGGACTACTTCCGCTGCCTCGAGCAGGAGCGCGCGCGCGCCTTCGAAGAAGCCCGCGAAGTCAGTCAGGACTACGGTCGGTTTCTGGAACTGGTGGGGGATTGATGGGCGATTGGGTGTGCATCAGACTTGCAGCCCATGGAAACCAGACGCCGGTAACACCCTCAAATATCTACTTTTTAGATAACAGATTTCATCCGCTAGCGACGTCACAAAAGGTATGTGACGCGTGGCAAAGACAATCAGAACAAATGGCCAGTTGGCGCTCGTCCGTGCGTTGGTTGATGCACGTCAGAATGCGGGTCTCAGCCAGCAGCAGTTGGCGGCGAAGCTCAAACGCCACCAGTCGTTTGTGGCACGTCTCGAAAGCGGCGAGCGTCGTATCGACGTCGTGGAGTTTACAGTTCTGGCGAGGGTTATCGGCTTTGATAAAGATGAAGTCCTGTCGATTGTCGAAGCCGCCACGGAGCCCGACCACAGGATATGAAGCCAATGAATTGTTGAGAACGCGGAAACCCATTTTCCCGGTCTGATGATCATTCCCTCATCGAGGACCAGGTAGCCAAAATCAACGAAGTCCGGCGCGCGGTCGTAGTGAACGCTCTGCAACCCCACGCCGCAATTCGCAGCGCCACAGTGCAGGAAGTCAGTAAACAGTGAACGATGATAGGGGTGAGGGCGTCGCGATCGCCAATCTGATCGGGACCGATGGGTGCAGTGTTGTTGGTTGGGTTTATCGTTGGAGTACAGGCTCACATGCGGTGATGTGGGACGTCCAAGGGCCCCAGCCGGTATCGGAAACCCGGCCGGATATAAGTGACGAACAGAAGCAAGAAATCGACTTCGATGCGCTCACGCGGATTCGAAAAAGTGACAGTGGATAGGATTCTCACGCAGCCGCCAGTTCATATTGATGGAAAGGGTCTGCGAGCGTACCGGTCATTTGAGCTGATGGCAGCGAAGGTCTCGAAGGAGCCCAGAGTGAGCGATGCTGCGCGCTCCACCAATGTCAGTTTTGGTGGTGATCGGCGAAATTGTGTATTTTTGGAAGCACCGCCAAAAGCTCTACAAAGTGTTCGCGGTGCGCGGTATCACGGGAACCCCGCACGCATGTATGCGATGATTTTCCAGATTTCTTCTTCAGTCAGCGCTTCCCTGAAGGCTGGCATTTCTGTTCCGAAGCGCTGACCGCCCTCAGAAATTGCCCAGAGCAGATACTCGTCTCCCGACATCGGCATCTGAACAAACCATCTAAGGAGAGCCGGAGAAGGCACGAGAGACCGACCGGCCTCACCATCCCCGAGACCCTCGGCTCCATGACAACTTGCGCAGTTCGCTGTGTATAGCGTCTGGCCTTCCGCGATAACTTCAGGCGTCGCGCGAATAGTGTTCCGAGCACCCCGATAAGCTGCGGGCACGCCCTCGTTCATGTAAGTCCAGTGTCGTTGCATGCGCTGCTGCTGGCCTGGTCCCATGTTTCCGTGCCCCCAGCCAGGCATGCGTTCAGACCACATGTGGCCCGGTCCCATCGGCCCGTGGCCCCACCAATCGCCTCGTTGCTGCTGTGCGACGGCCACAGTGGCAATGATGACAAACACCGCGCCCAAACCCATAAATCGTAGTCTATGCTGTGTCATCGTCTTCTCCCTATTATTTCTGATCGTCTAATTTCACCTCAGGCTGCGTCATAACTCGTGAACACTTCGGTGCTACCGTCGCGCCGGATCAGGAATACTTCGTAGGCTTCCCGCTGATCTTCCGGCCCCATTCCGGGTGATCCATAGGGCATGCCTGGAACGGCGAGACCGACTGCATCTGGACGTTCGTCCAGAAGGCGACGGATGTCTGCAGCCGGCACATGGCCCTCGATCATGTAGCCATCGATCTCGCCCGTGTGGCACGACATCATGTCTTGAGGGATGCCATTGTCCAACTTGTGCCGAACCAGCAGAGTGCCAAAGCTGCGCTCCTCGGTTACACGAAAGCCTTCCGCTCGAAGAATATCGACCCAAACCCGGCAACAGCTGCAATTCGGGTCCTTAAGAACGTGGATCGACGGAGCTCCCTGCGCAATCGCGGCGAAGGGTGCAATGATGGTAAGACCTACAGCGGCTATAATAATTTGACGGCGCGTTACATCAATATCAGTCGTCCTTTAGCTCTGTCCTAGTCTATTTCATCGCTTAGTGGCTGCTTATCTCCCGCGATAGTTGTCGCAGGACTCAACGCCCCCTGCGACCACATCGAGAAGTGCGTCCACATCGCTCAACAGCGTTGCGATACGTGCGCTACTGATACGGTAGCGGATGAAGCGCCCATCTCGGTCGCTGTTAACTAGCCCGCACTCCAACAAGCATCGCAAGTGGTTGGATACGTTTGGTTGTGATAGTCCCGTACGCTCGACGAGTTCGTGAACAACCAGCGGCTCCCCGCACAGCGCGCCGAGAATAGACAAGCGGCTTGGGTCGGCAAAGCCGCGAAATAGTTTTGCTCGTTGTTCAATGGTACCGACCTTGCGGTCCACAACGATCTGCGTCATATCATTGCTCACTGATATATTATCCTTTGATCCACTTTAGCAGGAGAACTGCGATCATGGCCAACGCAGAAAGCGCGATAGCAGATATCCCATCCTTTCGTTACCGCGTTTCCGGCATGGATTGCGCCAAGGATGCCGCCCAGATCGAGCGGGCGGCGCAATCTGCGGGTATCGCGCCTGACGCCGTGAAAGTGTCTACTGCAACGCACATAATGACTTTGACAGCTCCCGAAGCGCGCTTGCCGGAAATTGAAAAAGCCGTCGAGACAACAGGGTATGGGTTTGACCGCATCGAGAGCGACGAAGATATTCAGCAAGGTGCGGCCCATCAGGACCCTGGCTATCGCCGCGCGCTCTGGATCGTTGTGATCCTGAATGTTGGTTATGGCGTTCTTGAAATGATCGGCGGGTTCATTGCCGGATCACAGGCCGTGAAGGCCGACGCGTTGGATTTCATCGGCGACGGCGCAATCACCTTCCTCGGCCTGTTGGCCATCGGCTGGAGCCTCGCTTGGCGAGCGCGGTCGGCCCTGATCCAGGGCATCTTCCTCGGCCTGCTTGGTCTTGGAGTCTTTGGCACGACCATCATAAGGGCATTCGAGCCGACAACCCCAGACGCCACTTTGATGGGGATTCTGGGCCTGATTGCTCTTGTGATAAATGTCATCTCCGTGCTGCCGTTGCTGCGGTACCGCAAGGGCGACGCGAACATGCGCGCTGTCTGGCTGTTCTCGCGCAACGACGCCATCGGCAACGCCGCAGTCGTTATCGCCGCCGGGCTGGTGGTTTGGCTAGGCAGCGCATGGCCCGATCTCATCGTAGCCTTCGGGATCGCCGGACTGTTCCTGCACTCGTCATGGGCGATCATCCGCGACGCGCGGGCCGATCTGAAGGCGGTGGCATGAACAGCCGCGTTCTCGGTGGGCTTTGCGCCATCGCCGCGTTTGGTGTTGATCAGGGCACCAAGGCTCTTGCCCTGAACTCCCCGGCGCTTGAGAACGGGGTCGAGGTTCTGCCCTTTCTCAACCTCGTGCGGGTTTTGAACGATGGGGTCAGCTTCGGTATGCTCGGCGGGGTCGTACCCTGGTGGGGTCTGGTCGCACTTGCTGCCGTGGTCGTGGCATGGCTGCTGATCTGGCTGTGGAAGGCTCCGGACAGGCTGACAGGTGCGGCGCTCGGTCTGATCATCGGAGGCGCGCTTGGCAATATCCTTGACCGTCTGCGCTATCAGGCCGTCCCTGACTTTCTCGACTTCCATTACGGGTCATACCACTGGCCGTCCTTCAACTTGGCTGACGTGGCGATCTTTTGTGGGGCAGCATTGCTGTTCTGGGACAGCTTTCGCACCTCGAAAGTCAGGCCGGAAAATCGGGAACAAGACAATCGCAAGGGAGATGTCACGGGGGGATAACAGCTAACAGGCAAAGAACTTTGGGAGGGAATTCGGCTTGAGATTTTTGGATTGGATTGACCGTGGCATTCGCGGCATCGGCGTCGTGACTGCGTGGCTGACAGTTGTTTCGATTGCTGCTTATGGCGCGCTTCAGATGCTGGATCGCAAGCTACAACTTGGCGTGTCGAGCTATTTGCCGGACCTGTCCACGTCACTGCTGTTCATCCTAATTTTCTTGACCTTTGGGTATACCTATCTGCGCGACGGTCACGTGCGCGTTGATGTTCTTCGCAGACATTGGTCCGCCCGCCGCATTGCTTGGATCGAACTGATTGGCGGCCTTTTTGTCCTTCTGCCGCTCGCCGCCATCCTGACCTATTACGGATGGGACGGTTTGATGCGCACCACGAAATACGCGGAAACCCAGTTGTGGGCACAACGCATTGCCGGGGTCATCGGCCCCATCTTGCTGGCTCTTGCCGGGATGATCGTAGCCCTTCGCAACATCGCCTTTCTGACAGGGAGACGTGCGCAAGGTGCACCGGAACAAGCAAGCGGCCTGCACAATGGTGAATGAGGTCCTCACGGTTGCCATGCTTGTCGTGATGGCGATTGGGGTTTTCAGTGGCTTTCCGGTGGCGCTGGTGCTCGCGGGGACAGGCTTCTTGGGGTTTGTCGCTGCGGTTTGGGTGGGGATCACTGATTTTCAGCATCTGGGGCTGATCTACCTGCGGGCCCGTGGTGTACTGACCAATGAATCAGTCCAATTCACCAGCGTTCCAATGTTGATTTTTCTTGGCCTGATCCTGAATGCCAGCGGGATTGCCGAAACCATGTTTCGCTTGCTGGGGCGTCTTCTGACAGGCGTTCCCGGTCGCTACGCCATTGCGACTTTGCTGATCGGCCTCGTTCTTGCGCCCGCCGCCGGGGTGATCGGTGCTTCCGTCATAACTGTGGCGTTGGTGGCCTATGCCCCGATGATGGCGTCGGGCTACGCACCGCGAACCGCAGGAGGCGCTGTCGCAGCTTCTGGAGCATTGGGTGTCGTGTTCCCGCCAGCCGTGATGCTGTTCTTCATCTCGAACGTGTTCTATCTGCGCATCGGATTGATGTATGTGGCCCTCATCGTACCTGTGCTTCTGATGGTCATGGCCTTCGCGGTCTACTTTGCGGTCACCTTGAGAAAAACGGTCGAAATCCCGCTGGACACACCCAAGACCAATCTTGTGTCAGACCTCTTGTTTGTACTCGCGTCTGTCGCGGTCATCGCATCCATTCCGCTCAGCATCATTCTGGGCTTTGCGACACTAACAGAGGCGGCTGGAGTAGGGGTTTTTGGCGCGCTATTGGTCGCGCTGGCGCGAAAGCGCTTGTCTTTCTCATCGTTGAACTCTGTCACGGTGCAGACAAGCACGATGACGTCGATGGTCTTCTTCATCGTATTGGGCGCATCGGTATTCTCGCTCAGTTTCCACCTGGTCGGTGGACCGGACGTCATCTTCGAGTGGATATCCGCATTCGATCTCACCCGGTGGGAACTGTTGGCGATCCTCCTTGGCGTGATCATCATACTTGGGTTTGTTTTTGACTGGATCGAGGTGCTGCTGGTCTTTGTACCCGTACTGATGCCGATTATTTCAGAGCTCGACTTCGCAGATCACGTCGGCTCTGCCTACTTTGCGCAGATCTGGATCGCTGGCCTGATTGCGTTGGCCTTGCAAACGTCCTTCCTGACGCCTCCTTTCGGCTATGCCCTGTTCTTTGCCAAGATGGCCGCACCGAAGGGTATCAATCTGTCTGATATCTATCGCGGAGCGGTACCCCTTGTTGCCATTGAGATTGCATTGATCGCGGCGCTGATCTCGTTTCCTCAGCTTATCACTTGGCTGCCCGAAATGGCCCTTGGGGATGCCGATGCGCCGCAATTGATACAGCGGTGAGTGATGTAGCCTGCAGCGGGGGAAAGCATTCCCTTGTGGGTTCTCTAGGTTTAACCGTTTTTTCGGATTGAGCTGAAGCGGCCACTGGCGCAGCCGCAGCGAAATGGTGCTTAGTCCGCTCTCCGGACAAACGCACCGAAAGCAGCGAAGGGCCGGTATTTGAACAACTCAGCACGCTAAAATTCTCGCAGCATGATGGCAAAGCTGTCTTTGTCAGCGCTAGTAGTTCACCTGTTCGAAGCCGTAATTGCCCTCATAGTCACGCCAATCGACGAAGACAGATCGGTGATAGATACCCGGGCAATTCTGGCCCCAACGTTCAAGTCCCACATGGGCCTCGGGCAGGGCAGTTATGGAAGATCGCTGCCATGAGAAATCGCCTTGGGTCCCGTAGGTGCCGAGGACCACGGTCGCGCTTCGGTTACAATCCCCATCGCGCCCGGACTCGTGCTGTCGTGCATACCGTACATCGAAGACGCGGATGGACCGCACGAAATTGAACTCTGGCCCGCTGATATCGATGTCCGCGCGGTCCTGAACAAGCCGAAGGGTGAAGTCTGTGGGAACGAGATTATCTACTGGCAAGGATTGGAGCGGTCGACGGTTGTCGGTCCGGTACAAGGCTTCAATTATGCGGTCAGCGTTGTTTGATTGCCGATCGCTCTCATAGGACGCGCCCATGGGACAGCGCCAGATTTGCAGCGGCGGTTCCACTGGCCAAGGCGTAATCCGCCGGATGAACTCGGCGCGGGCTCGGGCGCAAGGGACGGAAGCGGGCCAGCCGCCAGACAGGCACAAGAGGATCGCGCAATCGATCGGGTAGGTCTGCGCGCGGGCGGGTGCCGGCAGCGAAAAGCTTGTCACGGCCAAAGCGACTGCGACCGAGGGGAGGAGCTTCTTGAGTAAATGGCGCATACTGGGGGACCTCCGTGAGAGGAGTTCAGCATACATACGATAATATACTATCGCAACGAAAAATATAAAGCCGCATAATGAAGTTTATGTTAACCAACTGGCGCCCTGAGCCGCTAAAACATTACGATTTGATAATGCCCCGGCAAGGGCAGTGCCACCGTACCAAAGTTACTCCTTTGCGAAAGGAGCGACCATGTTCAGAACTTTCGGATTGCTCTTGGGTCTCGCAACTGCTGTAGTTCTTTTGTTTATGGTTTCGAACAGATGCTGTCTTCTGCGAAGGCATCTGATTGAAAGCTACTCTACCTTTCACTTGCCCAGGCGATTGCCGCCTTCATTTCCGCCGGGTCGAACTGACGGAGTTCTGCCGTGGTCAGCACGTCGGCGAACCTGGTTCCCCACTCCAACAAAGCCCCTTCGCCCACCACAGCGACGCGGCGGAAGTCATTCCTATGGGCTGTGTCGATTTTCAGATCTTCGAGCAGAGCGGACGGCCCATCGTAGCCTTCGAACCTCGTGAGATCGAGAACCAGGCCGGGCTTACTTGTCTCTTGCAGGCGCTCATGAAGCAGGGCGTGCATCCGTTTCAGGTCGCTTTCGCTGAGCTTGCCCTCGCAGGCGAGGCCAATCGTGTCGTCATGAGCTGTCAGTGTCTCGGTGAACATGGTTTTCCTCCTCTTTTTCCGGTTTGCCGTGACCGTAAAGGTCAGCGTTTTCGTGTGCGCGGTCTTCGTGCTCAAATTCCAGACTCGAATGACCGATGCTGAAATCGTCCTTCAGCCGGTCCTTGATCGCGGCCTTGATCTTTTCGATTTGACCCCAGCCGTCCGCTGTCAGCACGACGTGGCAGTCCAGAGCCGCCTCGTGCTCCTGCATCTGCCACAGATGCACGTGATGAACGTCCGCGACACCATCCACACCCCGCATCGCCTGAACGACGGTTTCATTATCGATGTCCGGTGGACTGCCGAGCATCAGCGTCCGAATCGGACCGCCGATCTCGGTAAATGCGAGGTAGAGGATGTAGAGAGCGATGCCGATGGTGATCGCCGGGTCGACCCACCGCATGTTGTAGAGGAGGATGAGCGAGCCGCCGATGATGACCGCCACGGAGGCCAAAGCGTCCGATAGGTTGTGCAGGAAGAGCGCACGGATGTTCACGCTGCCTTTCTGCATCGAATAGGTGAGCAGCGCCGTCAACGTGTCGACGACCAGTGCCACACCGCCCAGGATCACCACCGTCCAGCCCTGTACCTCTGGTGGGTCGATCATGCGCATGCCACCCTCGTAGATCAGGTAGAAGCCGATCAGGATAAGTGTCGTGTAGTTGATGAGCGCTGCGACGATTTCTACCCGCCCATAGCCGAAGGTCATGCGCTTGTCCGCCGGGCGGCGAGCGATCTTACGCGCGAAGAAGGCGATCACCAGCGACGCCATGTCCGAGAAATTGTGGAGGGCATCCGCGATCAGCGCGAGGCTGCCGGAAAGGATTCCGCCGACGATCTGCGCGACCGTCAGGAGGCCGTTGGCCCAGATGGCGATGGAGACGCGACGATCACCGGATTGAGGATCGATGTGGGCGTGGCCGTGATCATGCGGCACGGTTCGTCTCCTCATGGCGGTGGTTCGGCCGATCGAATCCGGGGACCGGCGGCAAGATTCCGCGGCGGATGCGGCGAACCCTGGCATTCATCCAGTGACGGATGACGTGGCGATAGAGCAAGTCGCGCACAAATCCGAAGTTCTGGCGGTGATTGACCCATCCGTCGCCCAAGTCCACCTCTACCCAGGAGTGGAGGATTTCGGACGGCGCGAGGGGATAGACGAGTTCCGGAACGACGCCTCTCTGAAGCGCCTTGTGGATTGTGAACCCGTGCAGTCGGCAGCGAACTCCCACGCCACGCAGCAGGGCCATGAGGAGCGTGCCCTTGGTGTTGCACTGCCCGTGGCCATCTGCGAGGACCTCGGACGCCGGAATGTCGTCGGCGCGGTTGTAGCCGAAGGTAATCTCGTTCCTGACGAAATCGTAGATGGCCCCAATTCGGTCGTCGCTGGGAAGGTCTGCCCAGCCGCGCTCCTCGATCAGTTTTGCAATTGAGGTCGCGTCAAAATCCAGCAGCCGGGTTTTGGCCAAATGAGGGTCGGCGGGGTTCACGGGATATCTCCTCGAATCGTTCACGAGAATATGTAGTTGCTACAGTCACTGTAGCTTCAAGCCCCGATTTCAGGCCGAGTCCTTGGTTACCTGATCGTCATTGTGCACCGCCTTGTGGTGTTCACCATGCGCGTCTCTCAGGATTCCGACGCCACCCCAGGCCGCGATGCCGGCGACAATCACGCCCACGACAAGGTCCGGCCAATTCGTTCCGAGCCAGGCTACGAGCCCGCCTGCGACGACGATTCCGAGATTGGCCGCGAAGTCGTTCCAGCTGAACGTATTCGCCGCTCGGATGTTTACGTCTGGATCGCGAAGCCGTGCCAGCAGCCAGACGCAAAGTGCGTTGATGGCCGCCGCTACCAGCGCCATGACAATCATGATCGTGCCAAGAGGATCCGATCCGCCGACGTAGCGGCGCCACGCGTCATACAGGATTCCAAGGGCGAAGAGGATCAGCAGGCCGCCCGAAACGTTCGCCGCTCCGCGCTTCCACTTGGCGGAGCGGGACAGCGCGAAGAGGCTGATCGCGTAGACGAAACTGTCCGACAGATTGTCGAGGCCATTGGCGATAAGCGCGCTTGACTCGCCGAATGCGCCCGAGGCGAAGAAAGCGACTGCCAGCCCGGTGTTGAGACCCAGCACGATCCAGAGTGTGCGTCTTTCCGTTGCGTTTCTCTGCTCCGCCATGCCGGGTATCCAAATTAGTGAATTGCCAATGAGTAACTAACACCGGGCTTTTTGCGTTCCGATCAAAGGTCGTCGAAATTGCTCAGGCGCCGATCTCTTCATGGTCGGTCAGGCATTCGGAATGGTCGCGCAGTACCTCGAGCACACGGCAATCAGAAGTCTGTCCGCCGCTGCACTCATGCACCATCCGCTTCAATTCCGTCCGCAGCGCCTCGAGCCGCGCCAATCGTTGCTCGACCTGTTTGAGTTGCCGACGGGCTATTGCATCCGCCTCAGCGCAGGACTTTCCCGGATGATCGCTGAGATCGAGGAGCTCACGGATCGCGTCCAACGAGAACCCCAGTTGCCGTGCGTGCCGGACGAATGACAAGCGGTCGAGTTCGGCGTCGCCATAGCGTCGTTGGCCCCCCTCGGTCCTGCCGGGCTCAGGCATAAGTCCGATCTGCTCGTAATACCGGATGGTCTGCACCTTTGTTCCGGTCTTCTTCGCCAGCGTCCCAATCGTCAGCATTTCCGCTCCCCACATTACCTACAGTGGGTGTAGCTTTATGCGGTGCGCATCACAAGCTTCACCCGAGTTTCACAGATCGGTGATTGTTGGCCGATCGATGACAATCACGCTTGAACCTACAGTAGCTAGAGGATGTAAACGCACACAAAATATAGAATCAGGTTCGGGCGGAGCGGCGTGAGGCTTTCAGGTCTTCAGAAGGTATTGTGGGTGTTGGCGGGCGCGGCGGCGTTCGTTTTCATCTGGCTGTTGCTATGGTCCGACTACCGTGCCGATCTTGCCCGCACCGAGAGTGAACCACCGTTTCTTGCTGATTTCGAACTGACCGATCATCGCGGCATGGTCCAAACGGACGAAGATTTCGCAGGGCGCTGGATGCTGGTCTTCTTTGGCTTCACCAATTGCCCCGACGTCTGTCCGACAACACTGTCCGAAGTCGCGGCCGTGATGGAGGGCCTGGGCGATGAGGCAGCAATGGTTCAGCCGATTTTCATAACGATTGATCCGGAGCGGGATACGCCGACTGCACTTGCCGAGTATGTGCCCCTGTTCGACGCAGGGATCATCGGGCTGACCGGTACACCGGAGCAGATCGCCGCGACATCCGAAACCTTTCCGATATTCTTTGAGCGGATCGAGCAGGCGACTGCGCCGGGCGGATACACGATGGGTCACACGTCGCATCTTTTCCTTTTCGACACGCAAGCAGGCTTCGCGGACTCCTGGCCCTACGGCACGCCCGCCGAAGAGATCCTCGCCGATCTGAGACAGAGGATCTGATCGTCATGACCCGACTTTCCGGAGAGACGGCCCTTGGCCTGGCCTGGATCATCGCGCTCACCGCGTCGCTTGCCGTGCTCTTCATCGGCGAGGTTCTGGGGCAGACACCTTGCGTGCTCTGCTGGTTCCAGCGTGCCTTCATGTTCCCCTTGGCCATCATCCTCGGGCTTGGGCTGTGGTGGCAGGATCGGCGCGTGGGTCGCTACGGGATCGCGCTGGCTTTGGGCGGTGCCGCCGTCGCGCTTTGGCACTTGGGCCTCTATGTCGGCGTTATCCCCGAGCGTATCCAGCCCTGCACGGCGACCGGCCCATCCTGTACCGACGACAATCAACTGGTCTTCGGCATTCCGATTCCTTTGATGGCGCTCGTCGCCTTCGCGATGATCGGTCTGCTGTCGGCTCTCTCACTGAAGGAAACACAAAAATGAAACGACGCGGCCTCATCCTGTCCGTTCTCGCGCTCGGGGTCGCCGGTTTCGGCGGTGCCGCCTGGTATGCCACCCGCCCCGACCCGATTGCCGCGTCCGATCCCATCGACCCTGAAATGGCCGACGCGCTGATCCGACCCTATTCCCCGATCCTCGGGCCCGAGGATGCGCCCGTAACCATCGTTGAATTCTTCGACCCGGCCTGCGAGGCATGCCGCGCTTTCTATCCGGTCGTCGAGGATATCATGGCGGAGCACGGAGACGCGGTGCGCGTTGTAATCCGCTATACGCCTTTTCACGGCGAGGCGTCGGTAGAAGCGATCCGTGTGCTCGAGGCGGCGCGCATGCAGGACGTGTTTGAACCTGTGCTCGAGGCAGTCTTGCGAGAGCAGCCCAGATGGGCGTCTCACGGGACCCCGGCACCCGGATTGATCCTTGAGATTGCAGCAAGCGGAGGTCTGGATGTCGAAGCTGCCCGGACACAGATGCTGGCCCCCGGTGTTGTGGCGGTGCTCAACCAGGACCGCGCCGATGTCGAGACAGTCGGGGTCCGCCAAACGCCCACGTTCTTCGTGAACGGCAAGCCTCTCGATCCGTTCGGTGAGGCCGAATTGCGGAGGCTGGTGGCAGTGGAAGTTGCGGCAAGCCAAAGCTGATTTGCGGAGGCAGGAGAAACGAGTGGTGAAGAAGTTGAGATATACCAATGCATTGGCCGTGCTTTTGACGGTTGCAGGGCTGTCGGCCCCCGCACTGGCCGGTTCGGAGGATGTCGTGGTCGAGAATGCGTGGTCCCGCGCCTCGATCGGCGTCAACAGGCCAGGTGCCGCCTATATGACCGTGCGCAACACGGGTGAAGACGCCGTTACGCTGACCGGACTTGCGACACCGCTGGCAATGATGCCCGAGATCCATGAGTCGAAAACCAACTCCGATGGCGTCAGTTCCATGGCGCCTGCAGGCGAGATCACGATTGAGCCCGGCCAAAGCGTGGCATTGGAGCCGGGCGGGTTGCACGCCATGCTCATGAAGCTGCAAGAGCCGATGACCGAAGGCGAGAATTTCCCGCTGACACTGACCTTCTCGGATGGCGGCAAGGTGACGGTCGAGGTCCCAATCCTCGGAATCGCCGCGCGTGGACCGGAGGGCTGATGCAACGTCGGCAGCTCCTTCTATACGGCGCAGCCGGTGCCGGCGTTCTTGGCCTGACGCTCTTCGTGGGCTGGTGGCGGGTGGACGGGCCCGGTGCGCCTGAACCAAAAGGGCAGCGGCCCCTGCCCCTATCGGCGATGGAGTTCCGGCTGACCGACCACGAGGAAAATGAGGTAGGGCCTGGCAACCTGATCGGTCGTCCCACAATGGTGTTTTTCGGGTTCACCTACTGCCCGGACGTCTGCCCGACGACCCTATCGGATATTTCCGGCTGGCTTGAGGAACTGGGCGACGAAGCATCAGAGATGAACGTGGTCTTCATCACGGTCGACCCGGAGCGGGACACGGTCGAGGCCATGGCCGAATATGTCGGCTATTTTCATCCGGTCATTCGTGGCTGGACGGGGCCGGAAGACCAAATTGCCCGCGCTGCAGAAGGGTTTCGTGCCTCATTTGAGCGCGTCCCGACTGAGGGCGGCGGCTATACGATGAACCATACGGCAAGCGTATTCCTGTTCGATGCCGAGGGTGAGCTCGTCACCATGATCGACTATCACGAGCAAAGAGAATTCGCGGTGCCGAAGATCCAGCGCGCACTGACAGAAGACGTAGAGGGGGCAACATGAAGATAAGAACTGTCTTGGCGGCCGTTGCGGTCGCAGGCGCATTTTCGGTGACCGCCATCGCCATCTCTGGCGTTCTGTCCAAAGAACCGGTGCCCCCTGCGATTGCTGAAGCGACCCTCTGGACTCCCAATCCGCTTGCGCCGCCTCGGATTACCGAAACCAATTCGGTCCGCCCTACACTCGCCCAGGCGGATATCGCATTCGAGTTCAGACCCCGGCCGCTCCTGACCGTTTCCCCCGCTGATACCTCCTTGCCATCTATCGAGCCCCCGCTGGTCACCTGGTCGCGGGAGATTGCGTCGGGCGAGACGCTTGATGCGGTCCTTTCCGATGCGGGGCTGGATGCTTCGGATCGCGCCGAAATCGCCTTGGCGATTGGCACGGAATACGATCTGCGCCGTCTGCGTCCGGGTCACATCATTACGGTGGTTTCCACAACGGACGACAACCCGCGTCGTGTAGAGCTCGCCGTCGAAGACGGTGTCCGGATAGAGGCGGTCTTCGGCGAACAGCTTGCCGCCCGCGTGTTGGACCCGGATCCCGAATTGGTGACTTTCGCCGGCGAGGCGGTGATCGAGAGCTCGATTTTCGCCGCCCTGAACACGGCAGACATCCCCGCCCGTTTTGCGGTGGACCTGGCGCAGATGCTGGGCGGCACCGTGGATTTCCGTCGTGATCTTGCGGGTGGCGAGACGATGCGCCTCCTTTGGCGCGAGGCCCGAGACGGGAACAAGAGGATTGGTCAGCCCGAGCTTGCCTTTGCCGCACTGGATATCGATGGCTCGGTCTATGAAATCGTCTGGCCGAACGACGGCAGCGGCCAAGCGACGATCTATGTCGACGGAGAAGTCCTGCGCGTGTTTGCGCAACCGGTCGAAGGTGCACGGCTGAGTTCTGTGTTCGGGCGCCGCACCCATCCGGTCTACGGCAATGTACGGATGCACACAGGAGTCGACTTCGCGGCGGCGCGCGGCACGCCGGTACAGGCGACGGCGCCGGGCCGCGTTAGCTTCATCGGCCGACGCGGTGGGTATGGCCGGGTCGTCGAGATCGCTCATGGCTCCGACACCCTGACGCGCTATGCGCATCTGAGCGCCGTACCGGACGGGCTCACACAAGGGCAACGCGTGATGGCCGGAGATATGATCGGGCGGGTCGGTGCGACGGGTACCGCGACAGGCCCCAACCTACATTACGAAGTGCTGGTGGACGGTCGCCCAACCGACCCTCTCTCTGACGACCGATTGGCAGAGGCGGCCGAGCGTGAAGCGGACGACACGGCCGCGCTTGAGCGACTGCGTGAGGCGCGTTCACTTCTTGCTGAGAGGCTCGCCAGCGAATTTGCACAGACGACAACCGAAAGGCTTTGATCCATGAAACGATTTACTCCCGCCCTTGCCATCGCATTTGCCTTGCTTCCTGCGGCGCAGGCCGTCGCAGAGGCGATTCAGATCGACGTCCGGAAGACAAACGGCTGCGGCTGTTGCCTGTCCTGGATGAAGCACCTCGAGGAGAATGGCTTCGCGCCGATGGGCGAGGACATGTTCGGAGGATCTCTTGTGCGCTTCAAACTCGACAATGGCGTGCCGCAGCGCATGGTCTCCTGCCATACGGCTTTGGTCGACGGCTATGTGATCGAGGGCCACGTGCCGGCGGCTGACATCCAACGCCTGCTGGAGGACCGGCCAGACGCGGTAGGCCTGGCGGTGCCGGGAATGCCCTACGGGTCGCCCGGCATGGGACCGGAGGACGACCGGGAGGCTTACGATGTCTTCCTGATCCACGAAGACGGATCGACCGAGGTCTACACCAGCTACTCGGCTCCTGACTGAACTCGCGGCAGAACCTTAACAATTGGAACCCCTCTCCCCCATAGCGCTTGGCTTTCTTGGAAGCCTGGCCGCCGGATCGCTGACCGCGGTCGGGGCGGTCCCCGTTCTTTTTGGGCGCATCCCGTCCCGGGCCACGCGCGATCTGCTGCTTGGCTTCGCGGCGGGTGTCATGCTCGCGGCTTCGTTCTTCTCGCTGATCATCCCGGCTCTCGACGCAGCTGAAGGACAGTTCGACAACGGTGCTCTCCCGGCGGCCATCGTATGTGTTGCGATCCTGCTTGGCATGGGCGCGGTCGCTCTGATGAACGAACGGCTACCGCATGAACATTTCAAGACGGGGCGGGAAGGTCCCGACGCCGCATCGCTGCGGCGCGTCTGGCTTTTCATCATCGCGATCACTATCCACAATTTTCCCGAAGGGCTTGCCGTCGGCGTCGGGTTCGGGGCTGACGGTTTGTCGGGCGGGTTGCCACTTGCGATCGGTATTGGATTACAGAATGCCCCCGAAGGTCTGGCGGTGGCGGTTTCGTTGCTCGGCGAGGGCTATTCCAGGCTTCGCGCCTGGGGCATCGCCGCTCTGACCGGTCTCGTCGAGCCCGTCGGTGGACTTCTCGGCGCAGGGATTATCAGTCTTTCGCAACCGCTGCTGCCCTGGGGTCTCGCCTTCGCAGCAGGTGCGATGCTCTACGTCATCAGCCACGAGATCATTCCGGAAACCCACCGATCCGGCCATCAGAACAGGGCGACGCTCGGCCTCGCCGTTGGTCTTGTGATCATGTTGTTCCTCGACGTCTGGCTGGGATAAGCTGATGAGAACTTGCCTCTTCGTCGGTCTGCTTGCTGCGCTGATCGCCTTTCTTGTCGATCAGGCAACGAAGGCAATCGTTGTGTCCAATGCGACTGTTCTTAGTTCCGGCGTATCGGTCTTTCCCGGCTTCAATCTCATCTACCTGCGCAATGACGGAGTGACCTTCGGGCTTCTCGGCGGCGCGCCGTGGTGGAGCCTTGTCTTACTGGCGCTTGGCATCTGCGTCTGGCTGGCGTTCATGCTGGTCCGTACCAGCAGCCGGGTCGAGGCCATTGCCTATGGTGCGATCATCGGCGGTGCACTCGGCAATATTCTGGACCGCCTGCGCTATCGTGCGGTGACGGATTTCCTCGATTTCTACATCGGGACGGCGCACTGGCCTGCCTTCAACATGGCCGATGTTTTTGTGGTTGGCGGCGTGATGCTGCTGCTCATTGCGCCGTGGGTTGGCGCTCGACTTCAGACCGATTCATGAAGCCGGGATTGCCGCAGTTCGTTAGTGAGGACCTGAACCTGTTCCAGCGCATGGGTCTTGCCCTTGCTGCCGGCGGATTGACGGTTTTGACTCTTCCGCCGTTTTCTTGGCTCATCGCGGTCCCTGTCGCCTTCTCCGTGCTCTTTATCGTTCTCCGGAACATCTCAACCTCGCGCGCTTTCCTTGTCGGTTGGGCTTTCGGACTGGGCCAATTCGGGATTGGAATTTCCTGGATCGCCGAGAGCTTTTACGTCGATGCCGAACGTTTCGGCGCACTGGCGATTCCGGCGGTCGCGGGTCTGTCCGCCGGACTTGCCATCTTCCCGGGCATGGCGGCGATGCTTTTTGCCGCCATCATGCAGCGCCGAGCTGTCGGCGGCATTGCGGCGGGCCTGCTGTTTGCAACCTGCTGGGTGGCCACGGAATGGCTGCGGGGTCATGTCCTGACAGGGTTTCCCTGGAACCTTGCCGCTTATGCCCTTGTCGACTATGCCGCCCTGCGCCAACCCGCCGCCTGGGTCGGAAGCTACGGTTTGGGCTTTCTCACGGTCTTCATCGGCATATTGCCAGGTGTGTTGACTGTGGCGGCGCCAAAGAGACGCGCGCCTGTTCTCGTGCTCTTCGCCGTTGCTGTGGCGGGTTTCTGGGTTGGCGGTGCGCTTCGGTCAGGGCAGGACGTGCCGCCGACAGACGTTGCTTTGCGCATCGTCCAAGGCAATGTGCCACAAGTCGAGAAGTGGGTACCGGGCAGCCGCCAGCGAACCTTGGAAAAATACCTGGGCTTGTCCGCGCAACCCGGACGTTTCGATTTGCTGCTTTGGCCGGAAACGGCCTTCCCCGGCTTTCTGGACGAAGATGCTGCGGCACGCGCGCGGATATCTGCAGCTTTGCCAGACGGCAGGATCCTACTGACAGGTGCGCCTGACCGAGTGGAGGGCGATGGGGGAACCAGATATTTCAACACGGTTCAGGCCTATGACGGCAGCGGCGAGGTTCTGACGGGGTATGCAAAACATCATCTTGTTCCGTTCGGGGAATATGTGCCCCTGAAAGGCTGGCTGCCCATCGAGCGGCTGACCGAAGGGTTGGGCGATTTCACGCCGGGACCAGGGCCGCGCACGCTGGCGATCCCTGGCGCGCCTCTGGTCGCGGTGGCGATCTGTTACGAGATCATCTTTCCGGGCCACGTGGTCGATGACCTTTTCCGCCCCGACTGGATATTCAACGCCACAAATGATGCCTGGTTCGGAACCAGCATCGGACCCGAGCAGCACCTCGCCTCCGCGCGGATGCGCGCGGTCGAGGAGGGACTTCCCGTGGTCCGGGCGGCCAACACTGGGATATCCGCGATCATCGACGCCAATGGAAATGTCGTCGCGCGTCTTGATACCGGGGAAACAGGCACCATTGATGCCGGCCTGCCGGGCGCGCGTACTCCAACGCCCTATGCGCGGTTCGGCGACTGGACCTTGTTGGTTCTTGTTTTTGGGTGCTGGGTCTTCGGCTGGCTGGCCAGTTTGCTCGGACGAGATCCCGATGCGCGGCATTTTGGAACGGAGGTATCCTGATGCTTGTGATCGTGAGCGCTATCGGAGGCGCGATCTGGGGTGGCTATCTGGCACGACGGAGGAGGGGGAATCACCTGGATATCCTCCAATATGCGGTAGCGTCTGCGATCGCCTTCGGACTTGTCGCCCTGTTTGCAACCATCGTGCTGTCGCGGGTTCTCGGCTAGCGAGCTTCGAAATTGCGCAAACGTGTCAGCGGCTTGAAGACCTGATAGCTCGAGGTCCCGATAGAGAATCGCGCGAATGTGCATCTAGGCGAGCTCATTTCTGATTGAGCCGTCGCTCGAACGCCTCCAATGTCGTCCCGCTGACGTGATGCTCGATCCCTTCCGCATCGCGTTCCGCGGTCTCTTCGTCGATTCCCAGGCTCAGAAGAAAGGCGACGACGACCCTGTGGCGGCGTCGACAGATCTCCGCGAGGTCCTGCCCGGCATCGGTGAGGAATATCGCGCGGTATGGCTCCCGCCGGACCAGACCAGCAGCCTTGAGCCGCGAGATGTTCTTGGTCACGGTCGGCGGCTTCACGCCAAGCCGCTCGGCGATCTCGACCGGTCTGGCCTCCCCGCGCGTCTCGATCAGTTCCGCGATCAGTTCGACGTAATCCTCCGCCATCTCGCTTTCATGTGCCTGACGCACGGTCGCAAAGCCATCGGCCTGCGCCTCGGGAGCCCGGTCGACCGCTTCGAATGGCTCACGCCCTTGTGATTGTAGCTTTGTCATACTCGGGACTTTGCAGCGAAACAGCGGGATTGACAACTTGTTTGCTTCGGGTAGATAAGTTAGCCATGTCTAACTTTTTACTTTGGAGGCCGTGGTGATGCGAAATATTATGAGAGTGCTGCTCGCCACACTCGCAAGTGCGCTCCTCCTGTCCGGACCTGTCGCCGCGACGCCGGCCAAGGAGGCGCCTTGGCTTCCCGAGGCAGCGGCCTACCGTCTGACGCTCTTTCTTGGAAATCTCGAGCCTCTGCCCTGGGACGACATCGAGACCGCCTGGACGGAACCCTACCGGGGTTCGGAATTCTCTGTCGGGGCGCTGGCGTGGCTGGACCGCAAAAGCGATATCGAGCCTGACGGTCTCTTGGACGCTATAATGCGCGAAGACCTGCAGGCGGTCTTCGCCGAGGCGACGCGGCTTGTAGCGCTCAGGATTGAGGAGAATTTGGACCGTGCTCTCGCGGCCGAAGAATCGGCGACAGCACAGCAGGCCGTGCGAACGGCACGCGAACTCTACCGTGTGTTTGAGGATGGTATCGCGGCGGCCGATCCTGAAGCTGCAAGACGCATCGGCCTCGCCTGGCTGGAACTCAACAGCAGCACAGGTTCCGCTGGTGTTCTCGGCGCTGGCGCAACATCCGCGGATCGAGATACGATGGCAACCGCGCGCGCGGCCATTTCCGGCTATCTCGCGGAGAACTACCTCATTGATGACTTTGCTCCGCGTCGGACGCTCAGCGCCTTGCCCGAAACCGCCGTAGCCAGTGGCCGCACCATCGAGGTGCCGCCAAGCCTGCCGCCGGGCTCTGACATTTTCGATCAGGAGCCCCTGCCGCTGCTCGTTCTCAACTTCGAGGAGCAGGGCATCGACGAGACGGATCTGCCGCTTGTTGCCTACGGCGACATGCTGTTCGACAGTGCGCAAATCTTCGGCAGCCCCGCGCGCGATCTCGGGATCGCCTGCTCGACCTGTCACAACCGCTCGGACGTCAACCAGCGGCTCTTCATCCCCGGCGCCAGCCACCAACCGGGCGCGATCGACGTGGACGGCGCCTTTTTCAACTCGATCTTCAATGACAGGCGCGACGATCCGCTCGACATTCCCAGCCTGCGCGGCTTGCGTTTTACCGGTCCCTACGGCCGCGACGGTCGTTTTGCTTCCCTGCGCGACTTCACCCGCAACGTTGTTGTCAATGAGTTCGGCGGCGCGGAGCCGACGCCTTTCATGCTGGACGCGCTGCTCGCCTACATGCTCGAGTTCGACTTCCTGCCCAACTCCATGCTGACACCAGACGGTCAGTTGACCGAAGCCGCACCCGAGGCTGCGCTGCGCGGCGAAGCGATCTTCAACACGCCCTTCGCGGGACTCGGCGACCGCTCCTGCGCCAGTTGCCATGTGCCGGACGCGAACTTCCTCGACCGGCAGGCCCACGACATCGGCTCCGTCGCGCCGGCCTATGAAGGCGCCCGCGCCGGTGCACTGGACACTCCGACGCTGCTCGGCACTGCCTATACCGCGCCCTATTTCCATGACGGATCGCTGCCGACCTTGGCGGCTGTCGTAGACTGGTTCGACGAGACGAAGACGCTCGGACTGACCGAAGCGGAGCGAACTTATCTGACCGCCTATCTGGAGACCGTGGGCGCGGCGGACGAGCCCTATGAAGCATTCGACACCGAGAACACGACCTTCCGGCTGGCATTCTCCGAATTGACGACCTTCGCCTCGACGCTCGACACATTGCTGCCGCGTCGCGATGCGGAGCACATCCTGCTCCTGACCGACACCGTGGCAGCGGACCTTTCGGCTGACGCCAGCACCATGTCGAACCTCGCCGCACGGCCCGACGTCTACGCGCTAGCAGAGAACCTGGCCGAGGTCAGCGCCGCGGTGCGCAACGAGGACTGGGAGGCCGCCGGAGCAAGCTGGAGCGCATTCAAGGCCGAGGCCGCTGATATTGAAGAGGGGGCCTTCTGATGGCGAAGCACCTGAACCGCAGAACCGTGCTTCTTTTGGCTGGCGCGAGTGCGTTATCTCTGGCGTCCCCGCTCGCTGCGCAGAATGCTGGGTTGCGGCTCGCCTTCATCCCGCAGGAGAACCCGGAGAAGTTGCTGGGTGACATCGAGGCCATCACCGGCTGGCTGGCCAGTGAGATCGGCGTCCCCGTCGAGGGGTTCGTCACCATCGACCATGCGGCCGCGGTCGAAGCTTTGAGAAACGGCGACGCAGATATCTCCTTCATGGGCGCCCTGCCCTTCGTTCTGGCCGAGGCCGAGATCGGTGCCGTGCCGCTCCTCTCGGAGGTCTATCGCGACACGCCGAGTTACACGGGCCGCATCTTCGTTCGGCGCGACAGCGGCATCGGCGCGCTCGCCAACCTGCGGGGGCGCGACATCGCATTCGCGGATCCGATCTCGGAATCGGGCTATCTCTATCCGCTCGCCGAATTCGTGGAGGCCGGGCTGATCGAAGGCCCCGGACAGGCGGAAGTATTCTTCGGCCGCGTCTACTTCGCGGGCGGCTACCAGCAGGCCATGCAGGCCATGGCTGAAGGCCTGGTCGATGCCGCAGGCGCCAGCCAGTACGCCGATCTGCTTCTGACACCGCTGCAGCAGGCAGAGGTGACCTGGATTGCGGAAAGCGAGCCAATCCCGAGTCACCTCGTGATCGCACGTCCGGGGCTCGACGCCGGCCTTCAGGACCGGTTCATCGACGCGATGCTGAGGCTCAACGCACCAGAGAACCGCGAAAAGCTGCGCTATCTCTACGGCCCGGACGGCTATGTCAGGGCCGACGGCGCCGCATATGACGGCGTGCGCGACATGGCGCGCCGATACGGGCTGTTGGAATGAGCATTGCCGCCCAAATCGACGACCTGAGCTTTGCCCATCCGGGCACGGACCTCCCAGCGCTGGAAGGCGTGTCGCTTCGCGTCCCGGCGGGCGAAAGCGTCGCTTTGCTCGGCCCGTCCGGGGCGGGCAAAACGACCCTGCTGGCGCTGCTCGACGGCAGGCTCCAAGGCTGGAGCGGGCGGGTCTCGGTTCTGGGTGCGCCGCTCGATCCCGACCACCCGCCGCCGCGCGCGCGCCGTCCGGATACCGGTTTCGTGTTTCAGGAGTTTGCGTTGGTCGAACGCTCCACGGTTCTGCGTAACGTCCTTAACGGCCGCCTGGGACGCATGTCTCCCCTGCGCGCCCTGTTTG
Source organism: Epibacterium sp. MM17-32 (assembly GCF_022348205.1). Taxonomy (NCBI): domain Bacteria; kingdom Pseudomonadati; phylum Pseudomonadota; class Alphaproteobacteria; order Rhodobacterales; family Roseobacteraceae; genus Epibacterium; species Epibacterium sp. MM17-32. The sequence continues at coordinate 27,531 of NZ_JAKRFC010000013.1, read as the reverse complement.
GGTCACCGACCGCGCATGATCTGGAGATTGCCCGCGCGGCACTCACCGATTGCGGCATTGCCGATCTTGCCGAACGCCGGGTCGACAGTCTCAGCGGCGGTCAGCGGCAGCGCGTGGCCATCGCGCGGTGCCTGGCGCAGGAACCGCTCCTAATCCTCGCCGACGAACCGGTGAGCAACCTCGACCCTGCGCGTGCATGTGAGATCCTGGCGCTGCTGACCGGGGCGGCGCAAGCGCGCGGCGCGACGGCGCTGTTTTCGTCGCACCAGCCCGACCTGGCGCGGCGTTTCGCGCAGCGCATCATCGGCATTCGTGGCGGGCAGATCGCCTTTGATGTGCCGACCTCCGAGTTGAACGAGGATGCGACAGCGGAGCTCTATCGGGAGGTTGAGCCAATCCCCGGAATCAGCCTCAGGGCGGTGTCCTGATGGCGTTCCGCGGGTTTGGCGGCTTTGCGACGAGCGGTCTGATCGCAGCCGCGATCCTGTGGTCCTTCGCCACGACCGATGTCGAGTTCTCGCGACTTCTGTCGGCCGGCCCGCGGATCGCCGATTTCCTCGGTCGCATGTTTCCGCCTGACCCGACGGTGATGGCCGAGATCAAGAAGGGCAGCGCGGAAACGCTGAGGATCGCGATCCTCGGCACCCTCGGTGCTGTGATCCTGTCCGTTCCCCTCGGCATTCTCGCGTCTGAGACGATGGTATCGCCTGCGGTGTTTCGGCCGATCCGAACGCTGCTTGCCTTCATCCGGGCGATTCCGCTGATCCTCGTGGCCATGCTCATGGTGGGCGCTGTCGGGCTCGGGCCGCTGCCCGGCATCATCGCGGTCGCCTTTCATGCAACGGGGATGCTCGCCAAGTTCTATGCCGAGGCGATCGACGGCGTGTCCCGCGCGCCGATCGCAGCACTTGAAAGCGCGGGCGCCGGGCCGCTCGTGCGGCTCAGATACGCGATCTGGCCGCAGATGGCGCCGGTCGTCGCCCGCGACACGATTTTCCGGTTCGAGTTGAACCTGCGCGAGTCGCTGATCCTCGGCATTGTCGGCGCGGGCGGGATCGGCTTTTACATCCAGACCTACGTGCGCTCTTTCCAGTATGATAAGGCGGCCAGCGTCACGATTGCCGTCGTCGTCATGGTCATCGCCATCGAAGCCATCAACGTTGCGCTGCGCCGTCGCTTCACCTGACGATCAGGCATAGATGTCGATGGGGGTTCCGTCCCTGACCATGGCGTAGATATCCTCGATTTGCCGGTCTGTGACGGAGATGCAGCCTGCGGTCCAGTCGCGCTTGTTCATCGGGTCGATCCCCTTGCGCGGCCCCCCGTGGATGAAAATGTCGCCGCCCGGCGATTTTCCTTGCGCCTTCGCAAACGCGATATCGGCCTCGTTCGGGAATGAAATGCCGATGGAGAGGTGGAAGAGGCTGTCCGGGTTGCGCCGGTCAATCAGATAGGAGCCCTCCGGCGTGCGGCCGTCTCCTTCGAACTGCTTGTGGCCTTCGGGCGCGAAGCCCAATCCGATGGGATAGGTCCGCAAGACATCATCCGTTCCGTCAAGAACCAGCAGCCGCTGCGCCTTGTATATACGCAGCCGGGTCACTTCGGGTCCGTTGTAGGACCGGAACTTGCTGGCACAGCCAGACAGGAAGGTGGCCAATCCGCCCAACAGCAAGACCCGCCGTGGAATTCTGGTATTCATCACTGCTCGACGCCCCTTTTGCGAGGTCTGGTTGATGTCAGACGTTACTCTACCGAAACCGCCGGATCAATGACCGTGCGCCAGTGCTCCTTTCGCCATCTGCTCGCCCACCGGTTCTCCGCCTGAAGGCCCGGCCTCAACCTGATGGCCGTTCAGGAGCCGAAGTGCGTTGGCGACCACCAGCAGAGACACGCCTACATCCGCAGCAATGGCGCCCCACATTGAGGCCATACCGAACGCGGTCAGCCCGACGAACAGCGCCTTGGTCGCCAGCGATATGCCGATATTCTGGTGGATGATCGTCATGGCACGGCGCGAATGGCCGATAAGCCAGGGTACCTTGCCGATGTCGTCGGTCATCAGCGCGATGTCGGCCGTCTCGATCGCGGCATCCGATCCGACAGCGCCCATGGCGATGGCATAATGCGCCCGCGCCATGGCCGGTGCGTCATTCACACCGTCGCCGATCATCGCCACCATGTCGTGGCTTTCGACGAGTTCCTCAATGGCCGTCACCTTGTCTTCTGGCAAAAGTTCGGCGCGCACCTCGTCGATGCCGACTTCGGCTGCCACCGCGCGCGCGGTGCGTTCGTTGTCGCCCGTCAACATCACGATGGTCTTCACACCCTGCGCATGCAGACGCGCAACGATCCCCTTTGCATCTGGGCGGATGCGGTCGCGAAGCTCCAGTACGCCGGTCACGCCGGTCTCGTCACCCACGGCAACGAGGGTGCTCCCTGCCCCTTCGATCCGATCCCGCAGATCCGCCGGAATGGCATTGCCGAACCCCTTCTCTTCGGCGAAGCGATCCGAGCCGAGCCAGATAGCGCGCCCGTCGGCGCGTCCTTCCAGACCGCGCCCGGGCACGGTACGGGTGTCCTCTGCGGCAGACACGGAAACACCATCGGCTTCGGCGCGCGAGAGGATGGCGCGTGCCAGCGGGTGTGAAGACCGCGCCTCCAGGCTTGCTGCCAGCGCCATGAGATCGCGTGCGGAAACGCCGACCAGTGGGTGAACCGCCGCCACCTCAGGCTCGCCCATGGTGATCGTCCCGGTCTTGTCCATCGCCAGTGCCGTGGTCCGCCCCGGCGCCTCGACATAGGCGCCGCCCTTGATGAGCACCCCCGCCCGTGCCGACGCGGTCAGCGCTGCCACGATGGAGACCGGCGTAGAAATGACCAGCGCGCAAGGACATGCGATGACCAGAAGGACCAGAGCATTGTAGAACCAGTAGTCCCAGGCGCCGCCGAGCAGCAGTGGCGGCACCAGCGCGATGGCGATCGCCAAAGCCATCACGATGGGTGTGTAGATGCGCGCGAACTTGGCCACCCACTGTTCGACCGGCGCGCGGCGGGCATGGGCATCGCCCACCATGCGAATGATTTTCGCGAGCACCGTGTCCGAGGCGGCCTTCGTCGCCCGCACCGTCAGTGTGCCCTCGCCGTTGATCGTGCCGGCATAGACCTCGTCGCCTGGTTCCTTGGGCACTAGCGCGCTTTCCCCAGTAATTGGGGCCTGATCGACGGCCCCTGCCCCGTCCACGACCTCACCGTCGAGGGGGATCCGGTCGCCGCCGCGCACGATAAACCTTGCATTGACTGCCACGGCCGCGGCCGGAACGTCGGATTCAGATCCGTCGTCGTAAAGAACCCGCGCCGTTGGCGGCGCCAGATCGAGGAGCGCGGAAACCGCATTACGCGCCCGCCCCACGCTCCAGCTCTCAAGATAAAGCGAAAGCGAGAAGAAGAAGGCGACCGTCGCGGCCTCAAAAAACTCGCCGAGGCCGATGGCGCCCGCGACGGCCACCACCATGAGCAGGTTCATGTCGGGGCTAAGCCTCCGCGCCGAAGACCAGGCCTTGGGCGCGACAAGCCAGACGCCAAAAAGAATCGCGACGGCGAAGATCCCTGCTTCCACCATAGGCATAGGCACCTCGCCATGGCCCGCAAAGAGCCCGAGCGCGCCGCCCATGCCGGTCTCGACAATGTGAAAAAGGAATCCCGCCGCCCAGAAGCCGCCGCTCAACGAGGTAAAGCGCTTCTGACGTGCCAGATGCGCCGCCTGGTCCTCTGCTGCGTTGTCGGCATCCCATGGCTTGGCGCTCATGCCGGTCGTTGCGACCAACTGCGTGACTTCGTCGTCTGGTATCCTCTCGGCGCTATCGAGGATGGTCATTCGCCCGTTGATCACGTCGAATGCCAGGTGTTCGGTTCCGCCCACTTTCGGCCCGACAACCCGGTTCAGGATCGCCACCTCTTCGGCGCAATCGAGCCCGGAGACCTGAAAGCTCCTTCCGCCAGACGGCGCTGGCGCCGTGGACGCGACGTCCTTGCTGGCGTCGCAACAGGAGTTGCCTCTTGGGTCAGAATGCTCTTGATCACCCGGATGGCCGTGATCGTTGCGGTTGCCGTCGGAAGACATGGATTGACCTCAGGATTCATTGATTCCACATTGACATAGCCCCTACAGTAACTAGAGCTTCAAGGGCAACAAGTGGATATTCGTCCAGCAAGAAAGGCGCCCTGCGGAGGCTTGAAGCTAGCCGCCCCCTTGAAACGACGCGGTTGGAGCAACGCTTGCCGGTACGAAGCGATCAGAATGAGTGAGGTAGACATGCAGAAACGAAACGCGCCGATTATCGCAGCGACATTGGTGCTTGCTGGCTGCGCGGTGCCAACGCTGGACGACGGCGGCGCTCGCAACGAAGTGGGAAGTGTTCCCGAGGCCGTCATTGCCCTTGCTGCGCCTGGTCAGGATCTCACCACGGCGCGGCTTCGTCCCGAGGATGGCTGTTATTGGTATGAACACAGCGGTCCGGTGGAAAACACCTTGGTTCCGCTACGCTCGGCAGGTGGCAACCCCATCTGCACTTCGCGCCAGTCCTGATCAGCCCATAGATGCGTCAAGCCCACGCGTAACACATGATGCGCCAGTCAACTTCTCGGGGTGACGCTGTCTTCCGCCGAGTACAGGAATGCCGTCGAGCCAATCTCGACGTTGGGATAGAGATCATTGATGTGTGCCATGACCATTCGGACGCAGCCGGAACTCGCACGGCCGCCAATGCTTCTTGGATACGGTGTCCCGTGAATCCTTAGATAGGTGTCTCGGTCGCCGACGAAGAGATAGAGGGCTCGCGATCCGAGCGCGTTTTCAGGTCCGGGTTCCATACCGTCAGCGATATCGGCGTAGAGCTCTGGGTCGCGGTCGATCATGTTTTGTGTCGGCTGCCAATGCGGCCACCTGACCTTGCGCTTGATCGTATAGGTGCCCGGTTCGTAAAGTTTACCGCGCGCGATCGCCACGCCATAGCGCATCGCCGTGCCGCCTTCTTCGATGTGGTAGAGATAGCGCGCAACAGCATCGACATGGATATCACCGGGTACAAGTCCGTCCTTCGCGAGGACCCGCTGTGGCAGGAAGCGAGGGTGAAGGCCCCAAGGGTTGGACGTGGCCGGGTCGTAGCCGGGAGGTGTAACCTGTGCGTCCCAAGCTGCCTTCTGCGCATCGGTAGGCCACGTGTCTGCAAGGAGCGGGCTGGATATCGATGCCGAAAACAGCGCGGTGGTCGTCTGGATGAAATGTCGTCTTGTCAGCATATAGATTGCTCCGTTCACGCATTGGACGGCAAACCGAACCTTACCCCGAACGCAGTGTTGTTCGCCCGGGAAGGAGTGAGGCGTTATTGGCAACTTGCTCCATGGTGCCGTTCTTTGTCGGTGGCTTAACTCCTAAAGCTACTAGAGGTTCAAGAAAATTTTCTGTTATCAATAGACGCTGCTACTAATGGAGCTATCCGATCCGTCCCAGAACCGGAAATACGTCGAGCATCCAGTATGACAGCGCGCTCAACTGCCCTGTCATCATCGCCAGCCCCATCAAGATCATCACTATGCCCGCAAGCTGGTGGAGGCGGCGGCCAACCCGGCCGATGGCCCGCAACCGTCCCGCGATCTGGTCGGTGAATCCGGCCACGATCAGAAACGGTATTCCAAGGCCGGCGGAATAGACGGCAAGCAGCATGATACCTTCGCCCATCGTGGCACTCGCCGCACTGGCTGTCAGGATCGCGCCGAGGATCGGGCCGATGCACGGAGTCCAGCCGAAACCGAAGGCAAGACCGAGGACATAGGACGCAGCGGGTTGGCCCCCGGGGATGTTGAGATTGAATCGGAAGTCGCGTTCCATGACCGAAACACGCGCGGCTCCTATCATGAAGAGCCCGAAGAAAATGATGATGCCGCCCCCAACGAGGTTGAGTTCATACCGCCACCGAAGCAGGGCCTGACCCATTGCAGTCGCGGATGCGCCAAGTCCCATGAAGATGGTGGAGAAGCCGAGGACAAAACACAGGCTCAGCCAGACCGCGCGCGACGGCGAAGCGCCGACCACCCCGCCCTCAGCGGCTGTGCGCCCGGTTACGTAGGAGACATAACCTGGCACAAGAGGTAGCACGCAGGGGGACAGAAATGATATCGTGCCGGCTAGGAGGGCGGCGGTGAGGGCGCGCGCCAAGTGATGTCTTCGTCGACCCAGATCAGCAGGGACCCCCGCTTGCGCAGCGATGCGTTGTAGCTGGACCAGTTGGTCGTACGATAGCGGGCGGGAGATGGGTTGCTCATGGAATGCGGCTAACAGCATGGGTTCGCGAAGGGAATCCTGAGGCGTCAGACTTGTGCAACAACGCCCCGTATCATCGACCTAGTGGTGCCCACATGGCAGGCTATTTCAATGGATAGATTTTTCTCTATCAGTATGCCCGCGGCTCAGTTTCTTAGAAATGTCCTGCTGTTCAGCTTCGCTGCATTACTGCCGGTCCTGTTGTTCTATGTCTTACTGGCTCCGGGCTTTGCTCCGGCTCTTGCTGCCGGCGGACCGGCACTCATGCGCTTTCTAAGGCAGGTTGCGACCAACGGTTTGCCCGTGGTTTTTGCCGTCAACTACGTCAGTTTTTTCCTTTTCGCCATGACAAAGCAACCAAAGGCGGGCTCAAGAGACACGGTGTTTTTCGTGCTGGTCGATGTCTTGCTCAGAACCCTTCTCTTTCCAGGTCTCCACGTGCTTACATACGTTCTATCTGCCGACTGGTTCGGGTCATTCGGCGGCAATCGTTCAACCGCTTTGGCGGTTGTATCCCCGACTCTTGCGCGTTCGGCGTTTTTCGAGAACATCTCCGGCGTTTACCTCTATGCGACTATGATAAGCGCGTTGCCGCTCTACGTCTCGGCTCTCGGGCGGTCGGAATTTCTTGGACCGGTTGTTCGTCGCTTGCCCATGAACACGGGCGTGATGTTGCTCGCCTTGGCTGCGTTTGCCTTTTCGGTCGGGCTGATCACGATCGGCGCACAAGCCATCGCAGCTCTTCATGCCAGGTGACGGCACGCTAATCACCGTGGGCGTGTGCAGCTTGCGGTGCCATCCACTTCGACAAGTAAACGCGCTCGAAGGCGAACACGGCGATCATCCCGACAGCGGCGTAGAGAACGATCATCGGGTCGCTTTGAAGCTTCATCACGGTGAAAGCTGCCAGTACAATCGCATCGAGCGACAGGGCACTCAAAAGCACGATACCGGAGGCGCCCACATCTGTTCGACGATAGCGGAACACGCCCCAGTGTATGATCATGTCCATTACAAGGTAGAAGAAGGCACCGAGGGATGCGATCCGGCCCAGGTCGAAAAGCACGGCCAGCGCTGAAGCGATGACAACGGTATAGACCAGCGTGTGGCGCTGGATAGGGCCGGACATTCCGAAGTGGCTGTGCGGGATCATTTCCATGTCCGTCAACATCGCCAGCATGCGCGACACCGCGAAGACGCTGGCCAGAACGCCGGACGCGGTTGCGACAGCGGCCAGGATCACCGTCAGTATGAAGCCGGTTTGTCCAAGGGCGGGCTGCGCCGCTTGTGCCAGTGAATAGTCACGCGCCGAGATGATCTCCTCGATCGTCAGACTCGAACCAACCCCGAAGGCTACCAACAGGTAAACGACGACGCAGATCCCGATCGAGAACATGATTGCTCGGCCAACGTTGCGGTTGGGTTCGGTGATCTCGGCCCCGCTGTTGGTGATCGTCGTGAACCCTTTGAAGGCAAGGATAGCCAGCGCCGTGGATGCTATGAAACCGGTTATACTGTAGGATTGAGGCGTCTCGGAGGCCGCGGCGAACGCAAAACCACTGGACCACAGGGCCGCGATGCCGAACAGAGCTATGCCTCCGATCTTGATCGCTGCCATGATCAGCGAAAATAGCCCGACCGAGCGGTTTCCGGCGATGTTCACCAGAAAGGCGAAAACGATTACGGCCACGGCCAGAGCGGGGACCAATGGGCCACCTTCGATATCGAAAGGGCGCAAGACATAGGTGGCGAAGGTCCGGGCGACGAGGCTTTCCGCGATCACCATGCTGAGCGCCATCAGCAGTGCGGCCCCGCCCGCGATGGCTCCGGGGCCATAGCATTTCTGCAGGATCATGGCGATGCCACCCGAGGACGGCCATTTGTTCGACATCCTGATGTAGCTGTAGGCGCTGAAGCTTGTGACGACCGCGCCGGCGATGAATGCAAGCGGGAAAAGCGGGCCGGCGAGCTGCGCGATTTGCCCCGTCAACGCAAAGATTCCAGCGCCGATCATCACGCCTGTCCCCATCGCAACGGCTCCGCCCAGACTGATGGAATTTTCGCGGTACGTTTCTTTTTCGCTCTGCATAAATGGCCCCCTTTTAATTTTGGTTCGTCCGAACGCTGTTGCGCGCTTCTAGATACGAACGCCGCGAAGGCGCAGCGAATTGAGCACCACCGAGATTGACGACGCGCTCATGGCGAAGGCAGCAAACATCGGACTGATGAGGATGCCAAAGAAGGGAAACAGAACTCCCGCCGCGACCGGCACGCCGGAGGCGTTGTAGATCAGCGCGAAGAACAGGTTCTGGCGGATGTTGCGCATCGTGGCCCGGGCGAGCCGCCGCGCACGCACGATACCATCAAGGTTGCCCTTGACCAGCGTGACGCCCGCGCTTTCGATGGCCACATCGGCGCCGGTGCCCATGGCGATGCCGACATCGGCCTGCGCGAGCGCGGGGGCGTCGTTGACGCCATCCCCGGCCATGGCGACCTTGTGGCCCGCCTCTTGCAACTCAAGGATGATCCGCGCCTTGTCCTCCGGCAGCACGTCGGCCCGGATCTCATCGATTCCGAGCCGCGTGCCGATGGCCTTGGCCGTGCGTTCGTTGTCGCCGGTCGCCATGATGACGCGGAACCCCAGTTCATGCAGATCCTCGATGGCTTCTGGCGTGGTCTCCTTCACTGGGTCGGCGACAGCAACTAGACCGGCGATCTCGCCATCCAGCACAACGAACATGACCGTCTCGCCTTCGTCGCGGCGGGCATTGGCCTTGGCGGTCAACGCGCCCGCCTCGAGCCCCAATTCGCGGATCATCGCCAAATTGCCGAGCGCGACCGCTTTGCCGTCAACGACCCCCTTGACGCCCTTGCCAGTGACCGCCTCGAAGTCCCGTGCCTCGTCCATTTTGACATCTCGCTCCTCCGCACCCCTGACGATCGCTTCGGCCAAGGGGTGCTCCGATCCGCGCTCAAGCGATGCGGCGAGACGCAAGACCTCGGCTTCGTCGTGGCCGGGTTGCGGGAGTACGTCGACAAGCCGCGGCTTGCCTTCGGTCAACGTGCCGGTCTTGTCGACGATCAGGGTATCGACTTTCTCGAACCGCTCCAGCGCCTCGGCGTTCTTGATCAGCACCCCTGCCTGAGCGCCCCGTCCTGTCGCTGTCATGATCGACATCGGTGTCGCCAGGCCAAGCGCACAAGGACAGGCGATGATCAGAACCGCCACCGCCGAAATCAATGCGTAGGAAAGCGCAGGCGCGGGCCCCCAGATCGCCCAGGCGATGAAGGACAGGACCGCGATACCGATGACGGCCGGAACGAAATATCCCGCCACCTTGTCGGCGTATTTCTGGATCGGGGCGCGCGAGCGCTGCGCGTTCGACACCATCTCGACAATTTGAGCCAGCATCGTGTCGGACCCGACACGCGTCGCCTCCACCACAAGACTGCCCGTGCCGTTGATCGTCGCACCAGTTACTGGGTCGCCTTCGGTCTTCTCGACCGGCACAGGTTCACCGGAGATCATGCTTTCGTCGATCGAGGACCGGCCGTCCAGAACCACGCCATCGACAGGCACCTTGTCACCGGGCCGTACGCGCAGCCGGTCGCCGACCTGTACGTCCTCCAGCGGGATCTCCTCTTCGGAGCCATCGTCCCGCATGACCCGCGCGGTCTTGGCGGCCATATCGAGTAGCGCACGGATCGCCTTTCCGGTTCCTTCACGTGCGCGCAATTCCATCACCTGACCGAGCAGCACGAGCGTCACGATCACCGCCGCCGCCTCGAAGTAGACGCCGACATGGCCTTCGGAGTCTCGGAACCCATCAGGGAATATGTCCGGTGCGAGAACGGCAACGACGCTGAAGAGCCAGGCGGCCAGAACGCCCATGCCGATCAGGGAGAACATGTTGAGGTTCAATGTGCGGAACGAAATCCATCCGCGTTCCAGAAACGGCCAGCCGCACCACAAGACCACTGGCGTTGCCAGGATCAATTCGATCCATTGTGTAATGCTTTCGCCAAAAAACGTCCGGACTGCGGGGAAACCGACGAATGGCCCCATCGTGAGGACAAGGAGCGGGATAGTCAGAACTGTGCCGACCCAGAACCGCCGTGTGAAATCCACCAGTTCGGGATTTGGACCTTCATCGCCCGGCACACCGGATTCCAGTTCCAATCCCATACCACAGATCGGACACGCGCCCGGATCAGGCTGCCGCACCTGAGGGTGCATCGGGCAGGTGAAAATGGGACCATCATGTCCTGTAGGAACCAGATCATATCGGCCATCGGCCGGCGTGGCACCCGCGTGGTGTTCGTGATGATCATGTGCTGAATGGACCTCGAGCTCCGATTCCGGCACGAGGTGCATCCCGCATTTCGGACATTTGCCGGGCTCAAACTGCCGCACCTCAGGGTGCATGGGGCAAACGAATACCGAGGAAGCTGCTGTGGTTTCAGAACTGTCGGGGGTGCTCATTTTGCGGTCCTTTCCGAGAATGCTTCTCTTGCTTGGGGCTTCCATCCACAGGAGGGTCAAGAGAGATCAGTACGGCGATTACATTGCGGCTCTGCGGGGTGGCGCTGTCCGGCCCCGTTCCCGCCGGGCGAACACGATCAACGCCAGCCCGACCAGCACCATTGGCATGGAGAGCAACTGGCCCATGGTCAAACCCCACTCACCAAAGTGGAGCGCATGGCCAATTGGGTTATCTTCCGTCACGAACTGCTGGTCCGGTTGCCGGAACATCTCGACGAAATTTCGGGCAAGACCATAGCCGGTCAGAAACACGCCAGCCAAGGCACCGGGCATTTTCAGCCAGCCCCGGCCCCAAGCGAGATAAATGAGCAGTATTCCAAGAATGAGCCCCTCCAATACCGCCTCGTACAGCTGGGACGGGTGTCGGGCGCAGAGGCCGCTAACCCCTGGGCAGGCCTGCGCGACTTCGCCGGGAAAGATCACCGCCCAGGGAACGTCCGTCGGCCGCCCCCACAACTCATTGTTGGTGAAGTTCGCCAGCCTTCCAAGAAACAAGCCTGGTGGTGTTGCCAAAGCCAGCAAGTCGCCAGTGCTGAGCAATGACGCGTTCTGTCTAAGGCAGAACAGCAAGGCCGCGATGACAACTCCCGCGAACCCCCCGTGGAAAGACATGCCGCCTTGCCAGACCATCAGAATTTCCAAGGGATTGGCGAGATAATATGCGGGCTGGTAGAACAGTACAAAGCCCAGGCGACCACCAGCAATCACGCCGATGATGATCCACGTCAGAAGATCTTCGATCTGCGTTCGGTCAAGCGGCGGTCCAGCTGACGTCCAGAGCGCGGGACGGCTTATGGCACTCGAACAAATGCGCCAGCCAATCAGGATACCGAAGATATAGGCTAGCGCGTACCAGCGGAGTGCGAATGTGACCCCCCCGATGTCGAAGGAGAAGAGGTCGGTTCCAATATCCGGAAATGGCAATCCCGCTGGCAGCACTGGGTGAGTTCCTCATCAGGAATTTACGTGGGGATTAGATGGCATTGATCGAGCACCGCTAAAGGCGCTCGATCTGCGACAGGGCATCCAACGCCCATCCCGCCATCACGCGGTGTCGAGGGCGTCCCGAAGGAGATCGCGGACTTCGCCGGCGACCGCGTCCAGGTCTTGGTTCTGCACCGCCTGCATCGAAGCGACAGGATCGACCGCGCTGACCTCGGTGTCGCCGTCCAGTTGCCGCAGGATAACATTGCAGGGAAGCATCGCACCGATGCGAGGCTCGATCTCGATGGCTTTGTGCGCCATGCCCGGATTACAGGCCCCCAAGATGCGGTAAGGCGGCATGTCCGCATCAAGTTTCTTTTTCATCGTCGCTTTGACGTCAATCTCAGTCAGAACGCCGAAGCCCTTGTCTGCCAAAGCATCCCGAACACGCATCTCTGCGTCATCGATTTTGGTGTCTTTCAGGACGCGATCATAGGTATAGGCCATGGGAATTTTCCTTTCCGTGTCTCTATTTGTTGGCATACCGAGGCTAAACGGTTCAGGTCGCGGTTCGGTTCAATGTCCCGACCGCGAATGGTTTTGGGGTTGTGAGGACGGGTGCCGGAAAAAAACCGGCACCCATTGGCTCAGTTGTCCTGCATCATGGAGCCGTTGCCCATGCCCTGACCGTTGCCAGGCCGCGCAGGCGCATCTGCCATATTCGACCGCATCATCTGCATCCGCTCCATCCTATCGGCAGGAGCGGCCATCTCTTCCGGCGTCACCGCGCCGTCGCCATCGGCATCGAGGTGTTGGAAGCGATCCACCATCATTTCGCGGATCATCGCGCTGTGGAGAGCTTCAAATTCAGTAATCGAGAGGCTTCCGTCCCCGTCGCTGTCAAACTCGGAAAGCTTGGCCTCCAGCAGCGTGCGCATTTCTTCCGGCGTCGTTGTGCCGTCTCCATCAGTGTCGAACATTTGCATCATGCCGCCAGCCATGCCTGGGCTCATCATACCACTGCCCATGCCTGCGCCCATCATGCCTGCGCCCATCATGTTTCCGTGCATGCGCTTCATCATGTCCATCATTCCGCCCATGTTCCCCATCATACCGGGACCACCGTTCTGCATCATGCCTGGTCCGCTCTGGGCGCCAAATTGTCCCCCACGCCCGTGGTTGGCGTCCGCGAATGCGGCACCGCCAAGGGCGGTTGCAGCCAGGGTCATTGCAGCGAGTAAAGTGTTGCGTTTCATTTCGATCACCTCGTGTCAGTGTTGCGATACCCAGCATATGGGGGGCACCTGCAGATGCGGAATGCCACGCGAGCCGGTGTTTTGTATCGCGAGGTCACAAAGGCGGGGTCTGTTACAAATTGCGACAAATCAATTCGGGGCGAACGCTCCTCTTCATCTGAAACATGCGATATCCAGAAAAAAATGTGTCGAGGATCCGTATACCAACCGAAACCGAACCCATGTTTCGGTAGAGGTGAAATCCGGAAGAGTTGATGTCGAGATTGCTAGAGGCCCTGAATATCCCGAAAATTCAGTCATTCAACTCATGGCAGGAGGCTGCAAGGTGCGCTTTTCCAATCGCATTTTCTCAGTTCTAACCGTGGTGATTTTGGCGGGGTGCGGTGCAGGAAACGACATGCGCCCTGATGCTTCAGCCGAAGTCATCAGTAGTGCATCCTACCGTCACGACGGACCGGCTGCGCTGACGCTGTACACCATGATCAGCAACAGATCCGGGGCGGGTGCGCATAGCAGCGTCATGATCAATGGGTCGCAGCGCGTTATCTTCGATCCGGCAGGAACGGTCCGGCTGAGCGCGGTACCGGAACGGGGAGATGTGCTTTATGGCATTACTCCACAAGTGGCCGATTTTTACGCACGGGCTCATGCACGGGAGACCTACCACGTCGTCATACAAGAGATCGATGTGTCCCCCGAAGTCGCGGAGCAGGCCTTGCGGCTTGCAATTGCCAGCGGCCCAGCCGCTTCCGGTTTTTGTAGTGCCAGTACCTCCGCGGTACTCAGACAATTACCAGGATTTGAATCCATCGGACGCACATTTTTTCCAAAGCGCCTGATGGCGGATTTTGGCAAGTTGCCGGGCGTGCGAACCACAAAGCTGTTCGAGAACGATGAGGACGACAAATCCGTAGCGATCGCACAGTTCGAAAGTTCACTTGCGACACAGCCGTGAGTGTTCGTCCAACAATTCATTGGAAGATGTCCCTGCACGACGCAGTCCTCGGCGTGTGAGCCAAAGATGCAATAGGTTAGCTTCGAGCGGTAACGCTGTCTTCGGCCGAGTAAAGGAACGCCGTCGATCCGACAGCGACATTCGGATAGAGATCATTGATGTGGGCCATCACCATGCGCACGCATCCCGAACTGGCCCGGCCGCCAATGCTGCGAGGGCTCGGCGTTCCGTGAATTCGAAGGTACGTATCCCGATCTCCGACGAATAGATACAAAGCCCTGCTGCCCAAGGCATTGTTGGGGCCGGGCTCCATACCGTCGGCAAACCGCTCGTAAGCCTCCGGATCGCGTTCGATCATTGACTGCGTTGGCGTCCAGTGCGGCCATTCGACCTTTCGGCGGATCGTATAGGTGCCGGGTTCATAGAGATCGCCCTTGGCAATCGCCACCCCGTATCGCATCGCGGTGCCACCTTCCTCGATATGGTACAGATAGCGCGCGATCGCATCGACGTGAATGTCACCCGGGCGCAAACCGTCATTCGCCAAAACGCGTTGCGGCAGCAGCCTGGGATGCAGCCCCCATGGGTTGGTTGTTGCCGGGTCATAGTTGGCGGGCGTGATCTGCGCATCCCAAGCTGCTTTTTCGGCTGTTGACGGCCAGGTCTTAGCGAATGCTGGCGAACTCAGAGAAGCTGAAAACAGCGAGCCGGAAAGTGCAAGGAAGTGTCGTCTTGTAACCATGAAGCGAAGCCCTTTGTTTGTTTTCGATGAATGCGGGACGATTCAAGAAACGTCCGCGACCCCATGCCACCGAACCTTTTGATGTCTTGCGATCGCGACCAACCAGAGGCAAGCAAGGACACCGCTTAGGATCGCGTTCCAACTCGCCATGGACAACGTCAGTAATTCCCAGACAACCTCATCGCACAGAACAAAAGTCGAAGCACTTGAGCTGGCAGAGGGCAGCAATTCCGATACCGACATTTGGGAAACATCGAGGCCGGATCCCGTGCAAGAAGTCGGTCCCTCCCACCAGCCGCGCTCGACACCGGTATGAAACACCCCCAACGCGGATGTGCTGAGTGCCGACAGGGCACCGATTATCAGGATTGGCAAAATCGGCAGAGCAAAGAGCAACAGAGCGCCCATTCCAATGGCGATTGCGTGTGGGTAGCGTTGCCAGATGCACATTGCGCACGGCGCGTAGCCAAGAGCCTGGAAAACGAAGGCCCCCAACAGCAAGGCGGCTGATCCTGCCGCCGCAGTCATGCCGAGAGATTTTGGTGTCAGGGTCAATGAACGCTCCCATTGGCAGTCGATGGACCTGTTTCTCGCTTGTCAGGTTACGTAGACGGCGAAAGGCCTGTTATCATTCAGAGATTTGTAACGGTATGTATCCGTCTCGACCCTCAGCCGACTCTGATCCACGTTGCCATACCGTCGGCTTGGTGGCTCAACATGTGGCAATGCAGCATCCAGGATCCCGGATTGCCCAAGACGACGAGAATATCCCGCGTCT
This sequence comes from Epibacterium sp. MM17-32, assembly GCF_022348205.1. Taxonomy (NCBI): domain Bacteria; kingdom Pseudomonadati; phylum Pseudomonadota; class Alphaproteobacteria; order Rhodobacterales; family Roseobacteraceae; genus Epibacterium; species Epibacterium sp. MM17-32. The sequence goes on along the minus strand of NZ_JAKRFC010000013.1, from coordinate 12,014 downwards.
CGCCGATCTCCAAATAGGTCGAGTCCCGGTATGGACCGGCTTCACCCGCCGCATCGAGTTCCCAGAAATGGTGGCCATGCAGATGCATGACGTGTGGGAACCCGGTTTCGTTGCGGATCGAAATGCGCGCGGTCGTCCCCTGCGCGGCGGATAGGAAAGGGGTTCGAGGCAGGCCCGATACGTCATTGAGCGCCCACGTCCCTGTGCCGTTGTGGGACGCGCTTCCCGCACCTCCCTGAAGCACCAGCTCCGCGGTTTGGCCGGGGTCTTGCGGGGCGGGCATTCGGTTGGCGGGCAACGCGGTGATGGGCGCTTTCGCGGGCTCACGAGAGCCGGAAACAGCGATTTCGCCAAGGCTCAACGTCCGCTCTCCAAAGCTGTCGTCAAATCTAATAGGCCCGGTCGCATCACCAATCACATCGCATCTTTGCCCCGGAGCTAGGAGGATGGGTTCGAGTGTCTGTGGCTGCGCCAGGGGCATACCATCCAGTGCAACGATCTTGCCTGCCAGACCGTCCAGCCCGACACGGTAAACCCTGTCGATAGAGGGATTTATCAGGCGCAAGCGCAGGCGGTCGCCTTGTCTCACATTCTTGCTGGTTCCATTGGAAACAAGCGCCGTGACCGTATTGCCGATACGGCCCTCGGTCGCGAAATGAGCCGGGTTGAACCCTTCGTCGTACTGTCCGGACTGATCCAACAAGACATCGAAGAACTGAACAACGATGTCATGGTCGACAGCCGGCGCATTTTGCTCCTCGACGATGAAGGCGCCGAAAAGACCGCGGCTGACCTGATCGTAAGACAGGTAATGCGAGTGATACCAATACGTGCCGGCATCCGGGACGCCGAATTGATAACGATACGAGTCGCCCGGAATGACCACATCCTGAGTGAGGACGTTGACACCATCCATCCGATTTGGAACCCGCAACCCATGCCAGTGAACGAGAGCGCCCTCCTCCAATCGGTTATCGAGGGTAATGCGGGCGGTTTGTCCTTGTCGCATTCTGACTTCTGGGCCCGGCAGACCACCGTTGAAGCCCAACATCGACACGTCGTACCCAGCAAGGTGCGCCTTGATCGATTGGGGCGCGAGGATCAACTCGTGTGTCGCTGCTGGCAAGCGGGTACCAGCCAGCGCAACGGTCATCCCGCCAAGGAAAGACCTCCGGCTCAAAGACAATTCCGTCACCTCATGAATGATAGACTGGCTTTCGCCAGCTGCCGCACTTGTGCCATTTCCGGAAGAGGAACTTCAAGGCGACAGAACACTCCTCACGCCGTTGTCACTTTGGGATACAGGAAGACGCGGGCGCCGATTTCAACGCGTTCGTACAGATCCTTCACATGTTCATTCGTCAACCGCGCGCATCCATTCGACACGGCAGACCCAATTGTCTCCGGGGCGTTCGTTCCATGAATGCGAAGATAGGTATCGCGTCCCTCGGCATCGTAGAGATAGAGCGCGCGGGCCCCGAGCGGGTTGTTTGGCCCGCCTTTCAGTCCATCCTTGTACTTTGCGTATTTGCGTGGCTCGCGCCGGATCATGGCGTTCGTTGGCCGCCACCATGGCCATTTGGCCTTGCGCGCTACCGTGAACTCTCCGGGTTCGTACAAACCTTTGCGCCCTACCCCGACCCCGTAGCGGATCGCCATCCCGTCCTCGAGCATGAAATAAAGGAAAAAATCGTCGGGAACGACGTGGACATCGCCTTTAACCCAGTCACCACGACGGGTGTTTACCAATTGTGGTTCGAACCGTTCGGGCAATTTGACTTTGTGGGCCCAGGCAGTTGTGGGCAGAAAGCAACCCATCGCTCCGGCACAAATCAATTCTCGTCTCGTGAAATTCTGCATGGCGCGATCTCCTCGGACCCATGAAAATTCAGTGCGCGTCAGGGGCAAAGAAAAGAAGCCGTGAACCGGGGCAAACGACGCGCCTTTGTTGCCTTGAAACTACGAAAATTCGTGCTTTTGGAACTCTCCAGCGCTGGAATGTTGTTGTTTTACAGAGAACTGCAAGGAGGTGACTGGAAATGCACTACTCACGATTCTTTATGATGATCGGAACATCGACCGTGGTCATGTTCGTTCTGATGTACCTGAACACCTATCTTTGGGGCCATATCTTCTTTTCGGAGACACGCCTTTACATGGCCATCCTGATGGGGGCGACCATGGCCGTGATCATGTTGGCGTACATGTTGTCCATGTATCAGAACACCAAAGCCAACATCGCGATTTTCGTTGGCGCAATAGTCCTTTTCGCGGCGAGCCTCTGGCTGGTTCGCGGGCAATTCACGGTGCAGGACAGGTCCTACATGCGCGCCATGATCCCGCACCACTCGATCGCCATCATGACGTCGGCTCGTGCCGAGATCACCGACCCGCGCGTCCGGGGGCTCGCAGACGACATTATCTATGCGCAGGACAAGGAAATCGCCGAAATGCGCTACCTTATTGCTGACATTGGAGCAAACGGCGAAGCATCGGCCACGCGAAGCGAAACGCCGGCGCAGGTTGTGGATGCGCAACAGGCGCTTCAAACGGAGGTCGTGTCGAAGGTCGATCCTGAGTTTCTGACGGAAGACGAAATCGCTGCGGTGTTCCCGAATGGCGGAAATTGCCGCTTTGCTTACACCTCGGACAGTCCGGCTGTACTGGTGACTGGTGAAACCGGCGAAGGGTCTGCAGCCGCAATGAAGATCAGCGGTGATCTGGTGCGCCTGAATGCGCAGGGCGAAAATGCATTTTCTGAAGGCCCGCTGTCGGCCGAGATCGCAGAGACGAACGGTGACCTGACCGATCTGATCGTCAGCGCGGGAACCGACTACGAAGCCGGGTTCCGTGGTCAACTTACGTGCAGCGGATAAGGAGGAAAGGACATGCCCCGCGACACAGACAGTAAATCCGCGCAGCTTTATCGCATGGTCATGCCGGGCCATGTCTGCCCCTACGGTCTGAAATCGAAAGACCTGCTGGAGCGGCAAGGCTTCGAGGTGGAAGACCATCCGCTTGACACCCGTGAAGACACCGATGCTTTCATGAAGAAGCACGGGGTCGAGACGACGCCGCAGACTTTCATCGGGGACGAACGGATCGGCGGTTACGATGATCTCAGGGTGTTTTTCGACATTGACCCACCCGAGGAAGAGCAAAGCGACACGACCTACCAGCCGGTCATCGCGATCTTTTCCGTTGCCGCGCTGTTGGCATTGGGCCTGTCTTGGCACCAGTACGGGTCGGTCCTTACCTTGCGGGGGTTCGAATGGTTCATTTCGCTGTCCATGACCATTCTCGCGATCCAGAAATTGCAGGATGTCGAAGGGTTTTCGACGATGTTCCTCAACTACGATCTGCTGGCGCGCAAATGGGTGCGATACGGCAAGGTCTACCCGTTCGGCGAAGCGTTGGCAGGTGTCCTGATGACTGCCGGCGCGCTGCTGTGGCTCTCGGCGCCTGTCGCCCTGTTTATCGGCACGGTAGGCGCTGTCAGCGTGTTCAAGGCTGTTTATGTCGACAAGAGAGAGCTGAAATGCGCCTGCGTCGGCGGTGACAGTTCCGTCCCGCTGGGGTTCATTTCGCTGACGGAAAACCTGATGATGATCTTCATGGGGATCTGGATGCCGGTCCGCGCGATCTGGTTCTGAGGTACAGCCCCTTCTTGCCTGTCACTTGGCCAACCGCTCCGGCGACAGATCCTCGATGATGGGGCAGTCGGGCCGGTGATCCCCGGCACATTTTTCCACCAGTTCGGCGAGCGTCGCGCGCATGGATTGCAGTTTCGCGATCTTTTCCTCGATCTGGCGCAGATGGTCTTCCGCAACCGCCTTCACTTGCATGCTTTCGCGGTTTTCATCCTCGTAGAGCGACAGGAGCGTCCTGCAATCTTCGATGGTGAACCCCAAGGCCCGTGCGCGACCCAGAAACGCCAGCTTGTGAACGTGGTTCTCGGTGAACGCGCGATAGCCGTTCTCGCTACGGTTCGGGCGGATCAGACCGATGTCCTCGTAGTAGCGGATCGTCTTGGCGGGCACACCCGATTGTCGGGCAACGTCTCCGATGTTCATGTCGGACCTCCGTTATTCTGCTGGAGCAGGAGTGGCGGCTGCCATCTCTGCCGGGATTGCGCGCTGCTCGTCCATCGCAGGCGCGATGCGCCGCAGCCGCAGGGCATTGGTCAGGACAAACACCGAGGACAACGCCATCGCACCCGCCGCAAGGATTGGTGACAGGAGCAACCCAAAGGCCGGATAGAGCACCCCGGCAGCGACCGGAATAAGTGCCACGTTGTAGGCAAAGGCCCAGAACAGGTTCTGCCGGATGTTGCGCATGGTCCGCCGCGATACTTCGAAGGCGTTCACCACGCCGCGCAAATCGCCCGACATCAGGACGACATCCGCAGATTCGATGGCCACATCGGTGCCGGTTCCAATGGCGATGCCCACATCGGCATGCGCCAGCGCCGGGGCGTCGTTGATCCCGTCGCCGACAAAGGCGATGCGCTTGTTCCCTTGGCGCAAACTGTCGAGCGCCGCAACCTTGCCGTCCGGCAGGACGCCGGCGATGACGTGGTCGATACCGGTTTCGCGGGCGATGGCTTCGGCGGTTTCGCGTTTGTCGCCGGTGATCATCGCAACCGCAAGACCCTTTTCGTGCAGCGCTGCGATGGCTGCGCGGCTTGCCGGTTTGACCGGATCGGCCACGCCGATCACGGCGGCGACACGCCCATCTATGGCAGCGTAAAGCGCCGTGCGACCCTTGCTTGCGATCTTCGTTTCCTCTGGAGCCAATGCCGAGACGTCAATGCCTTCGCGCGCCATGTAGCGGTCGGCCCCAACCAACACCTCCACGTCTTCGACCACGGCGCGCACGCCGTAACCTGTGACCGATTGAAAGCCTTCGGCCGCCACAAGAGGTGCGCCCTCGGCCCGGGCGGCGCGGACGATGGCGTCCGCGACAGGATGCTCGGAGAGCGACTCCACGGCAGCGATCTTCGAGAGCGTTGTTGGGCGATCGAACCCTTCCGCCAGCACAAGGTCAGTCAGTGCGGGTCGCCCCTCGGTCACCGTGCCTGTCTTGTCGAGGGCGACCACATCAACGGAATCAAGTTGCTGCAAGGCGTCACCTTTACGGAACAGGACACCCATTTCCGCAGCACGTCCCGTCCCGACCATGATCGAGGTCGGCGTCGCAAGCCCCATCGCGCAGGGGCACGCGATGATGAGCACCGACACACCGGCGACCAGCGCCATCGTCAGGGCCGGATCAGGCCCGAAAAACAGCCAGACCAGCACGGTCGCCGCCGCGATCGCCATCACGGCAGGCACGAACCACAAGGTGATCCGGTCGACCAATCCCTGGATCGGCAGTTTGGCGCCCTGGGCCTCTTCGACCATGCGAATAATCTGCGCCAGGGTCGTGTCGGCGCCGACCCGCGTGGCGAGGAACTGCAGGCTTCCGGCGCCGTTGACCGTCCCGCCGGTCACCGTATCTCCGGCACCTTTTTCAGCGGGGATCGGCTCGCCTGTCAGCATGCTTTCGTCGACGCGGCTGGTCCCCTCGATGACCTCGCCATCGACCGCGATGCGTTCACCAGGGCGCACGATGACGATGTCACCCTGAACCAGCGCATCGATCTCGATCTCGACGCTTTCTCCGTCCCGCATCACGCGTGCAGTCCGCGCCTGAAGCCCTAATAGCTTCTGGATGGCCGCGCCCGTTCTCCCCTTGGCGCGCGCTTCAAGAAACCGCCCCAGAAGGATCAGAACGACGATGACCGCTGCCGCCTCGAAATAGACGGTGCGCAGCGTGTCAGGCAGGACCGACGGTACGAATGTCGCAACCACGGAATAAAGGTAAGCCGCCCCGGTGCCGACCGCGACGAGGCTGTTCATGTCGGGGGCACCCCGGAACAAGGCCGGGAAACCCTTGGTATAAAACGTCCGGCCCGGGCCGAAGAGAACGATTGTCGTCAGCACGAACTGAAGAAGCCAACTCGTCTGCTGGCCAATCGTGGTCTCGATCAGCATATGAACGGCCGGAATGACGTGGCCACCCATTTCGATCAGGAAGACCGGCAAGGCGAGGATGGCCGCAAAGGTGACCCGTTTGGCAAGCGCCTGAGCCTCTTCCTCCTTGCGCGCAACTCTGTCGTCACCGGCCTGGGCCGTTGCCACGGTTGCTGGATACCCTGCCGCGCCGCTTGATTCGATCAGATCGGATGTCGTGACAAGACCTTCGACGTAAACGACCGTCGCCGTCTCTGAGGCGAGGTTGACGTTCACCTCGACCACCCCGGGCACCGCGGCAAGCGCCTTATCGACCCGCCCGACGCAAGAGGCACAGGACATCGCTGCAATCGTGAGTTCGGCCCTGGCCTTCCGCGCGGGGTAGCCCAGCTCGCGAAGGGATTCGATGATGTCGGGAATGCGCTTGAGCGCGTCCACGCTCATGCGAGCAGTTTCCGAGGCAAGGTTCACCGACACATCCTCTACGCCGTCGATTGCATTCAATGCGCGATCGACCCTGCCAACGCAGGACGCGCATGACATGCCTTCGATCGGCAGGCTGATCTGTTTGGGTTCGGGCATATGTGTCACCTGTTTTTCCATTCGAAGTGGAATATGAGGCTTCCAGTTACTGGAGGGTCAATGGGAGGGCGCCAAATAAATTTCTTCACTTGACCTTCCAGCGGGGGGAAGCCCCATGTCACCGATAGAAATCAGATCAAGGAGTGGTTCCGATGAAGTTCAGCGTTCTGGACATGAGCTGTGGGCATTGCACCGCAGCAATCGAAAGCGCGGTGAAGAGCGCAGATCCGAATGCAGGCGTAGAATGTGACCTTTCTGCCCGACAGGTGCATGTCGACAGCGTGTTACCAGCCGATCAGGTCCAAGCGATCATTCGGGATGCGGGCTACAACGTGGAACCTGCGGCCGCTTGATGCAGTGCCTGGACCACCCAAGGGTGGTCCGGGCACAGAATTTCAGTCTTCGACTTTGCGGGCTTCCTCGACCAAGTCGGCAAGCTGCGCCTTTTCGACGAAGCCCGGGACCAGCGCATCCCCGATCACGAAAGACGGCGTGCCGTTAAAGCCCAGAGCTTGGGTCAGTTGCATGGAGGTCGCAATGTGCTCTTCGACCTCGGGGGCCTCCATGTCCTTGCGCAACTGCGCGATATCCAGGCCGATCTCCTCGGCCACGCGCAGCACGGAGGCCTCTTCCGCGCGGCCTTCCAGCCCCATCATTGCCCAGTGAAACTCTTCGTATTTGTCCTGCTTGCGCGCTGCCAAGGCCGCTTTCGCGGCAAACACCGATCCGTCTCCGAGAATGGGCCATTCACGATAGACGAGGCGAATGTTGGGATCGTCTTCGATCAAAGCCCGCACCTCGGGTTTGACCCGCCGACAATAGGGACAGTTGTAGTCGAAAAATTCCACAACAGTGACGTCCCCTTCCAGGTTGCCGAGAACCGGCGCATTCGGATCGTTCTCGATCAGATCGCGCTGGTCATTCAGAACTTGGGCCTGACTGAGCTCCTGCGCTTGCGCCTGCCTTTGTTCGAGGATCGCCACGGCCTCCATGACAATCTCCGGTTTCTCGCGGATTGCCTCGAGCACAAGTTCCTTGACCCGGGACTCTGACAGTTCGTCCGCGAGTGCCGGTAGCGGAAGCAAGGCAGCTATCGCGACCGTCGTGAAGGCTTGTCTGAAACGCATTTTAGTTCTCTCCCCGTTGTTCGTCGGCTTCTGTCCGCGCGGCCTGGACTTCGCGGATGCGGTCTGGCCAGGTGGACCGGATGAAGGCCAGGATGTTGTGAATTTGCTGGTCGGTCAGCACGTCTGCGAAACCGGGCATGCCACTGTCGAATTCGACGCCCTGACGCGCCAGAAGCGCCGCACCCCCCAGTTTTGTGTAATCGAAGAGCAGGCTGTCAGGATGATGCCAGGTGTGACCCGTCTCATCATGTGGTGGTGCTGGCAGGCGCCCATCCGCGCCGGGCGTTCGCCATTCCGGCTGGCCTTCCAGACCCGCGCCATGACAAGACGCACAGTTTTCTGCGTAGAGCAACGCGCCTTCTTCGATGTCGTAGCTCTCCGCCCTGGACGCGCTGCCGACATCCGAGGATGCACTGGTCGAGAGCCAATACGTGAAGGCGGCTGCTGCGACAGTGATCGGAAGGGACCAAACGAGATATCTCATGTGACCCGTATCCAGGTTGTCATGCCAGATGCGGCGTGGCTGAGCATGTGGCAATGGAACAGCCACTTGCCGGGATTGTCTGCCGTAAAGGCGATCTCCCGGGACTCGTTGCCGGCCAACAGGATCGTGTCCCGCATCGGCCCGAACGCGCCGTCGGGGCGCAGCTCGCGGAAATGCATCCCGTGCAGGTGCATCGCATGTGGGAAAACGGTCTGGTTCTCGATCTTCAGGCGCACCGGCTCGTTCAGGGATAGATCGGCCAGTGGCGTGTCGGTCATTTCGGCGACATCATTCAGGGCCCAGAATTTGCCCGCTTGGGCAAGCTGACGGAATCCAAGACGTTCCCCGCCAAGCAATGCGGACTGCATTCGCCCCATTGCCCCGCCGGACATGACCAGTCGCAAATCACGCGCATCGGCAAGGTCCGGGGCGTGTGCCGCGGGGTTCGGCGGCAACGGCAGTGGCTTGCCTCTTGGTACTGAACTGGCTGTGCCGTTGACCAGAAAACTCACCAACGGGGTCAGTTGATCATCATCGCCGATGCGAAGCAATTGGGCGGTGCCGCCTTCGCCTTCGGTCACATCCACAATTAAGTCGACGCGCTGTGCCGGGCCGAGGATCAACTCGCCGTCAACCGACTGGGGTTGGCCGGTTGGCATTCCATCCACGGCCACCGTCCAGCCACTGAATCCAGAGAGCCTCAGCGGGAAAATTCGAGCGCTTGCTGCGTTGATGATCCGCAAGCGAATGCGTTCGTTGCGCTTCGCGGGCAAGGTCAGGTCATAGCGCCCATTGGTCGTGATAAAGTTGCCGATGCGTCCACCGTGGCTCATCATCATAGGCTGTTCGAAATTGTCGAACAGCTGCCCGCTCTCAGGGTCGAGCAACCAGTCCTCCAGAACGATGACTTCCTCGCGGTCTATGTCCGGTCCATCGACCTCTTCGACGATCAAGGCACCGCGCAAACCACGCGCGACTTGCTCGTATGAGCGATTATGCGCGTGATACCAATAGGTGCCCGCGTCCGGTACGACGAAGTCGTAGTCAAAGGTTGCACCTGGTGCCACGGCTTTCTGGGTCAGTCCTGAAACGCCATCCATCGCGTTATCGATCCGGATTCCGTGCCAGTGAACCGAACTGGGATCGGGTACCTCGTTGCGGAACCTGCGACGCACCCGATCGCCTTGTGCAACCCGGATTTCCGGGGCCGGAACAAGACCGTCATAGCCCCAGATCTCTGTTTCCGGGTAGGTGTCCGGAAGAAGTTGTCGACGCGCAACCTTGGTAACCACGTCCTCGAACGGGGTTGCGGCATAAGCCGACCGCGGGATGGCGGCCGCACAGGCCGCCAGAGTTGCATTGCGCAAGAAATCCCTACGTGTTTGTTTCATTTCGATCCTCGAGAAAGCGGGGGCGTGTCGCCCCCGCGTGATGTTAGTTCGAAGCGGAGTTCTCCGCCTCGACCGTGTCCTTGTTCAGTAGGAAAAGCGCCATCGCTTCGCGATCGGCAGGTGTCAGAAACCGAGTTCCGTCGCGAACGACTTCCGCCATGCTGCCGCCGAACGCATCGCCCGAAGGGGTGATGCCGGTCTGGAGCGCATAAGCGAGGTTTGAAACCGTCCAGTCATTTTTGGCCAGGTCTTTTGGCCGTATCGCGGGTGCCTTGCTGCCACCGGGAAGCTGGGCGTTGCCTGCAAAGGAAGCACCGATATCGCGGCCTCCCGCAAGATTGCGCGGCGTATGGCAGGCTCCGCAATGTGCCGCACCGCGCACCAATTCCCGTCCGCGATTCCATGAGTCGCTTCGCCCTTCAACCGGTTCGGTATCCGGATCGTAGAAGAACGCCGCTCGCCAGAGCTTCAGCCCCCATCGTTGGTCGAATGGGAAGCTGACATCGTTTTCTGGTGCAGGCTTGTCCACGGGCTGCACGGTTTGAAACGCCGCCCAGAGGTCAGCGATATCCTGGTCAGAAAAATCCGCATAGAACGTATATGGGAAAGACGGATAGTAGGGCGTTCCATCGGGGCCGATACCCTGCCGCACGGCTTTTGCGAACTGTTCTGCCGTCCATTCGCCCATGCCATGTTCGGGGTCTGTCGTCAGGTTGGGCGGATAGAACGTTCCGAACGGGGTTTCGAGCGGCGCCCCTCCGGCAAGTGGCGCGCCGCCCGCTTCGAAATTGGTATGACAGGCAATGCACCCACTGGCGCGCGCCAGATACGCGCCCCGGTCGACATTGCCCGCTGATGCGATCGGCGCCACCGCACTGCCGACAGGCCATGCAATCACCGCGCCGAGGCCGGCCGCGCCCAGCACGGCGACCCCGCTGACCAGTGTCAAAAACCGTCGCATGGTCAGTCTTCTTCCGCCCGGAAGCGTTCATGGCACGCGGAACAGACCTGGGTCGTCATCGCGAATGCCGCGTCGGCGGGCATTTCGGCAATGGCGGCCGCATCCATCATGCCGCCTCCGCCCATCATCGTGCTCCCGCCCATCATGGACCCACCGCCCATCATCGAGGTGCCACCCATGGAGGTATTGCCGCCCATGCCGCCCAATCCATTGTCGGCTGCGCGTTCCAGGCCTTCGGAATATTCTTCCAGCTGACTCGCCAATGCTGCGAAGCGGTCCCAGTCGGTCCACACCTCGTCTTTGGCTTCCGAGGGCATGCCCCCTGTGCCCTCAGGGAACAGGTTCGTCATGCTCTCACCGGCGTGCTGCTGGAACAGGCGCGCGGCATCGCGCACTGTTTCTGCGTCATAGGCCGTTTCGCCCCTCATCATCGGGGCCACGGTCTTGACCGCCTTCCCCATTGCAAGCATGGCGTCCATGCGCTCTTTCACGATGCCGGTGGCACCGCTATGCGCGAATGCCGTGACCGCAGTACCTGCAATCAACACTGCCGCTACGATAGTCGTCTTTTTCATGTCTTCGATCCTTCTTTGGGTCTGCTTTTCGAGCGATGTGAAATCAGACCCACCGTCGTGGCGGTGGAGGATCGCTGGCGGAGCGCAACTCGGTTCGTTGGGTCGCGCCGTCTTGCATGACTGCCGTCAGAAACTGCGGCTCGTAAACCACGTTTGGCTGGAGAAACACCACCGCCGTGACAGAACAATCGAGTCCCGGATGACAGTGGCCAGAGGCCTCGTTCGTCGATGACCCTACATCTTCGTGAGCGTGAAATTCTTGCGCCAAGGACGCTTCACCATGAAAAGCTGGCGCCTCAGGCACTCCGAGAACCACTAGGAAAAGGCCGAAAACGATCGACAGAATCCATCCGTTTGTCTTCGACCAACGCATCAGTCAATCCCGTTGGCCCGCTGTAGTTCGCGGACATAGGCGGCAACCATCTTGACGTCTCCCTGGGTCAATCCCTCGATCCGTGGCATGTTACCGAAATTCCAGTGATGCGCACGCACGCCATTTTGAGCGGCCAAAACAAAGGCCATGTCGGAATGGTGGCTTGGTTCGTAGATCTTGTGCACAAGAGGCGGCGCAACACCGTTTTGACCGGCAGCATTTTCACCGTGACACTCAGAACACTTTGCCTCGAATATGCTCTTTCCAAGCGCCGCCTGTTGCGAGAGATGAGAAGGCAGCTGGACCTGAACGATCGGGCCGCCTTCAGCGATCTCACTTGTGTCGGGTGGCGTCATGGAGTGGCCAACCGCTGTATCTTCCGCTCCAACGAACTGCCAAACGGCAAAACCCCCGCCGATAACAAAAACGGCACCAATCAGCGCAGTCAATTTGTCCATGCCTGTATCTTCCGCCTTGCCCGTTGGGTCAGATGAGTTTGACTTGAGT